>NZ_JBNBPL010000011.1:0-170421 GCF_059412425.1 Pantoea sp. CFCC18177
CTGCCCCACGCCTCCCCGCGTGGGGCTCCTGGCCCAACGTAAAAGTCTCAGCGCTGCGGATAACCCTGAGGGGGCAGCAGAGGCGTCATGGCCTCAGACAATGTGCCCTTTTTGACAACGCGCATTGAAGCTGATGAGCTGGCTGGGGCGCACCGGGGCTGGCATTCCGCAGCGCTGAGCTGAGCGAGTATGCCAGGAGAGCCCGCAGGACGCGGGCGAAAGGTGGCGCTGGAACATGGATGTTCCATCGGCACCGGTCCGTAAGGCAGACGAGTGAAGTGAAGGTACCGCGTAGCGGCGCGAGGACCGCCGGCCCCGGTGCGGCCCCAGACGGCGTTATCGTCAGTCCTTAACAGACAAGCATGACGCCATTGATGGCGTTATCGTCAGTCCTTAACAGACAAGCATGACGCCATTGATAGCGACCTACCGAATGATTACGCCGTTCTAAAAAAATTACCCCTGCCAGCCGCCGCCCAGCGCGGCAATCAGCTCCACGCTGCTCACCCACTGCGTGCTCTGCAACGATAACAGGCTCTGCTGCTCGGTCAGGCTGCTGTTTTCGGTGGTCGCGACGTCGAGATAATCAATCATCCCGGCATCATACTGATTGCGCGTGACCCGCGCCGACTCTTGCGCGGCTGTGGTGGCTAACTGCTGCGACGCGATCTCGCCCTGCAGCGTATTCAGCTGCACCAGATAATCTTCCACTTCACCCATCGCGGTGAGCACCGACTGGCGGTAATCCGCCACGCTGGCGTCATAGGCGGCGCGCGCCTGCTCCACTTTGGCGGAAGTAGCCCCGAAGTCCAGCAGCGTGCCACTCAGCTCTGGCCCTAACGACCAGACGCGATTCGGCAGCGAGAACAGGCTGTTGATCGCCGACGAACTGACGCCGCCGCTGGCGCTTAACGTCAGGTCCGGGTAGTAACCGGCAATCGCTACGCCGACTGCGGCATTGGCGGCGGCAACGTTACGCTCGGCATAGGCGATATCCGGCCGACGCTGTAGTAATGCCGAAGGCAGGCTGTTGGGAATGGCGGGCAGCGTGGCGTTCAGCTTCGCCACCGGCAGGGAGAAATCAGCAGGCGCACGCCCCAGCAGCAGCGCAATGGCGTGCTCTGACTGCGCGCGCTGCCACTGATAATCCTGCGCCGTGGCACGCGCGCTTTCCAACTGCATCTGCGCCTGTGCCAGCGTGGCACGTGATTCACTGCCCGCTGAATACTTATTCTGAATCACCGTCAGATAACGCTGGTAGGCGTCGATGCTGCGCTGATACAAGGCAATTTTTTCGTCGAGAATACGCAGCTGGAAGTAGTCCTGCGCCAGCTCCGATTGGGCACTGAGCGTGATATTCGCCAGCTCGGCCTTACTCGCTTGGGCGCTGGCTTTGTTCTCTTCCAGCGTACGGCGCAGCTTGCCCCACAAATCCAGTTCCCAGCTGGCGCTGAGATCGGCGGCGTGCGCGTTGCTGACGCTGCGCTGCCCGGTGGCGCTGGAACGGCTGCCGCTGCGTGTGCTGCTGGCATCGTAACTCACCGAAGGGAACAGCGCGGCGCGTGACTGCGACGTCAGCGCCTGGGCTTCACGGTACTGTGCCGCATAGCTGGCCACGTTTTGGTTGGAGATGCTCACCTGGCTCAGCAGACTGCTAAGGGTATCGTCGTGATACACCAGCCACCATTCCCCCTTGCTTTGCGCATCCTGCGGCGTGGCCTGCTGCCAGCCTTTGGCCTCTTTAAAGTGGGTTGGCATCGCCATCGTGGGGCGTTGATAATCAGGGCCAACAGCACAACCCGCCAACAGCAGCGCCATCACGATTGGCGTCAATTTTAGAGACATTTTCATCTATCAGGATTCCACATGGCGCATCCGCTGCCACTGACGTTTGGTGGCACGGCTTAAACGATCAAGCCAGAGATAAACCACTGGCGTAGTAAACAGCGTCAGCAGCTGGCTCAACGCCAAACCGCCGGCAATCGCCAGCCCGAGCGGGCTGCGTAAATCGGCATCGCCGCCGCTACCCAACGCCAATGGCAAGGCACCAAAAAAAGCGGCCAGCGTGGTCATCATAATCGGGCGGAAGCGCATTAAACAGGCCTGAGTGATCGCCTGCTGCGGCGACATGCCTTTAGTGCGCTCAGCGTGGATCGCAAAGTCGATCATCATGATGGCGTTCTTCTTCACGATACCGATCAGCAGAATAATGCCAATCAGCGCGATCACCGTCAGTTGGGTGTTGGTGAGCAACAGCAGCAGCAGTGCGCCCACCCCCGCCGACGGCAGCGTCGAGAGAATGGTAATCGGGTGGATATAGCTCTCATATAGCACGCCCAGCACGATATACACCGCTGCCAGCGCCGCCAGAATCAGCCAAGGCATGGTGGCGGTGAGCTGGGCGAAGGCCGCCGCCGTACCCGCGAAGCCAGCCTGAATGGTGGATGGCAGACCGAGTTGCGCCATCGCCTGTTTGATCAGTGCCTGCGCCTGCTCCAGTGACACGCCATCGTTGAGGTTAAACGCCACCGTGCTGGTCGCCGACTGGCCCTGATGCGCCACCGACAGCGGTGCATTACCGCCCACAAAGCTGGCAAACGCGGAGAGCGGCACACGATCGCCGCTGTCATTGATCACGTAAAGCTCTTTGAGTATCTCCGGATCGCGGGTGTAGCTGCTCTGCAACGACATCACCACGTGATACTGATTCAGCGTGTGATAGAGCGTGGCCACCTGGCGCTGGCTAAAGGCGTTATTGAGCATGGTATCCAGCATCTGCACATTCACCCCCAGACGGTTGGCGCGGTCGCGATCGATATTGATCACCACTTCCTGCCCACCGGTTTGTGAGTCGGAATCCACACTGTTGAGTTGTGGGATCGCCGCCAGCGCCGCCTGCACTTTAGGCGTCCACTCACGCAGCACATCCAGATCGTCCGCCTGCAAGCTGTATTGATAGGTGGCGTTGGCGCTGCGTCCACCGATATGCAAATCTTGCGCGGCCATCAGGAACATCTGCGCACCGGCAATATGACTGGTATTCATACTCAGGCGGTTAGCCACTTCGGTGGCGGTGGCATCACGGTCGCTGAAATCTTTCAGGCGCACAAAGAAGTTGGCGCTGTTGCGCGAGCCAAACATACCGCTGCCCATCGACGACATCACACTCTCGACCGCCGGATCGGACTGGATGATTTTGGTGAACTCCAGCATCTTCGGCTTCATCGCCTGGAACGAGATGTTCTGGTCGGCGCGCAGTGCACCCATCAGTAGGCCGGTATCCTGATTGGGGAAGAAGCCTTTCTGCACCACAGAGAACAGGAACAGATTGAGCAACACCGTCAGCACCAGGCTGAACATGGTGATTTTCTGGTGTGCCATCACCCACGCCAGACCACGCGAATAGGCCGCCAGTAATCCGTTCAACTGGTTTTCGATAAACTGGTAGAGCGGGTGCGGGCGTTTACTCACTTTCGGTTTGGGCTTCAGCAGACGCGCACACAGCATCGGCGTCAGGCTGAGCGAGACGAACATCGAGATCAGCAGCGAGATGGTCAGCGTCACGGCAAATTCGCGGAACAACCGCCCAACAATACTGCCCATCAGCAAGATCGGAATAAACACCGCCACTAATGACATGGTCATGGAGAGCACGGTGAAACTCACCTCCTGCGCGCCCTTCAGCGCCGCGCGCAGTGGACTCAAGCCCTCTTCGATATGGCGGGTAATGTTCTCCAGCACCACGATGGCGTCATCCACCACAAAGCCGGTGGCAATAATCAGCGCCATCAATGACAGGTTATCGAGGCTATAGCCCAGCAGATACATAAAGGCGCAGGTGCCGATTAACGACACCGGCAACGCCAGCGCCGGGATCACCACCGCCTGCACGTTGCGCAGGAACACGAACACCACGGCGATCACCAGCAGCATGGCAATCAGCAAAGTCTCTTCGGTGTCGTAAAGGGATTCACGTACCGTGGGCGAGCGGTCCACCACCACTTTCAGTTGGGTATCGGCCGGCAGATCCTTCTCCAGCGCCGGTAACTGCGCTTTGATGGCATCAATGGTGTCGAGCATATTGGCACCGGCCTGGCGCTTAATCCCCACCATCACCGACGGCATTGAGTTAAGGAAGCCCGCCTGATACTGATCCTCGACCGAATCGTACACGGTGGCGACATCATGCAAACGCACCGCTTTGCCATCTTTATAGCTGACGATCAGGTTCTGATACTGTGCCGCTTTGTCTAACTGACCATTGCTGTCCACCACCCATGACTGACTGCTGCCTTGCAGAATGCCCTTGGGCTTATTGGTGGTGCTATTGGCAATCGCTTCGCGCACCGTATCCAGCGAGATACCGTATTGCGTCAGCTTGAGCGGTTGCAGATCGATGCGCACCGCTGGCAAGGCACTGCCCATCAGCGACACTTCACCCACGCCTTTGACCTGCCCCATCGCCTGCTCGATTTTACTTTCGGCGAGGTCGTAGAGTTCACCCGGCGTGCGCGTGGCCGACGTCAGCGCCAGCATCACAATCGGCGCATCGGACGGGTTGGCTTTGCGGTAGGTCGGCAGTGATTCCATCGAACTCGGCAGCAGGCTGCGTGCGGCATTGATCGCCGCCTGCACATCGCGCGCCGCGCCATTAATATCGCGGTCGAGGTCAAACTGCAAAATCACCGTGGTGGAGCCCTGCGAACTGCTTGAGGTCATCTCCGTGACGCCGGCAATCTGCCCCAGCGAACGTTCCAGCGGGGTGGCGACCGTGGCCGCCATGGTTTCCGGGCTGGCACCCGCTAAACTGGCGCTGACCATGATGGTGGGGAAATCCACCTGCGGCAGCGGCGCCACCGGCAGCAGCCGATAGCCCAATGCGCCGAGCAGCATGATCGCCAGTGTCAGCAGCAGCGTGGCGACCGGGCGGAAGATAAACAACCGGGTTAAATTCATTGCTCGTCTCGCACCTGCTGCTGCTTGCGTTGCATATAACGCTTGCCACGCTGCGCAATACCATCAAACCACAGGTAGATCACCGGCGTAGAGAACAGCGTCAGCACCTGGCTGACAATCAGCCCGCCGACAATCACCAGGCCCAGCGGCTGACGCAACTCGGCACCGGAACCCGACGCCAGCATCAATGGCAGCGCACCTAATAATGCCGCCATGGTGGTCATCAGAATCGGACGGAAACGCAGTAAACAGGCCTGATGAATCGCATCACGCGCGCTCATGCCCTGTTTGTTTTCGGCCTCCAGCGCGAAGTCGATCATCATAATCGCGTTCTTTTTCACGATACCGATCAGCAGGATCACCCCGATTAACGCAATCAGGCTGAATTCGCTACCCGCCAGCAACAGCGTGAGCAGCGCCCCCACCGCCGCTGAAGGCAGCGTGGAAAGAATCGTCACCGGATGAATAAAGCTCTCATACAGGATGCCCAACACCACATACATGGTGATCAACGCCGCCAGAATCAGCCACAGGGTATTGCCCGTCGCGCTCTGGAACGCCGAGGTTTCCCCCTGGTAGCGCAGCGTAATACTGGATGGCAAATTGAGCTGCTGCGTCACCTCGGCAATGGCTTTCTGACCATCTTCCAGCGAGTAACCTTTGTTGAGATTGAATGACACCATCACCGCCGGGAACTGATTCAGGCGCATATGCATCAGCGATCCGGTGCGTTCGTGGATGGTGGCGATCGAGGTGAGTTTCACCATGCCCGTTGTGGTGGTGTCCGACGTGGTACTGCTATCCGATGAAGAGGATGAGCTGCTGCTCGACGAACTGCTGGTGGTGCTGCTGGTTGATGAATTGCTGGTCACTGGCAAATACACATCATCAAACGAGGCCGGTGACTGCTGATACTGCGGTGCCACTTCCAGCACCACGCGATACTGGTTCGCCTGGGTAAAGATGGTAGAGACCAGACGCTGACCGAAGCTGTTGTAAAGTGCGGTATCCACGTCTGATGCCGTAATACCGTAGCGTGCAGCCTTGTCGCGATTGAGTTCCACATAGGCCACACGGCCCTGGTCTTGCAGGTTGCTGACCACACCGTTAAATTCCGGGCGCTTCTGCAAGGCGGCGATTATCTTCGGCGTCCAGCTCACCAGATTTTCACTGTCGGCATCATCGAGGGTAAACTGATACTGACTCGGGGTGACCTGATCGTTCACCGTCAAATCCTGTGCCGGTTGCAGATAAAGCTGAATACCTGCAACCTGCTCTGCTGCCTGCTGTAGCTGCTTGATCACCACATCGGCTTTATCATCACGCTGATCAAACGACTTAAGGTTGATCTGGATGCGCCCGCTGTTGAGGCTGGTATTACTACCGTCGATACCAATGGTCGAGGACAAGCTGTCCACGGATGGATTCTGCAAAATCACTTTCGCCAGCGCTTGCTGGCGCTTAGACATCTCGCTGAACGAGACATCCTGCGACGCCACGGTCACGCCCTGAATCAGGCCGGTATCCTGCGTCGGGAAGAAGCCTTTCGGGATGGCGATATACAGCAGCGCCGTCAGTGCAAAGGTCGCCAGCGCTACCAGCAGCGTCAGCTTTTGGTGGTTCAACACCACCGTGAGCAGGCGATCGTAACCGCGCACCAGCTTATCGAACACCTCCCCGCCCTTACGTGAGAAGCGTGACTGCTTCTCTTCCGGGATGTGCTGCAACAGATAGGCACACAGCATCGGCGTCAGCGTCAGTGACACCACCATCGACACCAAAATCGATACCGCCAGGGTAATGGCAAACTCACGGAATAAGCGCCCGACCACATCGCCCATAAACAGCAGCGGGATCAGTACGGCAATCAGCGAGAACGTCAGGGATATGATAGTAAAGCCAATCTGCTGGGAGCCTTTTAGCGCCGCCTGCATCGGCGTTTCGCCCTCTTCCAGCCGCCGCGAGATGTTTTCCACCACCACGATGGCATCGTCGATAACAAAGCCGGTGGCGATGGTCAGGGCCATCAGTGACAGGTTATTCAGGCTGAAATCGGCCAGATACATTACGCCGAAAGTTCCAATCAGCGACAGCGGCACCGCCACGCTGGGGATTAGCGTCGCCGCCACGTTACGCAGGAACAGGAAGGTCACCATCACCACCAGCGCCACCGACAGCATCAGCTCAAACTGCACGTCACTGATCGAGGCGCGAATGGTTTGGGTGCGGTCCGACAAAATCGTCATCTTCACGCCATCGGGCAGTGCCGCCTGCAAGGTTGGCAGTTGTGCTTTGATGGCATCCACCACCTGAATCACGTTGGCACCAGGCTGACGCTGTACGCTGATGACAATCGCCGGGCTGTTGTTCGCCCATGCAGACTGGAAGGTGTTTTCCGGGCCCTGTTCGATATGGGCGATATCTTTCAGGCGCAGTGCGGCACCGTTCTGATAAGTGATGATCAGATTGCCGTACTCGTCGGCGGTGCGCAGCTGATCGTTAGCATCAATGGTGACCGAATGGTATTTACCATCAAAGCCACCTTTCGAGCCGTTGACGTTGCTATTGCTGATCAAGGTGTTGACGTCTTCCAGCGTCAGGTTGTGTGCTGCCAGCGCTTTGGGGTCCATCTGCACACGAATCGCCGGTTGATGTCCACCCGCCAGCGTCACCATGCCCACGCCGTTAATTTGCGACAGCTTGAGCGCCACGCGGGTATTGACCAGATCCTGCACCTGCGTCAGCGGCAGATTGTCGGAACTGGCCGCCAGCGTGATCACTGCCGTGTCCGCCGGGTTGACCTTCTTGTAGGTCGGCGGATTCGGCAAGTCACTCGGCAGCAGGTTATTGGCGGCATTGATCGCCGCCTGTACTTCCTGCTCGGCGACGTCCAGCGACAAATCGAGGCTGAACTTAAGGGTGATGATCGATGAGCCACCCGAGCTGGTGGAGGTCATCTGGCTTAACCCGGCCATCTGACCAAGTTGGCGCTCCAGCGGTGATGTCACCGAAGACGCCATCACATCGGGGCTGGCACCAGGATAGAGCGTGGTGACCTGAATCGTCGGGTAATCCACCTGCGGCAGCGCCGAGGTGGAGAGGAATTTGTAGGCAAAGATCCCGGAGATCAGCACGCCAACCATCAGCAAAATGGTAGCAACGGGACGCTGAATAAAGAGACGAGACGGATTCATTTTTTGGCCGCTGCGGCAGTTTTGCTGTCATCGGCCAGAGAGACTTTACTGCCGTTGGTCAGACGATCGATGCCCTCCGTCACCAGACGATCGCCCGGCTCTACGCCTTTAAGGATCGCCTGCTGGTCTTCGCCAAACGCAGGACCGGTGGTGACCGCTTTGCGTGTCACGGTGTTGTCTTTGCCAATCACAAACACAAAGCTGCCATCGCTGCTGAGTTGCAGCGCCTGAGCCGGGATCACCGTGGCATTTTTCAGCACGTTGGTTTGCAGGCGCAGGTTGACGAACTGGTTAGCAAACAGCGACTCATCCTCGTTAGGGAATGACGCTTTCAGCTCAATGGTGCCGGTGCTGGTATCAATTTGGTTGCTGATAAACTGCACCGCTCCCTCTGCCAGTTGAGTGCTGTTGTCTTGGTCAAAGGCGACAGCGGGCAGACTCTGACCGTTGTGCAGGGCTTTAGTCAGCTGAGGGATATTGCTTTGCGGCACGCTAAAGGTCACGGCGGCAGGCTGCATCTGAGTCACCACCACAATGCCAGTGGTATCGGTGGTTTGCACCATATTGCCCGGATCGACCAGACGCAGACCGACGCGACCGCTGACCGGAGAAGTGATACGTGCATATTCGATATCCAGCTTAGCGCTGGCGATCTGCGCCTGGTCCGCCGCCACCGCCCCTTTGTACTGGCCGACAGTCGCGGTTTGCGTGTCGAGATCCTGGCGCGACAAGGAGTCCTGCGCGGCCAGCTTTTTGTAGCGCGCCAGCGTCAGTTCCGCGCTTTTCAGCAGCGCCTGATTTTGATTGAGATCGCCCTGATACTGCGCCAGCGTGGCCTGATAGCTACGCGGATCGATCTGCGCCAACAGTTGTCCAGCGGCAACCTTCTGGCCTTCAGTAAAGAACACTTTCTCCAGTTGACCGGCCACGCGGCTGGTCACGGTGACGCTGGCATTGGGGATCACTGTACCGAGCGCATTGAGATAGACCGGCACATCAGCAGTGCTCGCCACGCCACTGTGCACCAGGGTGGCGCCGCCCATCATTGCCATGCCCGGCGGTCCACCGGCACCGCCGCGATGACCACCATGTTTACCACCCGGCGCACCGCCCGGCGGCATGCCTCCCGGTGGCATGCCCCCTCGCCCGCCCACTACGCGCCAGATCACGCCCGCGACAATCAAAAGCACAATCAAAATAAGCAGCCATTTAAGCCAGCGAAAACGCGATTTGCGAGGGGAGTTAATTGTCATCGGACTCTTCAGATAAACAGGAAAAAGGAAAATCCCCTGTTAAGTCAGGGGATTATTTCAAAGGAAAATCATCACTGCTTGTATTATCGACTGAAGTGCCATGGAATTTCCATGGAGAAACCGTAAGGGTAATGTTAAGACTCTCAGGCTTTCCAGCCGCCTCCCAGTGCTTTATACAAGGTGATTTTCTGGCTCAACTGACCCAGATGCGCGCTAATCAGCGACTGTTGCGAACTGTAAAGCGATCGTTGGGCCACTAATACATTGAGATAATTGTCTACGCCTTGCTTAAAGCGCAATTCGGAATAGTCGTAATCACGCTGGTTCGCGCCGACTTCCTGTTGCAGGGCCGTCATCTGATCCTGCCAGGTGTCCTGCCCGGCCAGCGCATCATTCACCTCTTTGAACGCGGTCTGGATCGCTTTCTCGTAATCAGCAATTTCAATGCGTTTCTCAATATGCGCGATATTGAGGTTAGCCTCGTTTTTGCCGCCGTCAAAAATCGGCAGATTTATCGATGGTACGAATGACCAGGCACCTGTGCCGCCACTGAGTAAATTGCCGAGTGAGCTGCTGGTCGATCCTCCCGATGCGGTGAGCGTGATGCTTGGGAAGAACGCTGCGCGCGCAGCGCCAATGTTGGCATTCGCCGCTTTCAGCGTGTGTTCAGCCGCCATGATGTCAGGACGACGCGTTAACAGATCCGACGGTAATCCAGCCGGCGTGGCCGGGAACTGCCAGTTGGCATCCAGCGTGGCGTGCGACAGCAGTGTCGGTGGCAAATCGGTGCCCACCAGCAGGCGCAGCGCATCCACATCCTGACGCACCTGGCGCGTATAGCTGGCGACGTCTGCTTGTGCGGCGCGTACCGTACTCTCTGCCTGTGCCAGATCCTGATCGCTGCTGGCGCCGCCGTCGTAACTGAGTTTCGTCAGGCGATACGACTCCTGCTGACTTTTGGCGGTGTTTTGCGCCAAATGCAGCAGATCGTTATCAGAGCCCAGCGTCAACCAGGCCGTCGCCACCTCGGAGATCAGCGTGATGCGCGTGGCGCGCTCGGTGGCGGCGGTGGAGAGATACTGCTCTTGCGCCTGATCGCGCAAGCTTTGCAGACGGCCGAAGAAGTCCAGCTCCCAGGATGTCACCCCAAGCCCAGCATTCAGCTCATGATAGGTCACCGGACCCGTGGTCTTGGTGTTGTAGAGGTTGCCAGGTTCATGCGCCGAGGTCTGGCTCGCCGTGGCATCGATGGATGGCATCAACGCGGCGCGCTGCACCGTGACGCTCTGTTGTGCTTCCTGCACATTCAACGCCGCGACGCGCAGGTCGCGGTTGTTATCGAGTGACAGCTGAATCAGGTTACGCAGCGTGGCATCGGTGAAGAAGTTCTGCCACGGCAAATCGGCCACGTTGCCTACCGCCGTGGGCTGATCGTAATGTCCCACGGTCTCGGCTGGCATCGCCGGACGCTGGTAGTGCGGAGCCAGCGTACAACCCGCCAGCATCATCGCCAGCGGTAACAGCGCCATTCGGAAAGAATTAAGATTCATGAGTTGTCACCTCTGCGGATGCTTTTTTCTTACGGGAGAAGAACTGCGACACCACCACATAGAACATGGGTACAAAGAAGATGGCGAGGAAGGTCGCGGTGATCATCCCGCCCGCTACCGCCGTACCAATCGAGTGCTGGCTACCCGCCCCTGCCCCGTTGGAAATAGTCAGCGGCAACACGCCGAGAATAAACGCCATCGAGGTCATGATAATCGGACGGATACGCAGCCTGGCCGCTTCCACCGCCGCTTCGACCAGCGTTTTACCTTCACGTTCGTGCAGCTCTTTAGCGAACTCGACGATCAGGATGGCGTTTTTCGCCGCCAGCCCCACCGTGGTGAGCAGCCCCACCTGGAAGAACACATCGTTCTGCAAACCTCGCAGCAGCACCGCACTGATGGTGCCGAGGATGCCCAGCGGCACCACCATAATCACCGAGAACGGAATCGACCAGCTCTCGTACAATGCCGCCAGACACAGGAACACCACCAAAATCGAAATGATGTACAGCTGGGTGGTCTGGTTACCGGAGGCCTGCTCCTCATAAGAGATGCCGTACCACTGCACGCGGAAGCCTTTTGGCAGCTGTTTCGCTAACTGCTCAACCGCCTTCATCGCTTCGCCGGTACTCTGGCCAGGTGCAGGGGATCCAAGGATCTCTTCCGAGGTTAAGCCGTTAAAGCGTTCAAAGTGCGGCGAGCCATACACCCATTTGCCTGAGGCAAAGGCTGAGAATGGCACCATGGTGCCGCTGCTATTGCGGAAGTACCACTTGTTGAGATCGGATGGCGTCACGCGTGAGTCCGCTTTACCCATCAGATAGACCTCTTTCACACGGCCGCCGTACATGAACTGATCGATATAACTCGATCCCCATGCCACGGAGAGCGTGTTGTTGATGTCAGTCATGCTGAGGCCAAGCGCACTGGCGCGCTCGTCATTTATCTCCAGTTGATACTGCGGCTCATCTTCCAGACCATTCATGCGCACCTGCGTCAGATGCGGATCTTTGTTGGCCAGATCCACCAACTGGTGGGTGGCATCCATCATCTGCTGATGGGTATGCGCGCCGGTATCCTGCAGATAGAGATCGAAACCAGTGGCGTTACCCAACTCCATCACCGCAGGCGGCACCATGGCGAAGATTTTGGCGTTCTTGTAGTTGGCAAAGTGCGCCATCACCCGATTCGCCAAATCCTGCACGCTTTGCCCGCTGTGGGTACGATCGCTCCAGTCTTTCAGACGCACAAAGGCCATGGCGTTACTTTGGCCGCGACCGGCAAAGTTAAAGCCCGCCACACCAAAGGTGGTGGTGACCACTGAGGCTTCGTTCTTCTGCAGATAATCATTCAGGTCGTTGATGACCTGCTGAGTACGCTGTGATGAGGCGTTCACCGGCAGCGTCATCTGCACCATCATCAGCCCCTGATCTTCGCCGGGCAGGAAGGTGGTGGGGACGCGGGTGAACAAAAAGCCCGTCACGCCGACGATCACCAGGTAGATCACCAGGAACAGGCCGCGACGGGAAATCACCTTGCTGACGCCGCGCGTGTAGTGCATCGCGCCACTATCAAACTTGCGGTTGAACCAGCCCGCAAAGCCAGTGGTTTTATGCTCGGCCGAGCTGGCTTTCAGCAATGTGGCGCAGAGCGCAGGGGTGAAGATCAAGGCCATGATCACCGACAGCGCCATCGCCGACACAATGGTGATAGAAAACTGGCGGTAGATCACCCCGGTAGAGCCGGAGAAGAACGCCATCGGCAGCAACACCGCTGACAGCACCAGTGCAATACCAAAGAGCGCGCCCTGAATCTGCTGCATCGATTTGATGGTGGCGGTTTTCGGGTCGAGATGCTCTTCATGCATCACACGCTCGACGTTTTCCACCACCACGATGGCATCATCCACCAGCAAGCCTATCGCCAGCACCATCCCGAACATCGTCAGGGTGTTGATGCTGTAGCCGAATGCCGCCAGCACGCCAAAAGTCCCCAGCAGCACCACCGGAACCACCAAGGTGGTGATCAGCGTGGCACGCAGGTTCTGCAGGAAGATCAGCATCACGAAGAACACCAGGATGACCGCTTCGATCAGCGTTTTCACCACTTCTTCAATCGAAGCACTGACCACTGGGGAAGTGTCGTACGGATACTGAATTTCAACGTTATCCGGCAGGGCATCTTTCAGATCGGCAATGGTCTGGCGCACCGCTTTCGCGGTATCCAGTTCATTCGCCCCGGTGGCGAGACGCAAGGCGATACCCGCAGCCGGTTTGCCGTTCATGGTGGCATCAATGCCGTAGGTCTGCGGCCCGAGCGCTACGCTGGCGACATCTTTCAGACGCACCTGTGAACCATCGGTATTGACCTTCAACAGCACGTTCTCGAACTGTTTCACCGTGGTGAAACGGGTTTTACCGAGAATCGTCGCCTGGCTTTTCGCGCCCTGAATGGTTGGCAAACCGCCGAGTGAACCGGAGGAGACCTGCACGTTCTGATTATCAATCGCCGTCGAGACATCGCTCGGCATCAGGTTGTATTTATACAACTTGGCCGGATCGAGCCAGATACGCATGGCGTATTCCGAGCCGAGCACCATGAAGTCACCGACGCCAGGCGTACGCGAGATCGGGTCTTCCAGTTTCGATACCAGCATGTCGGCCAAATCGCCGTTGGTTAGCTTGCCATCTTTGGAGATCAGCCCGATAACCATCATGAAGTTTTTCTGGTATTTACGGATACGGATACCCTGATCGGTTACCGTGCTGGGCAACTGTGATTCCGCCAGTGAGACGCGGTCCTGCACCTGCACCTGCGCGATATCCGGGTTAATCCCCTGGTTAAAGGTGGCAATGATCTGCGCACTGCCGTCCGAGGCGCTGCTCGACTCCAGATAACGCAGGCCATCCAGACCGTTTAACTGCTGCTCGATGACCTGCACCACGGTATTTTGCGTGGTTTCGGCGCTCGCGCCTGGATAGGTCACGGAGATCGACACCGCTGGCGGCGAGATATTGGGATACTGGTTAACGGGCAGGCTGATGGCCGCAATAGCACCCACCAGCATCACAATAATCGCGATGACCCACGCGAATATTGGGCGTTCAATGAAAAACTTAGACATGACGCCCCCTTATTGTGCCGCAGCGTCAGTCATCGAGAGACTAACGGCATTGGCTGGCGGGGTGTCATTGGTGTTCGCGGCGGTAGTGGTGACTTTCACTCCGCTACGCACACCCTGTAAGTTGTTCACCACCACATTTTCACCTTCCTTCAGGCCGCCCGTCACCAGCCATTCACCCTTGACCATTTCACCGGTCTGGATGGTGCGCTGGTCGATGGTGTTATCGCTTTTCACCACGTAGACATAGGGCTGGCCTTTGCTGTCATGCATCAGCGATTCCGGCGGCAGTAAAATGCCCTGCTGCTGGATGCCCTGTGGGAAGCTGGCGTGAACGTACATGCCCGGCAGCAATTCGTTTTGTGGATTCGGGAACACGGCACGCAGCACGACAGTGCCGGTGGTGGTATCGACGTTCACTTCGGAGAACGCCAGTTTGCCCTGCTGATCGTATTGGCTGTTATCTTCCAGCGACAGACGAACCGCAGCGGTGTTGTCATCCACTTTAGCAATCTTGCCTTCGGCCAGCGCCCGGCGCATACGCAACAGATCGGTGGCCGACTCACTGACATCCACATACATCGGGTTGAGCTGGGTGATGGTGGCAAGGTAGTCACTCTGCCCACTGGTTACCAGCGCACCGGCGGTGTAAATCGAACGGCTGATATGGCCCGAAATCGGCGCTTTCACCAGCGTGTAGTCGAGGTTCACTTTGGCGGTTTCGACATCGGCCTTGGCTTCGCGCTCTGCCGCTACCGCATCATCGTAGGTTTGCTGACTTATCGCATGGGCAGCCGCCAATGGCTGATAGCGCTTCGCCACCATGGCATCGTTTTGCCAGGTCGCCATCGCTTTGTCGTAGGTGGCTTTATAGGTGGCCGGATCGATCTGATACAGCGGCTGCCCCTCTTTCACTTCTCCACCTTCAGTGAAAAGAATTTTTTGGATGACACCACTGACCTGAGGACGCACCTGTGCGGTTCGCACGGCGGTGGTACGGCCAGGTAACTGGGTGACTAAAGTGACAGGCTCAGATTTCAAGGTGATCACCCCCACTTGGGGAGTGGCCGTTGCAGCGGGCTTAGCTCCGCCCTGGTCGCAGGCTGCCAGTAAAAACACCACGCTGGCAGAAAGAAGTTTCAGGCGCATAGTTTTTCTCTAACGATAGGAGGGAAATAGTCACGAATGTAATGACTCAAAATGGCATTGTAGGGAGCGGAAGCGAGCGGGGTTGTTAAGGTTGCGTAAAATATATTTTCCAAAGGAAAATGGTAAACCTTTCGTGCCTTAAATGGCTGTGGAATTTAGCTTTTTGCGGGTTTTTGATGATGATTGCGGAAGGGTAGCGGCGCAATGAATGGCGCGTCTCTTGGGTGAACAACGCGCGATAAATCGCGCCGCTACATTCAAGTGATAAATCTCGCCGCTAACCTTTCGGCTCAATCCCTCTACGGCGCAATTCCCGCCGGGCCAGATCTTTCAGCCAGCATGACAGGGTGATGTTGTCATCTTCGGTGACTTCGCGCAGTTGCTCGTGCAACTCAGGATGAATACGTAACTGAAACGCCGAGGAGCGGCCTTCCCCTTTCGGGGTGCAGTCTTTGGTTTTTGGCATCACTGATGTCCTCAACGAATAACAAATTAATACGCCCCAGCACCGTGCTACCAACACGGCCCAGGGCTGGCGAACCGAAATGGAATGCGGCATCGCGGTGCGTTGAATATAGGTTACACGGCGAGATATTTTTATGTTGCTGGGGAAGTGTTAAGACTCAGACAAGAGGTGTGAGCGAGTTCGCTCGCCGGTAAATTTTAGACAAAAAAAACCCACGCATCTGCGTGGGTCGGTGCAACAGAACAGGGTGAATACCTGAAGACAGGTATCGCTGCCGCAGCAGCCGCTCATCACACCCATCAATACCTCTGGGACTTTCATCGTCGCCGAAAGCAGTGAAAGAGAACAGCCGCAAATCGCAACCGAGTTCGGCGAAATGCAACGAGGTGTGAAAAGCACGACTGTGCAGTTACATCCTGATTTTACTAAGATTTATCCGAAGGTGGCTTGTTGTAAATCGCATCAGGTGCGATGTTCATGTGCTTCAGCACCGGCCCCATGATATTGCCGAAAATCGGTGCCGCCACGGTTCCCCCGAAGTGGTCACCCGCAGTGGGATGGTTCACGATCACCACCAGCGCCACTTCCGGATGACTGGCGGGAGCCACGCCAGCGGTGTAGTTCACATAGCCGCCATCATATTTGCCGCTGGTGCCCATTTTTTCAGCCGTACCGGTTTTGGTCGCCAGACGATAGCCCGGTACGTTGGCACGCAATCCTGAACCGCCGGGCAGCACGTCACTCTCCATCATGTGAACAACAATTTCCGCCGTTACCGGATTCGCCACCTGCGTGCCCACCACCGGTGGCGTCACTTTGGTAATCGAGAGCGGACGATAGATGCCATAACTGCCCAGCGTGGCGTACTCACGTGCGATTTGCAGCGGCGTAACACGCAATCCGTAGCCAAAGGCAAAGGTTGCGCGTTCGATATCGGCCCAGCGCTGACGATGCGCCGGGAAATAGCCCACGCTTTCGCCAGTCAGCCCTAATCCAGTGGGTTTACCCAAACCAAATGCCTGATAGGTGTTGACCAGCGCATCAGCGGGCATCGCTAACGCAATATGGGACGCTCCGGTATCACTCGATTTCTGCAGGATGCCGGTCACTGTGAGGCGCGGCCAGTGGCCCACGTCACGAATCAAGTGGCCGTTGACCGTATAAGGCGAGGTATCCAGCACCGAGTCCGGGCGAATCAAATGACGCTCCAGTCCCTCCAGCACCACCAGCGGTTTCACCGTTGATCCGGGTTCATAGCTGTCATTGATCGCCGTGTTGCGCATCTGCGCAGGCGTGGCGTTTTCGTAGTTGTTAGGGTTGAACGACGGGTATGACGCCATCCCTAAAATTTCTCCGGTATCGATTTTGATCAACACCGCCGCACCCGAGTCAGCTTTGTTCAACAGCACACCATCGCGCAGTTTGCTATAGAGCGTGAACTGGTCAAATTTATCGATACTCAGCTGCACCGTGGGCGGCTGCTTAGGCGGATCGTAGTCGATCATCGAAATGATATGGCCATCGCCATCCTGACGATAAACCTCTTTGCCGGGTTCCCCCTGCAACACATGATCAAAGCCTTTTTCCAGTCCATTCAGACCATTGCTGTCCGCCCCCACGATGCCGATTAACGGCGCTGCCGCTTCACTCATCGGGTAGAAGCGACTGTCGTTATACACCGAGCTGATCCCTTTCAGGTGCAGTTCAGCGATGTCTTTGGCAATACCCAGCTCAATCTTGCGCCCCAGATAGAGGAAGCGCTTTTTCGGGTTGGCGGTGATTTGTGCACGGATCTCTTCCGGTCGCATGCTGAGTGCGGCCGCCAGATAGGCCCATTTGGCGCTGGTGAAATCAGGATTGGCTTCTAATACACGCATCGGATCGGCAATGATATCGCGCGCGGGTACGCTCAGCGCCAGCGCCTGACCATCACGGTCCAGTAAGGTACCGCGGTTCGTCGGCAGCGTGACAGTACGCAGCGAGCGCTGGTCGGCTTCATGCTCCAGCATCGGATGTTTAATCAGTTGCAGGTCACCGACGAAAATCAGCAGCAGCACCATGCAGCCAAGGACACCCAGACAAATCAGGCGAAAGCGAAAAGGGTTAAATGGGGCTTTAATCTGGTCTTTTCCCAGAAATTTTTTAATCGGGGGCATAGCATTCCGCTGCGATAAAGGGTGAATCTAAGCTTGTTATCTGCAGTTATAAAGAAAGCTTGAGAGTGATAACAGGAAAACTGTGTTTCAGTTCGTTAGCGAAACGTGCGGGCAAAAAAAACCTGCGCATCTGCGCAGGTCGGTGTAATCAAGAAAACTTTTTGATGTTCACCCATCAATACCTCTGGGACCCTGACTTTAGCAAGGTGGCTGATGAGGAGACCATCTCTCAAACGCAACAGTTACCCGCAAAATGTAACCAGCAGTGAGATTGTTAGCGCACCATTCACATCAAATGTTTTTTGATTTGCACCAGGCAACTCATGGCGTTAGGTCCCTGCGTCAATGACGAGGTGCCGATGTCCAGCGTCAGCACATTCGGGTTGCCTGCGCGATCCCATGGCTGCCACGCTTGGCCAAAGCCGGGATCGAACCAGGCACCGGTGGCGATGATCACCACACCAGGGGTTAAGCCGTCAGTAATACGTGCGCCTGCCAGCATGCGTCCTCGTGTATTGGTGACTTCAATCTCATCGCCATCGGCAATATCTCGCGCACGCGCATCCTGCGGATGCATAAACAACGTTTCGCGTCCGGCGGTTTTATTGGCCTGCACCGTGGCGGTGGCATCCATCTGGCTGTGCAGGCGATCCGACGGCTGGATGGAGATCATATGCAGCGGGAATTCCTCACTCAAGGGCGCGCCTAGCCACTCCTGCGGCTCACGCCACTCGGGATGCCCGGCAAAATCATCCAGTTGATAGTCGGCAATGGTCTGGCAGAACAGCTCAATTTTGCCGCTGGCAGTTTGAATCGGGTGTTGAGTCGGGTTAGCGCGGAAATCGTCCATAAACACATAGGGTTTGCCGCCTTCCGGGATCTCGACAAAGCCACGCTGCCAAAACTCACCAAACTCCGGGAAATGAATATCTTTGCGCGCATGCGCCACGGCACACTGCTGATACAGGTGCTCAATCCACTGCATCTCATTGCGCCCTTCGGTGAAGACATCGCGATAGCCGAGGCGATCGGCGATATCGGCAAAGATATCAAAGTCATTACGCGCCTGATGCTGAGGTTTGACCGTCTGATGCATGGCAAACACGAAGCGATCGCGCGATGAACCGCCAATGTCGTTGCGCTCCAGCGTGGTGGTGGCGGGCAGCACGATATCGGCCATTTGCGCCGCTGGCGTCCAGACGATGTCCTGCACGATGACGGTATCCGGACGCTGCCAGCCTTCGACTAAACGGTTGAGCTGCTGATGATGGTGGAAAGGATTGCCGCCCGCCCAGTGCACCAGATGGATATCCGGATAGTGCAAGGTCTCACCCTGGAAGCGGTAAGGCTGGCCCGGATTGAGTAGCATGTCGCTGATACGCGCCACCGGAATCGAGTGATTGCCCGGATTGGGTCCGGTGCTCATCATTGGCGCCGGCCCTTCCTGGCGCGGATTGCCGACGCTGTTCATCGAGCCGTGACCAAAGGAGAAACCGCCGCCTGGCAAACCCGGCTGACCGAGCATCGAGGAGAGCGCAATCATCATCCAGTACGGCTGCTCGCCACGGTGGGCGCGCTGTACTGAATAGGAGCAAGTAATGAAGCTGCGTTTACCGATCAGCTGCTGCGCCAGCAACGCAATACGTGCCGCCGGAATGCCGGTGATATCGCTGGCCCATTCCGGGGTTTTGGCGATGCCATCGCTTTCGCCCAGCAGGTAGGCGCGCAGCTGCGACCAACCGGTGCAGTGGCTGGCAAGGAAGTTTTCATCCACCGCCTGGCGACGGGTGATCTCGAAACCGAGCGCCAGCATCAGCGCCACGTCGGTGTTAGGCCGAATCGGGATCCACTCTGCATTAACGAAGGCTGGGCAGTCATCGCGCATCGGGCTGATGTTGATAATCGGCGTACCCTTGGCGGTCAGTTGTTCCAGCGCCGGTTTCAGGCTGTGTTGCCCTGCCCCGCCGGACGCGACCTGGGCATTTTTCAGCGCCAGTCCACCAAAAGCGATAAAGATTTCGGCGTGTTCCACCACGTCAGGCCAGTCTGTCACGCGGCCGGTGAGCGGCATGTATGTACCGATCACATAGGGCAGGAAGAACTGCGCGGCACCCCAGCTGTAGTTGCCCTGCTGGTCAACCCCACCGCCGCCCTGGAAATAGAAACGACGAATCAGGGTACGGGCGTGGTTAACGCGCCCAGCGGAAGACCAGCCGTAAGAGCCGTTGAAAATGCCGGAGGCACCATAGCGATCGCGCACGCGACGGTTCTCTTCTGCCACCAGATCCAGCGCGGTGTCCCAATCCACCGCCACAAAGTCTTCCCGCCCGCGCAGGGTACGGTCACTGTTTTCACGCGATTTCAGCCACGAACGGCGCACCATCGGCTGGCGAATACGTTTATCCGAATAGACCAGCTCTGGGATGGTGTTGAGCATCGGTGAAGGATCGGCATCGGCAAAGAAAGGTTCGCAGCCAATGAGGCGATCGTTTTCGGTAACAGCAGTAAAAGCGCCCCAGTGCGCCAGGTGCGGCACGCGTGATTTCATGGTTTTGGGTCCGGCAGGCAGGTATGAATAATAGTGGCAGCATAACATGAGGGTGCGGCCGGGCTAAAGCCTGGCTGAATCCCCTTAATTTCCGCGCTTTTGCGACAGCGCTGGCATTCTCGCGGGTTGCTACAGGTACTGTTTTCCGTAACACTGGTGGCATGTGTAAACGTTTTCCCGGATGCAAGTAACCGCATGGCTACCATTAAGGATGTTGCCCGCATGGCAGGGGTGTCGGTCGCGACCGTTTCCCGTGTCATCAATAATTCGCCCAAAGCCAGCGAGAGTTCACGCCTCGCCGTGACCCAGGCAATGGAGCAGTTGCAGTATCACCCGAACGCCAACGCACGCGCCCTGGCGCAGCAGTCCACCGAAACCTTAGGGTTGGTGGTGGGTGACGTTTCCGATCCCTTTTTTGGCGCGATGGTGAAAGCGGTCGATGAAGTGGCAGGTGCCACCGGCAACTTCCTGCTGATTGGTAACGGTTACCACAACGAGCAAAAAGAGCGCCAGGCGATTGAACAGCTGATGCGTCACCGCTGTGATGCCTTAGTGGTGCACGCCAAGAAAATCCCTGATGCGGATTTAGAAGTGCTGATGAAGCAGGTGCCGGGCATGGTGCTGCTGAACCGTTTATTAAAAGGCTTTGAATCGCGCTGTATCGCGCTGGATGACCGTTACGGTGCCTGGCTGGCGACACGCCATCTGATTCAACAAGGCCACTCACAGATCGCTTTTATCTGCTCCACCCACCCGATTTCGGACTCTGAAGATCGTCTGCAAGGCTATTACGATGCACTGAAAGAGCATGGTTTGCCGTCTAACGATCGCTTAGTGGCCTGGGGAGAACCGGATGAAGTCGGCGGTGAGCAGGCAATGACCGAGTTGTTAGGTCGCGGTAAACAATTTACCGCCGTGGCCTGCTACAACGATTCGATGGCGGCAGGCGCGTTGGCGGTACTGAGTGACAACGGCGTGCGCGTGCCGGAAGAGATGTCGTTGATTGGTTTCGATGATGTGCTGGTATCACGCTATGTGCGCCCACGTTTGACCACGGTGCGCTATCCGATTGTCACCATGGCGCAGCAGGCAGCGCAACTGGCGCTGGCATTAGCCAACGGCACGGCAATGCCGGAAGTGACCAATATGTTTAGCCCCACGCTGGTGAGACGACATTCGGTGAGCGGGCCGGGTTGAAGAAATAAAAGCGCCGTGCAATCCGTAGCGGCGCAATTTATTGCGTAATGCTCGTCAGTTAAGGACTCAGGCTGCTTATTGATAAGTGGCCTGTCTTCTCTGTGCGGGCTCTGCCGCCACTACTGCCCCCTCTGGGCCGTCCTCGCGCCGCTACCGCTCTACGCCAAATCCTGCGAATACACCTTCACCCGCACGTCCGGGAACTCCAGCGCGTCACACTGATAATCCCAGCCAAAGCGCTCGTAGTAGCCGCCAAAGGTTGACCACAGCCATAACTTCTCATGCCCGCGCTGGCGGGCAAAATCAATCACATGCTGCTGCAGTGCTTCACTCAATCCCTGACCGCGCGCAGGTTCATCGACATAGAGCGCGGCAACCCAGGGGTAAAGATCCTGACGGCTGATCAAATCGCAGCGCCAGAACCCAACCGTGCCCAAAGGCACATCACCATCCAGTGCCACAAAGGTCACTGGATAGTCGGCACCATTCAGGCTACTACGCACAATGCTGTGATAAAACTCGCGCGAGGTCCCTTCGCCAAACGCCTGCCACAGCCAGTCGGTGATGTGACTGGCGTGATGTGGCACCTCGCTGAGCGCGACAATCTTGATCACATCAGCTCCAGCGCCAGCAGCTCCTGAATGGTCTGCGCACGACGGATCTCACGTGGCGTGCCATTCTCAAACAGCACTTCCGGGATCAACGGGCGGCTGTTGTAGTTAGATGACATGGATGCACCGTACGCGCCGGTATCGTGGAACACCAGGTAATCTCCCACCTGGGTAGCAGGCAGTGCGCGTGTCTCGACTTTGCCGCCTTCCAACTGGGTAAACACATCACCCGATTCACACAGAGGACCCGCCACTACCGAATCTACCGTCGCATCGCTCAACGCACGGCCATCAGTTGGTAGCACGGAGATGTGGTGATAGCTGCCGTACATCGACGGACGCATCAAATCGCTGAAGCCCGCATCCACCAGCACAAAGTGGCGGCTGCCCATCTCTTTCACCGCACGCACCTGTGACACCAGCACACCTGACTCTGCGACCAGGAAACGGCCGGGTTCGATTTCCAGTTTCACCGGATGGCCCAAATGCGCCGCAATACGTTCGCGCGCACCGTTCCACAGACCGAAATAGTGCTGCGTATCAATGGCTTCTTCGCCGAAACGGTACGGAATCGATAACCCACCACCGGCAGAGATTGCTTCCAGGTCCTGACCAAAGGCCACCACTTGATCGACCATCGCGTCACACACCTGCTGCAAGTGGCCATAATCCACGCCGGAACCGATATGCATATGCAGGCCAACTAATTTCAAGCCGTGCTGCTGAATCGCGGCCAGCGCCAGCGGCAGATCGCTGTGCCAGATGCCGTGCTTGCTGTTCTCACCGCCGGTGTTGGTTTTCTGGCTGTGACCGTGACCGAAGCCCGGATTAATACGCAGCCACACTTTGTGTCCTGCGGACACCGCACCGAGCTGATGCAGCATATCCACCGATCCGGCATTGACCGGCACTTTCAGTTCGGCGATACGTGCCAGCGTAGGTTCATCCAGTACGTCTGCGGTGAAGACGATATCCTCGCCACCCGGCTGGAAGCCGGCGGCCAGCGCGCGCTCAATTTCACCCAGCGAAACTGAATCAACCTTTACACCTGCAGCACGCATCAAACGCAGAATATGGATGTTGGAGCAGGCTTTCTGCGCAAAACGCACCACGTCAAAAGCGCTGAGCTGCGCGATACGCTGCTGGATAATCGCGGCATCGTAAGCCCAGAAGGGACCTGCATAGCGCTGGGCCAGCGGCAGTAAGTTGGCGGCAGTCAGCGCCGTTTCAGTGTTGTTCAGTGGACGTGGCATCTCAATTCTCCTGTGTCTTTGCGACTATTTAGCCACAGCACATCGATTCATAAAAATATCTGTTTTAGTGACATCTATACAAATATGATATGGATGGGCGGAGGAACTGATGGCAAAAATTAACTGGCGACATATCGAAATTTTCCATGCGGTGATGACCAGCGGTAACCTGACGCAGGCGGCTACGCTGCTGCATACCTCGCAGCCCACGGTCAGCCGCGAGCTTGCAAGGCTGGAACAACAGCTAGGCTTACAGCTGTTTGAACGGGTGCGTGGGCGTTTACAACCGACAGTACAAGGCTTACGGCTGTACGAAGAGGTGCAGCGTTCGTGGTATGGACTGGACCGCATCATGGATGCGGCGGAAGGGCTGCGCCAGTTTCGTCAGGGCGAACTGTCGATTGCCTGTCTGCCGGTGTTTTCCCAGTCACTGCTGCCACCGTTGTTACAACCTTTCCTGCAACGCTATCCACAGGTGAGTTTGAACATCATTCCGCAGGAGTCACCGCTGCTGGAAGAGTGGCTGTCGGCGCAACGCTACGATCTCGGCCTGACCGAAACCCAACACGCGCCCGCAGGCACTGATCGTCTGCCGCTGCTGACCTGCGATGAAGTGTGCGTGTTGCCGCCGCAGCATCCGTTGTGCCAGCGTGACGTCCTGACGCCACAGGATTTCCACGGGGAAAATTACGTCAGCCTGTCGCGCAGTGACAGCTATCGTCAGTTACTGGATTCGCTGTTTCATGAGCAAGAGGTTGAGCGTCGTTTAGTGCTGGAAACGCACAGTGCCGCGTCGGTGTGCGCCATGGTGCGGGCGGGGGTGGGGATTTCGATTGTGAACCCGCTGACGGCGCTGGATTACGCCGACAGCGGGGTAGTGATGCGACGCTTCAGCGTTGCCGTGCCGTTCACCGTCAGCCTGGTGCGGCCGCAACATCGTCCCGCATCGGCACTGGTTGATCACTTCTGCGACCACCTGCAGCAGCAGGTGGCCACCTTTACCCAACGCATTGCCGATCGTCTGGTTTAAGCGCGTACCGCTTCGCCCTGCCCGCCCGACTTGCGGAAGGTGATCAGGCAGATCACCAGCCCGACCACCGCCAGCGCAGCCGCCGCCACCGGCACAGCGGTCAGGCCGTAACCTTTATCAATCACCGCACCACCGACCCAGGCACCGAGCGCGTTCCCGACGTTGAACGCCGAGATGTTCAGGGTAGAGACCAGGTTCGGTGCCTCTTTACCGTGGCGCACCACGTTAATCTGCAAACCTGGCACGGTGGCAAAAGTCGCCATCGCCCACAGGAACAGGGTGATTTCGGCCAGCCACAGTGCATGGCTGGTCCAGCTGAACAGCAGCGAGAAGACGGCGATCAGCACAAAGCTCAGGATCAGGCTGAAGGAGACTTTCCAGTCGGCCAGTTTACCGCCCAGAATATTGCCCACGGTTAAGCCCGCACCAATCAGGAACAGCGTCCAGCTCACGCCACGATCGGTAATCCCCGTCACCTGCAACAACAGGGGCGCAATGTAGCTGAACAGGGCAAACATCGCAGCCGCGAAGAACACCGTCATCAGCAATGAAAGCCACAGTTTGCCGTTGGCGAGCGCACTCACTTCACTGGCCAGATGTACCGGTTTCTCTTCTTTGTTGGTCGGGAGACTGACGATCAAGGCGATAAAGGCGAGGATACCGATAATCGCGACGCCCCAGAAGGTGGCGCGCCAGCCGAACAGCTGACCAAACCAGGTACCGAGCGGCACGCCCAGCACGTTTGCCAGGGTTAAGCCGGTGAACATCAGCGCCACCGCAGAGGCCTGACGGCTGGGTGCCACCAAGCTCGCCGCCACCACCGAACCGATACCGAAGAAGGCTCCATGGCAGAGTGCAGTCACCACGCGCGCCAGCATTAACAGGTTGTAGGTGTAAGCCAGCGCACAGAGTACGTTACCGATGATGAAGATGATCATCAGCAGAATTAGCGTGCGTTTACGCGGCAGTTTGGCGGTCAACAGCGCCATAATCGGTGCACCGATGGCCACACCCAGCGCGTACCCGCTGATCAGCCATCCTGCTGAAGGAATCGACACCTGCAGATCGCCCGCCACTTCCGGCAGTAATCCCATAATGACGAACTCCGTGGTGCCGATGGCGAACGCACTCAGCGCCAGCGCCAGTAATGCAACAGGCATAACACTCTCTCCTAAAATAATTATGCAGGCGGGCCGCACTGCGAATGCAGGACGGTGACAGCTGACGCTTAATAATATTTGAACTGCGTCACATTCCGATTAAAGCACAGCCTTGGCGGCTCAACCAGCCTGTGTGCTGCAAGGCATTTTTGCTTGCAACGCAATAATCCCCACGTGAAAAAGTGACCTCACCTGACCACTGAGACAGATCGCACTTTTCGCGCTACGCTTGATACAGATGTGATCGCTGTCACAGCGGCTCAGCTTTTGGCGAGAAATCAATCAGTAAAGGATGCGCGCGCATTGCCGATACCCCAATGGATTGCCCGGTAATGTGGTGGCAAAAATGCAGGGGGAAAGACCTATGCGATGGCTGATCGCACTGACAGTAAGTTGCTTAAGCGGCTGCTCGGTTGGGCATTATGAATACAGCTCAGAAGCGGCTAAACGCGTCGATATGACCGTGACCGGCATTCCTACCGTGCTGGGTATTGGTGCGCTGGGCACCACCATCCCTCTGACCCCCGAATACAGCCTGACGGCGGCGCACGTGGCGAAATACTCGATGTACCGGGTAAAAGCCTGGCATCCGGAGTGCG
This sequence comes from Pantoea sp. CFCC18177, assembly GCF_059412425.1. Classification (NCBI taxonomy): domain Bacteria; kingdom Pseudomonadati; phylum Pseudomonadota; class Gammaproteobacteria; order Enterobacterales; family Erwiniaceae; genus Pantoea; species Pantoea sp. CFCC18177. Next base: position 26,244 of record NZ_JBNBPL010000011.1, read on the forward strand.
ATATCGCCGTGGTGTACCACAAAAACAGCGAAACCAACCTGCCCCCGCCCTTCCGCAACAGCCATATTGGCGACAATGTGAATCTCTACGGTTACAGCTTTATCTCTGCCATGCCGGTAGCCTCCAGCGGCAAGAATTTGATTAATACCACCCTGGCGAATGACTGGAATAAACCGAGTTGCGTGGTGGTTGCCGCCAATGCGGGCGTGGTGAAAGGCATGTCTGGCGGCGCGGTGTATAACGCCAGCGACGATACCTTAGCGGGTGTGATTGTCGGTTACAGCAGCCAGATTGATGACAACAAGACGGGTAAGACATTGTACAAAGATGTCGCGCTATATGTGCCCTATGCGCGCTTTCAGGCGTGGCTGGATGGGGTGGTGAAGTCTTGAGTTCGGTGCGATCTTACACTCTCACCTGAGCTATGCGGTCATTAATAAGGTCGCCTAAATGGCGTAATGCTCGTCAGTTAGGAACTCAGGCTGCTGCCATTCAATTCAGTGCGGGCTCTGCCGCCACTACTGCCCCCTCTGGGCCGTCCTCGCGCCGCTAAAGCGGTACCTTCGACTTCCACGTCGTGCCGTACGGACCGTTCGCGGATGACCATCCATGGTCGGCCGCGAACTGCCCCACGCCTCCCCGCGTGGGGCTCCTGGCCCAACGTAAAAGTCTCAGCGCTGCGGATAACCCTGAGGGGGCAGCAGAGGCGTCATAGCCTCAGGCAATGTGCCCTTTTTAACAACACGCACTGAAGCTCATGAGCTGGCTGGGGCCGCACCGGGGCTGGCATTCCGCAGCGCTGAGCTGAGCGAGTATGCCAGGAGAGCCCGCAGGACGCGGGCGAAAGGTGGCGCTGGAACATGGATGTTCCATCGGCACCGGTCCGTTAAGGCAGACGAGTGAAGTGAAGGCACCGCGTAGCGGCGCGAGGACCGCCAGCCCCGGTGCGGCCCCAGACGGCGTTATCGTCAGTCGCTTGACTGACAAGCATTACGCGGGCACCCACGCCCCTTGCAGCTGCACCTGCGGGAAACCTGCGGTCAGAATGCGCAACTCGGCATCGCGCGGGGTGTTATCGCCCTGCCCCTGAATACTCACAATATCCTGCGGACACGCAGAAAACGCCACAAAGCAATCCATCTCAGCGCGCAGCACAATGTAGTCGCCCGGCTTGGTCACTACCGGCAAGGTTTTCAGGGTGATGCCATCCGGCTGCACCTGAATATTCATGAAAATATTCAATGACGCCAGATTGCCGTGCGGTAAATCCACGCCCAATTCGCGCATGCCCTCGAACAGGTTATCGTGGCAGTTACGGTGATACTCCGTACAGCCCAGCAGCTCATATCGACGCGCATCGCATGCGGCCATAAAAGAGTCATGCACGCCGGGTGAAGTATCCGCCACTAAAGTCAGAATCGGGTGGCGCTGGCTGGTGATAAAGCTGTCACCGACTTTGGGGTTCAGCCGTTGGTTCCACACGCGCGTGGCTTCCATACACATATATTCGCTGACGTCGTGCGCGTTGTAAGCCCAGCAATCCACCACCTGGGTGCCGTGGGTGTTGATCACCTGCACCGCTTCGCCTTTTTTCAAACGCACCGCTTTACCGTAGCGTGCGGGGATGGTGATCACTTCACGATGCTGAAATTCAGCCGACATAATATTCTCCTGATTAATGCTGCATGCCGCGACGATAGCGCGTCATGCGAGATTCAAGGCGGCGCGCCAGCCAGTCGATCAGACTGTTGAGCACCCAGTAACACACCGCCACAGTGAGGTAGATCTCCAGCGGTGCGTAGGTATCCGAAATCGCCTGCTTCGCGGCGTACATAAATTCCTGCACCGAGACAATCGAGAGCAGCGCAGAGTCTTTGATCAAACCGATCATCAACCCCACCAGCGGCGACAGCATCTGCGGCAGGGTTTGCGGCAGCACCACATCGCGCAACTGCTCCGTGCGGCTCAAACCCAGCACCCGACACGCTTCCCACTGCCCTTTCGGCAAGGCTTCAATCGCGGCACGAATCACCTGCGCGATATAAGGCGCGTAATAGAGCGTCAGCGCCAGCACGCCGACCACCGGCGATGACAGCGTGATGTCGTATTCCGGCAGCACAAAATAGAGCAGATAGATCACCACCAGCAGCGGCAATGCCAGCGTTAACCCACTGTAGAGATTGAGCAAGCGCAGCCAGAACGGCGAAGCGCGCATCAGCAGCAGCGCCATCAGCCCGCCCCATGCCAGTGAGCAGAGCGCGGCAACGATACACAGTTGCAGCGTGGCGATCAGACCATCGCCGAGCGAGGGAAGTGATGAAAGAATTGCCTGCCAATCCATTACGCACTCCTCCGTTTCACTTCCAGACGCCGTGCAGCGGCTATCAACGGCATGGCTATCAACAAATAACCTGCCGCCACCAGCAACAGCACTTGCGTAGCCTCATAGGTGCGCGCAATGACAATTTGCCCGGCATAGGTCAACTCAGTGAGTGCCACCACCGAGGCCAGCGGCGTGGTTTTCAGCAGAATAGTGAACTCATTGACCAGCATCGGCAGACTCGCCCGCATCACCTGCGGATTGATAACATACCACCAGGTCATAAAGCGGCTTAAGCCCAGGGTACGCGCCGCTTCGAGCTGGCCTCGCGTCACTAACGAGCGGTTCACACGCAAAATCTCCGCCACATAGGCACCGCTGTTGAGGCCGATGGCGATCACCGCGGCCAGCATTGGCTGCCCGCCCAAGCCCAAACGCGGCAAGGTGAAAAACACCACAAACAGCTGCACGATGGCCGGTGTCCCGCGCATCAGGCTGACATATAACCGACCGATGAAACGCCAGATCCAGGCACGGCGCAGTTGCAGGAAGCAGCCGAGCTGCCCCATCACCACGCTGACTAATGAGGCCAGTACGGTGAGCACCAGCGTCATCAGCAGGCCGTGTCCGAGTTCCGGCAGCGCGGCCACTACCTGTTGATCCAGCCCCATGCGTTACTCCGCGTTAAAGTCGTGCAGGTTCTCCGCCACCGACAGCAGCAGCGGTGCCGGACGATCGTTGCCTTCTATGCCGGTATTGCAGGAGGAGACAATGAACTGGGTATCCATCACCACACGACAGGTGATGCTGTCACCGGCTTTGGTCAGGTTCGGCTCAGGCAGCAAGTCACCCGCACGCGTCAGCTTGACGTGCATAAACAGGTTGATGGGGTCCGGTAGCTTCGGCACCGCCATTCCCAATCGCGCCAGTTCCGCGCTGACCGCTTCGAGGCAGCCCTCGCCCTGATAGCCACGCTCGGCAAGAAACGCCGAGGTTGAGGCTGGCAGCAGCAGGTCATGACGTTTCACGCTGTCTTTGCCCAGCACCATCATCGGACGGCGACGGTTGTTGACCAGACGCATGCCAGAACCCAACAGATAGCTGTTACTGAACACGCGGGTGTGATGTACCGACAGCCATACCGCCGGATCGGCCAGACTAAAACCAAACAGTGAGGCCACTGCTCCATCGCCCTGTGCGGTGATACGTAGCAACTGGCCGCGCAGCACCTTGATCGATCCAACGCTTCCCGGCTTTACCGTGACCGACGGTGCCAGCGTACGCTCGGCGGTCTCTTCAAAACTTTCACGCATTAACAGCATGAATCATCTCCTCAGCGTGAAAATGGTCACTCACCACGATATCAATCGGCGTAACCTGCAAACCGTTGCCCGGAATGATGTCCTGCGGGCAGGACGAGACAGAACAGATCAGATCGCACAGCGCTTCAAAAGTAATACTGTCGCCGGCTTTACTGTTGGGATCGGTCACTTCCATACGACCATCGGCGGTGACCGGGCCGTTCTGGAACAGGTTGAACGGCTCTGGCAGTGAGAAATACGTCACGCCAAATTCTTTCATGCCTTCCAGCAGGTTATCCACGCAGTTGCGGTGCCCTTCGACACCGAAATCGACGCTAAAACGGGTGCGATCGCAAGCAGGCACGTTGGCATCGTGAATGCCGATGCTGTCGGCCAGAATGCGCAGCATCGGACGGTTTTCACTCGACCAGAGCGCATCGCCCGGCTTGAAGAACAGCGAACGCAGATGCTGACGGGTATGCACCGGCGACAGCTTTTCGTTCAGGTCATCGGCATTCACCGCGACAAAATCGGCCGCCTGCTGCCCTTCACTGTCAATCACGGTAATAAACTGGCCCTTACGCACGCGGAAGGTTTTGCCATGGCCCGCAGGCACCGTCAGGTTGCACTGGCACATAATTACTCCTGAGGGATGAAATCGCTGGCGGGAACGGTAAAGGTGGTGCCGAGATACTGCTGCTGCAGTTTGGTCAGCTCACCGTCTTTCTGCATCGCCAGAATATGGTCGCTGATGGCTTTGTTCAGGCTGCCATCTTCTTTACGCGTTGCCCAACCCATCCACTGCGATGGCCCGACTTCACCCACCTGTGCTACTTTGCCGCTGTATTTTTTCGCTACCGGCGCCAGCACCGAGATATCGTCATAGACGAAGTCAGCGCGTTTGGTCATCAGGGTGCTGACGGTCTGGTCCAGCGAATCCACGTTGATGATGGTGATCGGTTTTTTGCCCTCTTTCTTCAGCTGCTCATTGAACCCTTTCAGCAACTGCTCAGGCACGCTGGAAGTTTTCACGGCACCACGCAGGCCCGACAGGCTCTCTGGCGTCAGGGTTTTGCCGCTGAACGCTTTCGCCGCATCGTCACGCATCAATACGCCGTTAACGGTTTTGCTGTAAGGCACGGTGAACAGCACTTTCTTCGCGCGTTCAGCCGTCAGGTTGAGAGAGGAGCCTTCCGCGTTGAACGAGCCGGAGATCAGGCCCGGCAAAATGCCGCTGAAAGCGGTTTTTTGAAACTCAACTTTTACACCGAGATCTTTGGCGAAGGATTGCATGATCGCCACGCTGTAGCCGGTGATCTCGCCTTTGTCGTCGGTGTATTCGTATGGAGGAAAGGTTGGATCGATGCCAACGGTGATTTTGCCGCTGCTTTTGATGTCACTCAGGGTGTCGGCTTGCGCCTGTGCCATGGTGCCAACGGAGAGAAGTGCGGCGATCAGCAGTGCTGTTTTTTTCATTATGGTGTTTCCCTGGTGTTGGTGAAATGTCTTTTTCTACTGAGCATATTTTGTGCCAGTTTTTTCACCATTCAGGAATGAACTCAATCCAGTTGAGACTTTATTGAATAAAATCAGTGAGAAACATATGTTTCTTTGTATTTAATTTTAGTTTCTACAGTTTCACTGGCGAGAGAATGTGAGAAACGAGCGCCAGCGTACACGCACGCTTTTGGGGCAATCTCTGGCGCAAGGTGCGCCAGAATGGGGCGTTATTCGAGTTCGTCGAGAGATTGGTGCAACGCTTCGATTTGTGCGAGGTGGTCATTACTGGTTTTGCCCATTTGTCGGGCCACCAGTGAACAGAGTAGATTGCACACGCCAGAGAGCGCGGCGGTGCTGTCGAAGATTAAACTGCTGTCAGTGTGGCAGCGTACCACCCACTGCGCGCGGCGCGCGGGTTTGCCAGAGAGCACATCCGCGATGTAGAGCATCGGCACGTCACGCTCAGCCAGTGCATTCATCGCCGCTTCCAGCGCAGGCATACGGCGGCGCAGGCCAACACAGATCACCACGTCTTGTTTGTTGAGCGCGGCGAGGTGTTCAGCCAGCGAGTCGCCGGGACGAGGTAACAGCCGTACATCGGCATGGATATGCACCAGATCGCGGTAAATCAGCTGTGCGATAGTCTGGCTATGACGCCAGCCCATCACCACCACACGGCGTGCTTGCGCAATCGCGCTCACCGCCTGCTGCAGTTGTTCGCTGTCCAGCGTGCGATAGCTGTTGACCAGATTGGCGATTTCTCGCTCCAGATGCTGCTGCATGATGCTGGCGAGCGGTGATGCGGTGGGTACGGCTTGCAGATAAAGCGGCGAACCACTGCTCTGCATTTCACGCGCCTGGCGGCGTGCCGCTTCGTAGCTTTCGTAGCCCAGATGGCGGAAGAAACGCGTGGTGGTGGCCTTGGAGACCCCCGCGCTCTGCGCCAGTTCAGTGGCGGTGTTCATCGCCAACTGACCCGGTGCGGCCAGCAGCACGTCGGCCAGTCGCTGTTCATGGCTGGAGAGTTGATCCCAGTGCTGTTGTATCCGGCCCTCTAACGTTGCCGCTTTTGCACTCATGGTGATTCCCTGAAAATAAAAAAACTATCCTGCACAGAGCGTGCCGGGTTGTCATCAGGAATTTTGTTGGGGGTGTTGAGGAGGGTGCGTGCTGATGCCCTCACCCCGGCCCTCTCCCACAGGGAGAGGGAGAAAACCGCACAGGAATCAGAGATAACTGCGGACAGTCCCCTCTCCCACTTGTGGGAGAGGGTTAGGGTGAGGGCAACCCGGTTTTATTTACCGGTCGGACGCAACGCTGGGAACAGGATCACATCACGGATAGTGTGGCTGTTGGTGAACAGCATCACCATACGGTCGATACCGATACCCAGACCTGCGGTTGGCGGCAGGCCATGCTCCAGTGCGGTCACGTAATCTTCGTCGTAGAACATCGCTTCGTCATCGCCAGCATCTTTGGCATTCACCTGCTGCAGGAATCGCTCAGCCTGATCTTCTGCATCGTTCAACTCGGAGAAGCCGTTACCGATTTCACGGCCGCCAATGAAGAACTCAAAGCGGTCAGTGATTTCTGGGTTCTCGTCGTTACGACGCGCCAGCGGTGACACTTCAGCCGGATATTCAGTGATAAAGGTCGGCTGAATCAGACTTGCTTCTGCGGTCTCTTCGAAGATCTCAGTGACCACGCGGCCCAGACCCCAGCTCTTTTCCACTTTGATGTGCAGCGACTTCGCAATCGCGACCGCTTTATCAAAGTCTTCCAGATCGTTCAGGTCAGTCTCTGGACGGTACTTTTTGATCGCTTCACGCATGGTGAGCTTCTCAAACGGCTTACCGAAATCGAAGGTGTGGTCACCGTAAGGCACTTCGGTGGTGCCCAGCACGTCTTGCGCCAGAGTACGGAACAGGCTTTCAGTCAGTTCGATCAGATCTTTGTAATCCGCATACGCCATGTAGAGTTCCATCATGGTGAACTCTGGGTTATGACGTGGCGAAATACCTTCGTTACGGAAGTTACGGTTGATCTCGAATACGCGATCAAAACCACCGACCACCAGACGCTTCAGGTACAGCTCTGGCGCAATACGCAGGTACATATCGATGTCGAGCGCATTGTGATGGGTGATGAACGGACGTGCAGACGCACCGCCTGGAATCACCTGCATCATTGGGGTTTCCACTTCCATAAAGTCACGGTTGACCATGAACTGACGGATGCCGGCCATGATTTTAGAACGTACTTTGAAAGTGTTACGTGAATCGTCGTTCGAGATCAGATCCAGATAACGCTGGCGATAACGGGTTTCCTGATCGGCCAGACCGTGGAATTTATCCGGCAGCGGACGCAATGCTTTAGTCAGCAGACGCAGCTCAGTGATGTGAATCGACAACTCACCGGTTTTGGTCTTGAACAACTTACCGCGCGCGCCGAGGATATCCCCAAGATCCCACTTCTTGAACTGCTCGTTGTAAACGCCTTCTGGCAGATCGTCACGTGAAACGTAGATCTGAATCTGGCCACCGACATCCTGCAGCGTGGCGAAGGAGGCTTTACCCATGATGCGACGCGTCATCATACGACCTGCCACGCTCACTTCGACGCCGAGTGCTTCCAGCTCTTCGTTTTCTTTGGCGTCATAGCTGGCGTGCAGCACATCGGAGGTGGTATCGCGACGGAAATCATTGGGAAACGCGATGCCCTTTTCACGCAGCGCGCTGAGTTTTTCGCGACGCGCTTTCAGTTCGTTGTTTAACTCAAGGGCGGCATCAGCGCTCTGCGGTTGTTGTTCAGACATGTCGGTTCCTTATAACCCTGCTTTTAAACTTGCTTCAATAAAACGGTCGATGTCGCCATCCAGCACCGCTTGAGTATTGCGCGTCTCTACGCTGGTGCGCAGATCCTTGATACGTGAATCATCGAGCACGTAAGAGCGAATCTGGCTGCCCCAGCCGATATCGGATTTATTATCTTCCGCAGCCTGCTTATCAGCGTTTTTCTTCTGCATCTCATATTCGTACAGTTTTGCACGCAACTGCTTGAAAGCCTGATCTTTGTTTTTATGCTGTGAACGGTCGTTCTGGCACTGCACCACAATGTTGGTCGGCAAGTGGGTAATACGCACCGCAGACTCGGTTTTGTTAACGTGCTGACCACCCGCGCCCGAGGCACGGTAAACGTCGATACGCAGATCGGCTGGATTGATATCGATATCGATGTTGTCATCCACTTCCGGGTAAATAAACACCGAACTGAATGAGGTGTGGCGACGGCCGCCGGAGTCAAACGGACTCTTACGCACCAGGCGATGGACACCGGTTTCCGTGCGCAGCCAGCCAAACGCGTAGTCACCGATGATTTTAATGGTGGCGGATTTGGTTCCAGCCACTTCACCGTCAGACTCTTCGATGATTTCGGTTTTATAGCCTTTGGCTTCCGCCCAGCGCAGGTACATGCGCAGCAGCATGCTGGCCCAGTCTTGCGCTTCGGTGCCGCCAGAACCGGCCTGGATATCCATGTAGCAATCGGCGCTGTCATATTCGCCGGAGAACATGCGACGGAATTCGAGTTCGCCCAGTTTCACTTCAAGTGCATCGAGTTCAGCAACGGCTTCGTTGAAGGTCTCTTCGTCGTCGGCTTCAACGGCCAGATCGAGCAAGCCCTGCACATCTTCCAGGCCTTGACGCATGTGGTCTAAGGTTTCCACCACGGCTTCCAGTGAAGCACGTTCTTTGCCCAGCGCCTGAGCACGTTCTGGTTCGTTCCAGACGTCAGGTTGTTCCAGCTCGGCGTTTACTTCTTCGAGGCGTTCTTTCTTGGCATCATAGTCAAAGATACCCCCTAAGAACGTCGCTGCGCTCGCTGAGGTCCTGAATACGATTTTTGACCGGATTAATTTCAAACATGGCTTTTCAGTCTTTTTTGACGAATCGGTGATAGGAGATAAAACGTAACGCGGTAGTTTACCCGAAAGCACGCTCAGTTTGTAGCATTGCTCCCCGGTTGTTTTCGGTCGCCATAAATGGCGCCCCTACAGAGATCGGAGCATATTGTTGGATGCGCATCTGAGGCTTTCGGTCGCCATAAATGGCGCCCCTACATATGCCGGAGCATGTTGTAAGGTGCGCATTAATGCGCACCTGGAAGCGTTGTGCCATTACACCGGCCAGATATGGTCAATAATCAGCTGCACCGATCGGTTGCCGCGATACTCATTGATATCCAGTTTATAAGCGAGTTTCACCTGGCGCACGCTGGTGTCTGGCCACAGGGTGGTATCGACGTTGAAGGCGATGCCATCCAGCAGCGGGCCGCCACCCAGAGGTTCAATCATCACTTTCAGGTGACGCTCACCCACCAGCTTCTGCTGCAGCAGTTTGAACTGTCCGTCGAATACCGGTTCCGGGAACGCCTGTCCCCAGGGACCGGCTTCACGTAGCATTTCGGCGGTGTGCAGGCTGAATTCCTGCGCGTGCAGTTCACCATCGGACCAGATCACGCCCTGCAACGCTTCGCCATCCAGCCACTCATCAATCAGCGCGGCAAAACGCTCACGGAACAGATCGTACTTCTCGGTCTCCAGTGACAGACCGGCGGCCATGGCGTGACCACCAAATTTGATCATCATACCCGGATAGAGCGTATCGAGGCGTTCCAGCGCATCACGCAAATGCAAACCAGTAATCGAACGGCCTGAGCCTTTCAGAGTGCCATCTCCAGCGGGCGCGAAGGCGATCACCGGGCGATGGAAACGCTCTTTTAAGCGTGATGCCAGAATCCCCACCACACCCTGGTGCCACTCGGGATGGTAAAACGCCAGGCCAAGCGGCAAATCCGTGTGCTGGCGCTCCAGCTCATCGCACAGCGCCAGCGCCTCACTTTTCATGCCTTGCTCAATCTCTTTACGTGTTTGATTCAACGCATCAAGTTCGTTAGCCAGCATACGCGCCTGGGCAATATCTTCAGTGAGCAGCAGTGCCACGCCTACCGACATATCATCCAGACGGCCCGCCGCATTCAGGCGAGGCCCCACGGCGAAACCGAGATCGCTGGCCGCGAGTTGTCTGGCATCGCGGTTGGCGATTTCCAGTAGCGCACGGATGCCGGCACGGCATTTCCCGGCACGAATACGGCTTAAGCCCTGCCACACCAAAATGCGATTGTTGGCATCCAGCGGGACCACGTCAGCTACGGTGCCCAGCGCAACTAAGTCGAGCAACTCCGCCAGATTGGGTTCGGCACGGCCATCGCTGAACCAGTTCTTTTTCCGTAAATGGGCCCGCAGCGCCAGCATCAGATAAAACGCCACGCCCACGCCCGCCAGCGAGCGCGAAGGAAATTCACTGTCGTTGAGATTGGGGTTAACGATACCCTCAGCCTGTGGCAGCGTGTCGCCGGGCAAGTGGTGATCGGTGACCAACACCGGAATACCGTGCTGATGCGCGGTGTCGACGCCAGCATGGGAAGAGATGCCGTTATCCACGGTGAGAATCATCTCCGCACCACGTGCACGCGCCTGCTCCACCACCTCCGGACTCAGGCCATAACCATCTTCAAAGCGGTTGGGCACCAGATAATCGACGTTGCCGCCCAGACTGCGCAGCGCCAGCACGGTGAGTGCCGTACTGGTGGCACCATCTGCATCGAAATCACCCACCACTACAATGCGGCGGCCCGATTCCAGCATCTGATGCAGCAACGTCACGGCTTGTTCAATGCCACCCAGCGTTTGCCATGGCAGCAGATGTTTGGCACCGCGCTCAAGTTCGGCGGCATCCTGCACACCACGTTGCAGATAAAGACGACGCAGCAGCGGCGGTAAATGATCGGGTAAGCTGGCGTCGGCCTGGGCTTCACGCCGACGCAGTTCGACAGAATGAATCACTGTGAATTAACCGCCCCGCTTCTGACCATCAAGTACCTGTTTCAGCTCTTGCGGGCCTTGATAACCGGGGATCATCGCGCCGGTATCCGTCAGGATCGCAGGTGTGCCCTGAATCCCGTAGAGGATGCCGAGCTGATAGTGTTTATCAAGATTGATTTTGCAGGTCTCTGGCGCTTCCATTTGCGGCGCATCACCTTTCATTGCTGCATCAAACGCTTTATTGCGATCGGCACTGCACCAAATGGCGCGCATCGCTTTTTCCACCTGACCATGCAGCCCTTCACGCGGGAAAGCCAGGTAACGAACGGTGATACCCAGCGCGTTGTAGTCAGCCATTTGCTCATGCAGTTTACGGCAGTAGCCACAGGTGATATCGGTGAATACGGTAATCACATGCTGCTCTTTTGGCGCTTTGTAGACGATCATTTCCGGTGCCAGCGCACTGATTTTTTTGTCCAGCAGCTGGTTGGTGACGTTCACCGGTTGTGCACCGCTGACATCGTACAGTGGCCCCTGAATCATGTGTTTACCGTCTTCGCTGACGTACAGTACGCCACTTTCGGTTAATACGGTTTTCATCCCTGGCAACGGTGATGGCTGGATTTCAACCTGTTGCAGCCCGAGTTTTTTCAAAGCTTGCTGAATGGCGCTGTCATCGGCATGAGCCAGACCGGTAAAGGCGCTGACCAACAATGCCAGCATCGTTAACTGTTTTTTCATCTCTAATCCTTGTTGCCGCTGCTCAGGCGCGCGGATGATGCTGTTGATGTAACTGACGCAGGCGCTCGGTGGCAACGTGCGTATAAATTTGGGTTGTCGAGAGGTCACTGTGGCCCAGCAACATCTGTACGACGCGCAAATCCGCGCCGTGGTTCAGTAAATGTGTGGCAAATGCGTGACGCAGCACGTGCGGCGACAGTTTTTCGCTGTCGATCTCTGCCAGAGTGGCATAGTGCTTGATCCGATGCCAGAAGGTCTGTCGGGTCATTTGTTGCGCGCGGTTACTGGGGAACATCACATCCAGCGTTTGGCCGTTCAACAGCCAGGGACGCCCGTGCTCCATATAATGCTCCAGCCAGTAAATGGCTTCTTCACCTAACGGCACAAGACGCTCTTTGTTGCCTTTACCAATCACGCGCACTACACCCTGACGCAAACTGATGTCGCTGATGGTGAGCCCCACCAGCTCCGACACGCGCAAGCCGGTGGCATACAGCAGTTCCAGCATCGCTTTGTCACGCAGCTCAAGCGGAACGTCGATGCTCGGTGCCTGCAATAACCTTTCGACCTGTTTTTCACTGAGATCTTTTGGCAAGCGCTGTGGCAGCTTCGGTGCAGAAAGCAGCGCGCTGGGGTCATCACTGCGCAGCTTTTCACGATAAAGATATTGGAACAGGCGGCGTATAGCGCTGAGCGTGCGTGCAGAGCTGGTGGCTTTGTAGCCCCCCTCGACGCGTTCGGCGAGAAACTGCTGTAAATCGGGCGCTTCCAGCGTCACCAGGGTTCGTTCGTGATGATGTAACCAGCCGGTGAGCGTTTGCAGATCCTGGCGATACGACGCAAGGGTGTTTTGCGCCAGATTTCGCTCAATCCAGAGCGCATCCAGAAACTGTTCTATCAGATCGCTGTCCTGCACGGTTCCCCTCCAGCGCGTGTGAAATCGTGCTCATTATGCCTGAAAGTCACCTGCTTCTGGTACAATTGCGCCAAAGTGAGTATCAGTCAGAGCATTAATTGCATGAATATCGGTCTGTTTTACGGTTCCAGCACCTGTTACACCGAGATGACGGCGGAGAAGATTCGCGACTTTATCGGTGAAGAATTAGTCACACTGCACAACCTCAAAGATGATGATCCCTCGTTGATGGAGCAGTATGATTTGCTGATCCTTGGTATTCCAACCTGGGATTTTGGCGAATTGCAGGAAGACTGGGAGGCCATCTGGCAACAGCTGCCCGCGCTCAATCTGCAAGGCAAGATTGTGGCGCTGTACGGTATGGGCGACCAAATGGAGTACGCGGAGTGGTTCCTGGATGCGCTGGGGATGCTGCATGAATTGCTGCAACCGATGGGCGTGCAGTTTGTCGGTTACTGGCCATTAGAAGGCTACGAGTTTACCAGCAAGAAACCGCTCACCGCTGACGGCACCCAGTTTGTCGGCCTGGCGCTCGATGATGTCAATCAGTTCGAATTGAGTGAAGAGCGGGTTGAACAGTGGTGTGAACAGGTTCTGACCGAAACGGCTGCGCTGCTCTAGGCCGCAGCGCCCTCTCGAAGCAAACAGCAGGCGCGCAATGTGCGCCATTCGTTTGGCGGCAGGTTGTCATGCATCAACCATAGCCGCCAGCGTTTGCCTTGCGGATTACGCAACTCCAGCAATACACCGCAGGCTAGCCAGTCCGCTTTTCGCACCAATCGCCAGTGCTCTCCACGCCACAGCCAGTTTCCCTGATCATCCAGCACCAAACGACCGGTACGCTGCATCAAGCGTCGTTCGTTGTGCCAGCACTCCAGCAGCAGGAGAATCAAAACAGGCGCTTGACCCCATTGCCATTCGGCAGGCCAACGGAGGCTCAGCAACACGCCAGCGACCAGCACAAACAGCGCCACGTTCAGTGCTCTGGCACTGCGTGACGGCTGCAAATCACATTGGTACCGGACCGCGTTCACGGTTGCGCTGTTGGATCAGTTGCACCATGCGTTTGAACTCGGGATCGGCCGGTTCACCGTGATTCATCAACCAGTTAAACAGGTCAGGATCGTCACTCTTCAGCAGAGCAATAAACACCTGCTTGTCGGTGTCGGTCAGCGAATCATACTCGAACTTAAAGAACGGCATGATGGAGACATCCAGCTCCAGCATGCCGCGGCGGCACGCCCACTGAACGCGAGCTTTATCATGAATATCCATGTGTCATTTTTCCATGGCTGAAAACAGTGGCGCTCAGTGTACCTGCTTTTTGAAAACACTGCAGGCGCTGTGCCTCATGCTGCGCGATATGACGCAAAGCAGTTTCACCCATTGCAGGGTTATCACGCGATTTGTGCGCCAGATTCGGTAAACAGGTTGCAAACCCGCACTGCTCTTTTAACATTGGAAGCATTATCGTTATTAATCAGGATGCACACATGCCGATTTTTACCCTTCCACCACGCCAGCCTGCTGCGGCGTCACGCTTGCCTTTAACCCTGATGTCGCTTGATGAGTGGGCGCTGGTTGCTGTGCAGGGCAAAGACAGTACGTCATATCTGCAAGGTCAATTGACGCTGGATGTCGCCGCGCTGGACGCTACGCAGCATCGCCCTGCCGCGCATTGTGATGCCAAAGGCAAAATGTGGAGTAGCCTGCGTCTGTTCCATCGCGGTGAGGGTTATGCCTATATCGTGCGCCGTAATCTGCATGAGCAGCAGCTCACCGAGCTGAAGAAATACGCGGTGTTCGCCAAAGTCACTATTGCTGCGGATAACGAAGCCGTACTGCTGGGTGTCGCGGGCTTCCAGGCACGCGCCGCACTGGCGGACCTGTTCCCGGTCCTGCCGGATGCTGAAACGCCCGTGGTGCAGCAGGATGACAGCACGCTGCTGTGGTTCGCCCAACCTGCCGAGCGCTTCCTGCTGGTGACCACCCGAGCGCAGGCAGAATCTTTAAAAGAGAAGCTGGCAGGAACCGCACAGTTTAATGACAGCCAACAGTGGCTGGCTTTGGACATTGAAGCGGGTATTCCGGTGATCGAAAGCGCGACCAGTGCGCAGTTGATTCCGCAGGCCACCAATCTGCAAGCCCTTGACGCGATCAGCTTCAAAAAAGGCTGTTACACCGGCCAGGAGATGGTGGCACGAGCAAAATTCCGTGGTGCCAACAAGCGCGCCCTATACTGGCTGGCGGGCACGGCCAGCAAAGTACCCCAGGCTGACGGTTCATTGGAGCTGAAGATGGGCGATAAATGGCGTCGTACCGGCACCGTGCTGAGCGGCGTCCAACTGGATGATGGCAGCGTGTGGGTGCAAGTGGTGATGAACAACGATCTGGAGCCAGACAGCGTACTGCGTGTGGAAGGGGATGAAGGCGGTAAGCTGACGATTCAACCACTGCCGTATTCGTTGGTGGATTAAATGTGGTCGCGGCGCAATAAATTGCGCCGCTACGCTTTCGTGCTGCAATTTGCTTTTACATCACATAAAAATAGATCGCGCAGAAGTGCAATACGCTGCCGCCCAAGACGAAACCGTGCCAGATAGCGTGGTTGTAGGGAATGCGGCGCGAGACATAGAAAATCACACCCAACGAATAGACAATCCCACCCGCAGCCAATAGCCAAACCCCGCCCGCTGCCAGCTTGGTGGCAAGCTGATAAATCACCACCAGCGACAACCATCCCATGCTGAGATAGGTCACCAGCGAGAGTATTTTAAAACGGTGCGCGATGGTGAGTTTGAAGATAATCCCCGCCAGCGCCAGACTCCAGATCACCACCATCAACCCTTGTGCCAGCGGCGATTTCAGCCCCACCAGCAGGAAAGGTGTGTAAGTGCCCGCAATCAATAAGTAGATGGCGCAATGGTCGAATTTTTTCAGCCAGTGCTTCGCTTTCTGATACGGAATCGCGTGATAGAGCGTCGAGGCGAGGAACAGCAAGATCATGCTGCCGCCATACAGACTGTAACTGGTGATGGCGGTGATATCGGCGCGCATTTCAACCGCTTGCGTCAGCAGCAACACCAAGCCAACCACCCCGAAAATACAGCCGATTCCGTGGCTAATGCTGTTGGCAATCTCTTCAGCTAACGAGTAGCCCTGAGCGATAAGTCGATTCTGTGCCATGCGCTTCATTCCTGAACAATGTAGAGAGAGCTGTGCTTTTTCTGTGCACCAGAGTAACCGGGAAAAATTTCAGTGTACACCTGTACGCTAAAATTATTCTGTGTAGGGTTGTAACCCCCCGATGAACATTCAATCTGTTACACTGACCACTCATTTTGCCGATGAGTGCCGCCTGCATGTTTTCACACCGCGATCTGTCCAGCCTGAATGACCTTGAGATGCAGGTGTACCACTTCATCATCAAACATCGGGAAAGTGTCAGTTATATGACGATTCGTGAACTGGCCGCTCAGGCAGCGGTTTCCACCACCACCGTGCTGCGTTTCTGCCGCAAAATGCACTGTGAAGGCTGGTCAGAATTCCGCATCCGTTTTCGTCTGGCACAGGAGCAAGCAGCGCCCGAGTTGATGCCGTCTGGCGTCGGTGAAATGCTCAGCTTCTTCAAAAGTATTCATAACGATGAGTTTGAGCAGCAGATAGCCCAAGCCGCGCAGATGATTATGCAAGCCGAGCATATTTTCTTTATTGGGGCGGGTACATCTGGCAGCCTGGGTAAATATGGCGCACGCTACTTTTCTAATATCGGGAAATTCAGCCACCACATTGATGATCCTTATTATCCTGTGAGTAAAAGCGCTTACGAAAATGCGCTGGCCATTATTTTATCGGTATCGGGCGAGACTGAAGAGATCCTGCGCTTTGCCAGCCAGTTTAGCCTCAATCACTGCAAAATCATTTCGATAACCAACCATGAGAGCTGCTCACTGGCTAAAATGGCGGACTTCAATCTTTCGTATCATATGCCGCAGATGAAACTGGGTGACCGTCTCAATATCACCACACAAGTACCGGTAATCTATATTCTGGAAACGCTGGGCCGCTATATTTCCCGCGCCACTGCTATATAAAACACCCTGTTTTTTAGCTGTGACAAATCACCTAATTCTTAAGGGTGTTATATCGTGACTTCCATTATTGGCAGGTTACACTGCAGGCAGTGAGTTATTTCGCAAACAGTGTAATGGGGTATGCCGATGAGTGAAGGATTGCAATTACCGAAAGGGTTTCTTTGGGGTGGCGCGGTTGCCGCACATCAGGTTGAAGGCGGTTGGGATCAGGGCGGTAAAGGTGTCAGTATTGCCGACGTGCTGACCGGTGGTGCACATGGCGTGGATCGCGTGATTACCTCTCGCGTTGAGGCCGATAAATACTACCCCAATCATCAGGCTGTCGAATTTTATTCTCACTATAAACAGGACGTAGCACTGTTTGCCGAAATGGGCTTTAAGTGCTTCCGCACCTCGATTGCCTGGACGCGCATCTTCCCGAATGGGGATGAGCAACAGCCGAACGAGGCGGGCCTGCAATTCTATGATGACCTATTCGATGAGCTGCTGAAGCACGGCATTGAACCGGTGATCACCATCTCCCACTTTGAAATGCCTTATCACTTGGTCAAAGAGTACGGCGGTTGGTCCAACCGTAAAGTGGTCGATTTCTTTGTGCACTTCAGTGAAGTCGTTATGACGCGCTATCAGCACAAAGTGAAATACTGGATGACCTTCAACGAAATCAATAACCAGCGTAACTGGCAGTATCCGCTGTTTGGTTATTGCTGCTCTGGCGTGGTGTTTACCGATCACGAAAAACCGGAGCAGATGATGTATCAGGTGATGCACCATCAGTTCGTTGCCAGCGCCAAAGTGGTGAAACGTGGCCGCGAAATCAACCCGAGCTTCCAGATTGGCTGCATGATTGCCATGGTGCCGGTCTACCCGTTCTCTTGCCATCCTGATGATGTGATGCTGGCGCAGGAATCGATGCTTCAACGCTATGTGTTCAGTGATGTGCAGATGCGCGGTGCCTATCCTGCCTACACCCTGAAAGAGTGGGCGCGCAAAGGTTATCAGATTGAGATGCAGCCAGAAGATGCCGACACGCTGCGTCAGGGTTGCTGTGATTACGTAGGTTTCAGCTACTACATGAGCAACGCGGTGAATACCCAAGCCAGCGGCGTGGACGACCCGATTACCGGCTTTGAGGGCGTGGTGCCGAATCCACATGTGAAAGCCTCTGACTGGGGTTGGCAGATCGATCCCGTGGGCCTGCGCTATGTGTTGAACTCGCTGTATGAGCGTTATCAAAAGCCGCTGTTTATCGTTGAGAATGGTTTTGGTGCGATTGATGAGCCGAATGCTGACGGGTTTATTGAGGATGATTACCGCATTGATTATCTGCGCGCACACATCGAAGAGATGAAGAAAGCCGTGGCGCTGGATGGCGTGGATCTGCTGGGCTATACGCCTTGGGGCTGTATTGATTGTGTGTCGTTCACCACCGGCCAGTACAATAAGCGTTATGGCTTTATCCATGTTAATAAGAACGATGATGGCAGCGGTGATTTTGCCCGTTCGAAGAAGAAGAGTTTTGCCTGGTATCAGCAGGTGATTGCGAGTAATGGCGCGGAGCTGTAAGGCGCGCAATGAATTGCGCTGATACGTTATCTGCGTGAATCTGTAGCGGCGCGATTTATCGCGCTTGCCTGCAGCGGTGGCGTTGCGGCGAGATGCGCAATGAATTGCGCCGCTACAGATTACCGTAACAGATCAGAATTTAACGACCGCCCGCCGCATCGATAAAGGTGCCGGTTACATAGGAAGCGGCATCGCTGCTCAGCCAGAGAATTGCCTCGGCGACTTCTTTGGCCTGACCGCCTCGCCCCATTGGCAGTGAGCCAGCCACCCGATCCACCCTTCCCGGTTCACCGCCATCGGCATGCATCTCGGTGTAGATCAATCCTGGTCGCACGCTATTGACGCGAATGCCCTGTGCCGCCACCTCCAGTGATAAGCCTTTGGTCAGGGTATCCATCGCACCTTTTGACGCCGCGTAATCAACGTATTCGCCTGGCGCCCCCAGGCGTGAGGCAGCAGAAGACACATTAACAATCGCGCCGCCCTGCCCACCATGCGCGGTGCTCATGCGCTTGACCGCTTCACGACAGCAGATAAAGGTTCCGGTGACGTTAGTGGCGAATACACGTTGAATACGTTCGGCGTCGAGATCCTCAACGCGGCACTGGGTAAACAAAATTCCGGCGTTGTTGATCAGCACGCGCAGATTGCCATCTTGTTGATCAAGCTGCTGGAACATGCGCACAACCTGGGCTTCATCCGCGATATCCGCATGCACGGTAAAAGCACTGCCGCCTTGCGCTGCAATTTCTTCCACTACTTGCTGAGCCTCAGCTTCACGCTGGCGATAATTGACCGCCACGCGATAGCCAGCCTGCGCCAACAGAAGCGCCGTCGCACGTCCAATACCCCGGCTGCCGCCAGTCACTAATGCCAGATCCATGATGTCTCCAAAATGAAAAGGGCCGATTTCTCGGCCCTCAGGATTTTTCCACTGAAGCAGTTTAGCCTAAATAGTTTGCGTTGCAGCAAGGCGGCAAGCGCGTTCATCCACGGATCAGTAAGTGGCCGTGGTGAACGCGCGCAGCCAACGCCGCTGCGGCTCAAACTATGACGACTAAATGTATTCGCTCATCGGAACACATGAACAGAACACATTACGGTCACCAAACACATCATCCAGACGCTTCACGGTTGGCCAGTATTTGTTAGCGCTGCCTGCCGGGAACACCGCCAGCTCACGGGTGTAGGTGTGCGCCCAGTCGCCGACGATTTCCATCTGCGTGTGCGGTGCATTCACCAGTGGGTTGTCATCGGCTGGCCATTCGCCATCGGCCACGCGGTCAATCTCCATGCGGATAGACAGCATCGCATCGATAAAGCGATCCAGCTCGATTTTGCTTTCCGATTCGGTTGGCTCAACCATCAGCGTGCCCGCCACCGGGAATGACATGGTCGGTGCATGGAAGCCGTAATCGATCAAGCGCTTGGCAATATCCAGTTCGCTGATACCGGTTTGCTCTTTCAAAGGACGAATATCGAGAATACATTCGTGCGCGACGCGACCATCACGACCCGCATACAGGATCGGATAAGCGGATTGTAGACGGCTGGCAATGTAGTTGGCATTAAGGATCGCAACCGAGCTGGCTTGCTTCAGGCCTTCCGCGCCCATCATGCGGATGTACATCCAGCTAATCGGCAGAATGGAGGCGCTACCGAACGGTGCTGCGGATACCGCACCTTGTTGCGTCAGCACACCATCAATTTGCACAACACTGTGGCCAGGTACGAACGGGGCCAGATGCGCTTTCACGCCGATTGGGCCCATACCCGGGCCGCCACCGCCGTGTGGAATGCAGAAGGTTTTGTGCAGGTTAAGGTGCGAGACATCTGCGCCGATGTAACCTGGGGTGGTGATGCCCACCTGAGCGTTCATGTTGGCGCCATCGAGGTACACCTGACCGCCATACTGATGCACGATCTGGCACACTTCACGAATAGTTTCTTCATAAACACCGTGCGTCGAAGGATAGGTCACCATGATGCAAGAGAGCTCATCACCCACCTGAGCCGCTTTCTCGCGCAGATCGCCCAGGTCGATGTTGCCTTGTTTATCACAGGCCACCACCACCACCGCCATGCCCGCCATCTGTGCTGATGCAGGGTTGGTGCCGTGAGCAGAACTTGGGATCAGGCAAACATGACGTCCACCTTCGTTGCGGCTCTCATGATAGCGACGAATCGCCAGCAGGCCGGCATACTCACCCTGCGCACCGGAGTTCGGCTGCATGCAGAGTGCATCGTAACCGGTGAGTTGCACCAGCCATTGAGAAAGCTGGCCAATCATTTGCAGATAACCTGAGGCCTGATCGGCTGGGCAGAACGGATGCAGATCGGCGAATTCAGGCCAGGTGATCGGGATCATTTCCGCTGCGGCGTTGAGTTTCATGGTGCATGAGCCCAATGGGATCATCGCCTGATTCAGCGCCAGATCTTTTTTCTCCAGACTGTGCATGTAGCGCATCATCTCGGTTTCGCTATGATGGCGATTGAACACCGGATGGGTCAGGAAGGCACTTTCACGCACCATACCCGCTGGAATGGCACTGTTCTCAGCGGCAACGCTGGCATCCAGCGCGTCAATATCCTGACCATGCGCATCGCCCAGCAGAATGGCGAACAGCGCCTGCACATCTTCACGTGAAGTGGTTTCATCAAGGGTGATACCTACGCCGTTGAGCACGTCATTACGCAGGTTAACACCAAAGCTCAGCGCACGATTCAGCACTTCGGCCTTATCAGCCACTTCAACAGTCAAAGTATCGAACCAGCTGGCGTGACGCAGTTTCAAGCCGCCATTTTGCAGACCAGCGGCCAGAATGCTGGTCAAACGGTGGATGCGTGAAGCGATGCGCTTCAGGCCAACAGGGCCATGATAGACCGCGTACAGGCCCGCGATGTTGGCCAGCAGCACCTGTGAAGTACAGATGTTGGAGTTCGCCTTCTCGCGACGAATATGCTGCTCACGAGTTTGCATCGCCATACGCAATGCGGTATTGCCTGCTGCATCACGCGAGACACCGATGATACGGCCCGGCATGGAACGCTTGTGCTCGTCGCGGCTGGCAAAGAAGGCAGCGTGCGGACCGCCATAGCCCATCGGAACACCAAAACGTTGTGCAGAACCAAAGACAATATCCGCGCCCTGCTTGCCCGGTGCTTCTAACTGCACCAGCGCCATGAAATCAGCGGCAACGCTGACCACCACTTTGCGGCTTTTCAGCTCAGTCATCAGCGCGCGGTAATCGTGTACTTCACCGCTGGTGCCGACCTGCTGCAGCAACACACCGAACAGATCGTCATGATCCAGCGCTTTGTCGGCACGATCGATGATCAGCTCAAAACCAAAGGTTTCAGCACGGGTACGCACCACGTCCAGCGTTTGTGGATGGATATCGTCGGCGATAAAGAATTTACCGGCGTTTTTCAGTTTGCTGACGCGCTTTGCCATTGCCATCGCTTCAGCGGCGGCAGTGGCTTCGTCCAGCAGTGAAGCAGAGGCGATATCCAGTCCGGTTAAATCGAGTGTCAGGGTCTGGAAATTCAACAGCGCTTCCAGGCGGCCTTGTGACACTTCAGGCTGATAAGGGGTGTACGCGGTGTACCAGCCTGGATTCTCCAGCATGTTACGCAGGATAACCGGCGGAGTGATCACCGCACTGTAGCCCATGCCGATCCAGGATTTGTAACGTTGATTCTGACTGGCAATGGCTTTCAACTCTGCCAGCGCTTGCTGCTCGGTCGCGGCATCACCTACCGCAGGCGGGCCTGGCAGTTGGATGTCGGCAGGAACAATCGCGCTGATCAATGATGACAGCGAACTGGCACCAATCGCTTCCAACATGGTGGCCTGCTGCGCGGGGGTAGGACCGATGTGGCGCTCAATGAAAGCACCGTTGTGTTCAAGCTGGCTGAGAGTCTGGGTCATTTGCAGTAAATCCTGAATCGGGCTGGGTGACAAAACGGCATAAAATCAGGCAGATAAAAAAGAAGGTGCCGCAATGCAGCACCTTCTGTGGCTACCAGTTACTCGTCGATGGCGCCTTTGTACGCATCGGCATCGAGCATTGAGTCAAGTTCTGACAGGTCGCTGGCTTTGATACGGAACAGCCAACCCTCGGCGTACGGTTCGCTGTTCACCAGCTCCGGCGCGTCAGCTAAGGCTTCGTTAACCGCGACGATCTCACCGCTCAGTGGGGCATAGATATCGGATGCGGCTTTAACGGATTCCGCCACGGCACAGTCGTCACCGGCAGCGAAAGTCGCGCCAACGTCGGGCAGGTCAACAAACACCATGTCGCCCAGCAGTTCTTGCGCGTGTTCGGTGATACCCACGGTAAAGGTGCCATCGGCTTCTTTACGCACCCACTCGTGGCTATCGCGGTATTTCAATTCATTAGGCACATTGCTCATCGCCATTTCTCCTGAAAAAAATTACTGAGCGACCGGCTTACCGGCGCGAACAAAAATCGGTTTAGTCACTTTCACCGGCATTTCACGATTGCGGATCTCTACAATCGCTTGCTCACCAATGCCTGCTGGCACACGTGCCAACGCGATGCTGCAACCCAGCGTCGGGGAGAAGGAACCACTGGTAATAATACCCTGCTGCGGCTGACCTTGTTCGTCAGTGAAGCGTACCGGCAAGCCGTTACGCAGCACCCCTTTTTCGGTCATGATCAATCCAACCAGCTTTTCAGTGCCTTTAGCACGTTGGGATTCAAGGGCTTCACGGCCGATAAAATGACGATCGCTGGGTTCCCAACTGACCGTCCAGCCCATGTTGGCAGCCAGCGGTGAAACGCCTTCGTCCATCTCCTGGCCATACAGGTTCATACCGGCTTCCAGACGCAGCGTGTCGCGCGCGCCCAGACCCGCAGGTTTTACCCCAGCGGCCAGTAGTTTCTGCCAGAAATCAGCCGCTTCGCTGTTAGGCATAGCGATTTCGTAACCCGCTTCCCCGGTATAACCGGTGGTGGCGATAAACAGGTTTTCCGCCTGTACCCCGAAGAAAGGTTTCATTCCGGCAACGGCTTGACGCTGTGCATCGCTGAATAACGTTTGGGCTTTCTGCTGTGCATTAGGGCCCTGCACGGCAATCAGCGACAGATCATCACGCTCAGTGAGTTCAACGCCAAACGGCTGTGCATGCTGCTTAATCCATGCCAAATCTTTCTCACGCGTGGCGGAGTTCACCACCAGACGGAAAAAGTCTTCGGTCATAAAGTAAACAATCAAATCATCAATGACGCCAGCAGAAGCATTCAGCATGCCGGTATACAGGGCTTTACCCGGCTGGGTCAGTTTGGCGACATCATTGGCCAGCAGATAGCGCAAGAATTCGCGCGTACGCGCACCGCGCAGATCGACGATGGTCATGTGGGAAACATCAAACATGCCGGCATCGTTACGCACCACATGGTGCTCATCCATTTGTGAGCCGTAATGCAGTGGCATCATCCAGCCATGAAAGTCCACCATGCGAGCACCGCATGCCTGATGCTGTTCGAATAGAGGCGTTTGCTGAGTCATAACCATCCTGTGAAAACAAGTGAGCGTGACGCGCCTGCGTCGCCTTTTCAGGCTGACGCAAACGTTCTCTTTGTGCTGAAGTTACCACCGAATGCGGCGATTAACCATAAGGAAAACGAGTGCGAAACACTACCATCATTCCGTGATACACCGAATATCAATCAGCATAATTCACTGCATTTTTGTGATTAACCGCGCACAAAATACGTTACTGATACATTAAACCAGCCAGATAATGGAACTCACGTCCCAAGGCGCGGAAATGGTTCGGCACCCCGCAAGCGTTAGCATGAGATAAACTAATGCGAATTGATGGGTGAAATTAGAATAAATCAAACGAGGCGCAATTTGGGTGCAGGTGCGCACCAGCGTGGTGCGAAGACGTTTTTATCAGGAGTTCGGGCGGGCGCCAGCGAGCAGCTCAAGGGCCCACTTACAGGGATAAAATGAGTGTAGGTCGTGGCTCAGAGGGCGGCCCGAAGGCCGCCCGGACAGAAAGGGGGACGTTAGCGGATCCAACTGGGCATATCGTTCAGCCCCATTGCCTGTTTCAGCATCATCGGTTTTACGCCCGGCAGCGTATCTGCCAGTTTCAATCCGACATCACGCAGCAGTTTTTTTGCTGGATGGGTGCCGGCAAATAACTCGCGGAATCCCTGCATCCCTGCCAGCATCATGGCGGCGCTGTGTTTACGGCTGCGCTCATAGCGACGCAGATACAGATGCTGGCCGATGTCTTTACCTTCCTGCTGCAAACGGCGAATTTCACCAATCAGTTCAGCGGCATCCATAAAGCCGAGGTTCACACCCTGCCCCGCCAGTGGATGGATGGTGTGCGCCGCATCGCCAACCAAGGCCAGACGGTGTGCGGCAAAATTACGCGCGTAACGTGCCATCAGCGGGAAGGTTTTGCGCTCACTTTCAACGTGGCACAACCCGAGGCGCATATCAAAGGCAACGGAAAGTTGCTGATTGAACAAGGCTTCCGGCATGGACTGTACCCGCGCCGCTTCCTGTGGCGACAGAGACCAGACGATGGAGCACAGGTGCGGGTCTTGCATCGGCAGAAACGCCAGAATGCCGTCACCGTGGAACACCTGTCGCGCAATCGCATCGTGCGGCATGTCGGTGCGAATATTCGCCACCAGCGCATGGTGATCGTAATCCCAGAAGGTGACTGGAATATCTGCTTTATCTCGCAGCCAGGAATTGGCGCCATCTGCGGCAATCAGTAAGCGCGCACTCATCATGCTGCCGTCCTGCAGTGTGACAAAGGCTTCGTTATCGCCAAATGCCACCTGCTGCAACTGCGCTGGAGCAAATAAGGTCACATCACTGCACTGGCTGGCGCGCTGCCATAGCGCGCTGTGAATCACCTCATTTTCAATGATGTGTCCAAGGTGCGACAGCCCCTGCTGCTCATCATCAAAACTGATCGAACCAAAGCTATCTTGGTCCCACACTTCCATGCCGTGATAAGCACTGGCACGCAACGCGAGGATGCTGGACCAGACGTCCAGTTTTTGCAGCAGACGCTCGCTGGCCGCGTTGATGGCAGACACACGGATCGACGCGGCGCTCGCGGGATCAAATTGTGGCTCAGGTGCTTTTTCCAGCACGGCAACGCGCAAGCCACTGCCCTGCAATCCGCAGGCGACGGCCAGACCTACCATGCCGCCACCGGCGATGGCCACATCAAATGTTTGCATTGCTGCCCCTTAATTCATGCTTAACGCTTGACCCAGCCGAGCGTCCGCGCGGCAAGTGGGTTTCGCAGCCATGGCAGATGGTCCATTGCCACCAGCCCAAGATTTCTTCCCGCCACTAAGGGCGCATAACGGTTGGCAAACAGCCGCACCAGGCCATCGGTGACACCAATGGTCGCGGCCCGATCCGGTTGACGACGCGCGGCAAAATGGTGCAGCACACCATAACACCCAACGTCCTGCTGACGACGATGCGCACTCGCCAGCGTTTCCGCTAGGGACATCACATCACGCAGCCCCAGATTAAAGCCTTGGCCTGCGATAGGATGCAGCGTCTGCGCCGCATTGCCCACCAGCGCCAGACGATGTGCCACCTGACGTTCGGCGGTTTGTAGTGCCAACGGATAGACTTCGCGCTGCCCGGTGTGGGTAAAGCGCCCCAGCCGCCAGCCAAATGCCTGCTGGAGCGTGCGCAGGAAGGTCGCATCATCCCACTGTTTAATATCTGCTTCAGCCTCAACCGGATGGCACCACACTAACGACATACGATTGCCAGACATCGGCAGCAACGCCAGTGGGCCGTGCTGAGTAAAGCGCTCAAACGCGCGCCCCTGATGCGGCAATTGCGTGGTGACATTGGCAATCACCGCCAGCTGCTGGTAATCGTCGCGCTGCCAGGTGATGCCGCAAGAGGCGGCCAACGGCGAACGAGAACCATCCGCCGCCACGAGTAACGCAGCTTCCAGCTGTTCGCCGCTGTTGAGCGTCACCTGCACCGACTCTGCACTGCGCGAGACTGCGGTGACATAATCAGGGCAACGCACCGTCACGCCCGGCGCACTTTTCAGACGCTGAAACAGGCGCTGTCCCACATCGTATAACTCCACTACATGGCCGAGTGCCGGGAGCTGATAGTCATCCGCCTGCAACTGGACGAAGCCGGTGTGACCGCGATCGGAAACGTGAATATCGGTGATGGGCGTAGCGCAATCGGCGAGTGAACGCCACAGATCAATATCCGCCAACTGCTGGCAGGTGCCCGCTGCCAGCGCAATCGCGCGTCCATCAAAGCCGGGATGTGCACGGCTATCCGGCAGGCTGCGTTCGATCAGGGTGACGGGCAGCTGACCTTGCGTAAGGTGCGAAATCGCCAATGCGAGGGTGGCGCCGGTCATGCCGCCACCTGCAATTACAATGCTCATGCGTGACGTGCCGCCGCCATCAATGCTTCAATCGCATCGGCGTCTTTGACGACGCTGTCGGTGAGGTTTTCATTGCCGTCCGCTGTAATCACGATGTCATCTTCGATACGAATACCAATGCCGCGATATTGCGCAGGCACCTTAGCATCGGGCGCAATGTACAGACCCGGTTCAATCGTCAGCACCATGCCCGGCTCCAGAATACGGTCACGACTCGGCGTGCCGTAATGGCCAACATCATGTACATCCAGCCCCAACCAGTGGCTCAAACCGTGCATGAAGAAGGGACGATGTGCCTGCTCTTCAAACAAGGTATCGATGTTGCCTTCAAGAATGCCGAGATCAACCAGGCCGGTGATCATGATATGCACCACTTCGTCATTAACGTCGTGGATGCTGATGCCTGGACGGAACATTGACAGTGCTTTGTAGAGAGAGGCGAGCACGATGTCATAAATCTCGCGCTGTGGCTGGGTGAATTTGCCGTTCACCGGGAAGGTACGGGTGATATCACCGGCATAACCGTGAAACTCACAGCCGGCATCAATCAGCACCAGGTCACCATCACGCATTTCACTTTCGTTTTCGGTGTAATGCAGAATGCAGCCGTTTTCACCCGAGCCGACGATAGTGTTGTAAGACGGGAAGCGCGCCCCGTGGCGATTGAATTCATGATGAATTTCGCCTTCCAGCTGATATTCGAACATACCGGGGCGGCAGGTTTGCATCGCGCGGGTATGTGCCAACGCGCTGATCTTGCCAGCGCGGCGCAGAATCTCGATCTCTTCTTCGCTTTTAAACAGGCGCATGTCGTGCACCCACGGACGCCAGTCGGTGACCGTGGCCGGTGCGCTCAGATTTTGACGGAATCCACGGCGCAGTTTTTCCAGCGCGCTGAACACCAGCTGATCAGATTCTGCATATTCACCCTGGGCGTGATAGACCACATCCAGACCATTCAGCAACTGATGCAGCTGTTCACCGATGTCATCCCATGGCAAGGCGCGATCCACACCCAGCCTGGCGGGGGCGGCGTCTTGTCCAAGACGGCGACCAAACCAGATCTCTGCCGTCAGGTCACGCACACGGTTAAACAGCACGCTGTGATTATGCTTGTCGTCACTTTTGATCAACACCAAAAGCGCCTGCGGCTCATTGAAGCCCGTGAAATACCAGAAGTCGCTGTTTTGGCGGAAGTTATATTCGGTATCGTTGCTGCGCGTCACTTCAGGTGCAGCAAAAATCAAAGCGGCACTGCCAGGCGCCATACGGGCAATCAGCGCCTGACGACGTTGCTGGAAAGTTTCCAGTGTAATCATGTTTGCACTCCCTGTTGAAACGGGCACCACCGCCCGCAATGACGCGCTTAGTGTAACGTAGGCTTTTTAACTTCAGGTGCGGTTGGCGTTTGCGCGCGCGCGAAGGTGTCATGGCACAACAACGCTGCCACGCGCACATACTCAATCACCTCTTCCAGTGACTGCTCCAGCTCTTCCTGATCTTCGTCTTCGTCATAACCGAGTTGCGCGATAGTGCGCAAATCGTCAATGGCTTCACCGGTCTCGCCGGTCACTTTTTCCAGCTTAGGCTGCGTCACCCCTAATCCCAGCAGGAAGTGATTCACCCAGCCCGCAAGTGCATCGGCACGGTCAAACACAGTGATGTCGTCATCCTCTGGCAGCATCAACTGGAACATAAATCCTTCGTCTTCCAGCGTACTTGCCAGGCTCTCATGCAGCGCCTGCAGAGGCTGAGACAGGCTTTGCGAAAACGCCATGCCTTCGTTGGTGAGGTCATGGACCAGGGTTTTCCAGCTGGTGTCCTGATTGCCACCGCACAAAATGCCAGAGAGTAATCCGTGCATTTCGGCAGGTGTCATACCGACACCTTGCTGTGAGAGTGCCGCGGCAAGCGCGTTGTAACCAGGAGTTGCGTTCTGTAATGACATAAGCTTTGGTCGTCGTTGGCAGAATAAGTTCGTGTTATGCTACCACCAGGTGCCTCTGAGTTTCCAGAAAAGGGGTTGTAACTTATAACTCGGGTATATATAGTTGCGCACCTCCCAACCCATTGAACGGTAAGGGAGAGCGAACGAAGTAATCAGTTAGGATG
This sequence comes from Pantoea sp. CFCC18177, assembly GCF_059412425.1. Taxonomy (NCBI): domain Bacteria; kingdom Pseudomonadati; phylum Pseudomonadota; class Gammaproteobacteria; order Enterobacterales; family Erwiniaceae; genus Pantoea; species Pantoea sp. CFCC18177. The sequence continues at coordinate 55,118 of NZ_JBNBPL010000011.1, forward strand.
GTGGCATGTCTGCACAACCGGTAGATATTCAGATTTTTGGTCGTTCATTGAGAGTGAATTGTCCGCCTGAACAGCAAGAAGCGCTGAATCTGGCAGCAGAGGATCTCAATCAACGGTTGCAAGATTTAAAAGTTCGCACTAGAGTCACCAATACAGAGCAGCTGGTGTTCATCGCCGCCTTAAACATCTGCCATGAATTGGCACAGGAAAAAGGCAAAACGCGCGACTATGCAGCAAACATGGAACAACGTATCCGCATGCTGCAGCAGACGATTGAACAAGCATTAGTTGAGCAAGGTCGCATAACTGATCGCCAGGGCCCTAAATTCGAATAACACTTCATGGTACTCGTGGTAGAGTGACGGTGAAGTCAATTTTCTCTGAGATGTTTGCAAGCGGGCCCGTCCCCTGAGCCGATATTTAATACCAACAGAATGTGACGATCCACAATTTGTGCGCATGCTCGGTCCGTCCGAGAAGCCTAATAATTGTGACGGCATGTTCACCTTGAACCATGGGTTCAAGGGTTACAGCCTGCGGCGGCATCTCGGAGATCCTCTCTTAGTTCCAACCTGTTAATTCCCGGTATGATATAGTGGCTGGCAACAGCCGACTCTGCCGGGGTTATCATGTCAGCACCCTCCCTTCTCGACCGTCAGGACATTCGTCAGCATGTGCGCCATCTGCGCCGTAATCTCACGTCTGAGCAACAGGAACAAGCCGCCGATATGCTGGCTGAGCACGCCATCAATTTCGCGCCGGTTGCTAATGCACAGCGCATCGCACTGTTCTTATCTGTGGATGGTGAAATCAACACTCGCCCACTGATTGCCAAACTCTGGCAGCAAAAAAAACAGGTTTACCTGCCAGTGCTGCACCCCTTTGCGCCGGGCAATCTGTTGTTTCTGCGCTACACCCCTGATACGCCGCTCAATCCCAACAAATTACGCATTCCCGAGCCACCGCTGGATATCACCCAGATGGCCACGCTCGACCAGTTAGATGTGATGCTGGTGCCGTTAGTGGCATTTGACCATCAGGGACAGCGATTGGGGATGGGGGGCGGATTTTACGATCGCACGCTGCAAAACTGGCAGCAGCATGGCTTTTTACCGATGGGAATTGCCCACGATTGCCAGCGCGTGGAGGCATTGCCGGTCGCTGCGTGGGATGTGCCGTTACCCGCCATTTTGACGCCGTCAAAATTGTGGCAGTGGGATAACGCGTAGCAGGGGCAATTCATTGCACGCCTTTCAGCAATCTCACGGCATCAGGCATGCGCAATAAATCGCGCCGCTACAACATTTTGCAAGAGGTATGGGTGGAGAGAGAACGCGTAGGGTTTAGAAGGGGCGCGCCAAGACGCGCCCGATAGCAGCAAATCAGTACAGCAGACGAGCGCGAATGGTGCCCGGAATGGCTTTCATCAGTTGCAGCGCTTTATCCGCCACATCTTCTTCCGCATCAATGTCGATAACCACATAGCCCATCAGCGGGGATGTTTGCAGATACTGGGCGGCAATGTTGATGCCCTGCTCAGCAAAGATCTGGTTAATCGCAGTCAACACACCTGGACGGTTTTCGTGGATGTGCAGTAAGCGGCTGGCGCTGGCAGCATGCATCGGCAGTGATACCTCTGGGAAGTTAACCGCAGACAGCGTAGAACCGTTGTCAGAGTACTTCGCCAGCTTGCCAGAGACTTCCAGACCGATATTTTCCTGCGCTTCCTGAGTAGAACCACCAATGTGTGGCGTCAGGATCACGTTGTCGAACTCACACAGCGGCGAGTTGAACGGATCGCTGTTGGTCGCTGGTTCAACCGGGAACACGTCGATCGCCGCGCCTGCCAGATGTTTGTTCGCCAGCGCATTGCACAGCGCCGGGATATCAATCACGGTGCCGCGTGCGGCGTTGATCAGCAGTGAACCCGGCTTCATCAGCGCCAGTTCATCAGCACCGATCATATTTTGCGTGGTGTGGTTTTCTGGCACATGCAGGCTGACCACATCGCTCATATTCAGCAGGTCAGACAGATGACGCACCTGAGTCGCGTTACCCAGTGGCAGTTTAGTCTCGATATCGTAGAAGAAGACGTGCATGCCCAGGCTTTCTGCCAGCACGCCCAACTGCATACCGATATGACCGTAGCCAATGATACCCAGCTTCTTACCACGCGCTTCATAGGAGCCGTTGGCCACTTTATTCCAGATACCACGGTGCGCTTTGGCGTTGGCTTCAGGAATGCCGCGCAGCATCAGCAACATTTCACCAATCACCAACTCAGCCACTGAACGGGTGTTAGAGAATGGCGCGTTGAATACCGGCACACCGCGTTTCGCTGCTGCACCCAGGTCAACCTGGTTGGTTCCGATACAGAAGCAACCTACAGCCACCAGCTTTTCAGCTGCCGCAAAAATCTCTTCGGTCAGTTGGGTACGGGAACGGATACCAATGAAGTGCGCATCGCGAATCGAGGACTTCAGCGACTCCGCATCCAGTGCCCCTTTATGGAATTCGATGTTGGTGTAACCTGCAGCGCGCAGATTATCCAGTGCACTCTGGTGAACGCCTTCCACCAGCAGGAACTTAATCTTGTCTTTTTCCAGTGATACCTTTGCCATTTCCCGACCCTATTCTGAATTCAATGAGGACTACCATAAGCTAGCCTTCTGCCAAAATATCAAAAATTTCGTGCGCAGCAATACAAACGATTGCCTCACCACCAGCATGCGCCCACGCTCAGGCAGCACAATGCCGTACAAAATCGTGACATGCGTGTTCCGCGAAGTACGAACCCGCGATTGATGAATCTTTTGTGACATAAGTCACCAAATTTCACCCTGGCGAGAAAAGATGTTTTGCGAATGGAAATAACCGGCGCGAGCTGCGCGCCGGACAGATCAATTAGTGATGGTTTTCACGCCATCTGCGGTGCCGATCAGTGCAACATCGGCCCCACGCGCGGCAAACAGGCCAACCGTCACTACGCCAGGCAGCGCATTGATGGTTTTTTCCAATGCAATCGGGTCAAGAATACGCAGATTATGCACGTCGAGAATAATGTTGCCGTTATCAGTGACCACGTTTTGGCGATACTCTGGCAAGCCACCCAGCTTCACCAGTTCACGTGCCACAAACGAACGCGCCATCGGGATCACTTCCACCGGTAACGGGAAATGACCCAGCACATCGACTTCTTTGGAGGCATCTGCGATGCAGACGAATTTCTTCGCCACCGCCGCCACGATTTTCTCGCGGGTCAGCGCGGCACCGCCGCCTTTGATCATCTGCATTTGTGGATTGATTTCATCCGCACCATCGACATAAACCGACAGCTCATCCACCTCATTGAGGTCAAAGATATGGATGCCCAATGCTTTGAGTTTTTCGGTCGAGGCTTCCGAGCTGGAAACCGCGCCTTCAATTTGATCCTTCATGGTGCCGAGCGCATCAATGAAATGCGCCGCAGTAGAACCGGTGCCAACGCCCACAATTGTGCCTGGCTCAACGTACTGCAACGCTGCCCAACCTACTGCTTTTTTCAGTTCATCCTGGGTCATGATATGTTTAAAACCTGTGCGACATCGAAGTGCGCGTAGTATAAAACAAGGCGTCGTAAAATTGCGCGGCTGTTGATGCATCGATTTAATCCTTTGGAAGCCAGCCCGCAAAAAACCACCGCAGCACAATATTACCGTTTTGTGGCATAGTACTTTCCATCCTGAACGAGAGAGAAAAAAATGAAACGCCCGGATTATCGAACGCTTCAGGCGCTGGATGCTGTGATTCGCGAGCGCGGCTTTGAGCGCGCCGCCCAAAAACTCTGCATCACGCAGTCCGCGGTGTCTCAGCGCATTAAACAGTTAGAGAATTTATTTGGTCAGCCGCTGCTGGTGCGCACCGTGCCGCCGCGTCCGACAGAACAAGGGCAGAAACTGCTGGCGTTATTGCATCAGGTTGAGCTGCTGGAAGAGGAGTGGCTAGGTGATGATAACAGCGGCGGTACGCCATTGTTGCTGTCACTGGCGGTCAACGCCGACAGTCTGGCCACCTGGCTGCTGCCCGCGCTGAAAGATGTGCTGGCGGATTCGCCGGTGCGCCTGAACTTGCAGGTAGAAGACGAAACCCGCACTCAGGAACGTCTGCGTCGCGGTGAAGTGGTGGGTGCAGTGAGTATCCAGCCACAGCCGCTGCCAAGCTGCCTGGTGGATCAGTTAGGTGCGCTGGATTATCTGTTCTGTGCTTCGCCCGACTTCGCCGCACGTTACTTCCCCAATGGTGTGACGCGTTCTGCTTTGCTGAAAGCCCCAGCGGTGGCGTTTGACCACCTTGATGATATGCATCAGGCGTTTTTACAGCAGAACTTTGACCTGTCGCCCGGCAGCGTGCCGTGCCACATTGTTAACTCGTCAGAAGCCTTTGTGCAGTTGGCGCGTCAGGGTTCGGTGTGCTGTATGATTCCGCACCTGCAGATTGAACGCGAACTGGCACAAGGGGATTTGGTGGATTTGACGCCAGGTCTGTATCAGCGCCGTATGCTTTACTGGCACCGCTTCGCGCCGGAGAGCCGATTGATGCGCAGCGTGACCGACGCATTGATCGCGCATGGTCATCGCGTGTTGCGTCAGGATGATGTGACGGCGTAAAAAAGGTCGCCATAAATGGCGACCTTACACCGATCGTGCGTGGTTTCGTAGGGTGCGCATTGATGCGCACCGGGTCACATCAAGGCGTATTCGGCTTGATCTCGAACACCACATCAACCTGGTCATCGAAGTGAATGCTCTGCTGTTCGTAGGTTTGCTGCGCGGTGGTATCCGCTGGTGCCGCAGCGGCTTTATACATGCGCGCCATTGGCATCGGCTGATAGTTGGCCACGTGGTAGCGGATACTGTACACCGAACCTAACTTGGCGTTAAAGCCTTCGGCTAAAGCATTGGCTTGCTGCGTTGCATTGGCAATTGCTGCTTTACGTGCCTGCTCTTTGTAGTTATCCGCATTCGCCACGCCCAACTCGACGGAACGGATTTCGTTCAGGCCGGACTTCAACGCACCATCCAGCAACTCATTCAGTTTATCCAACTGACGCAGTGTCACCTGCACCTGACGTACCGCGCGATAGCCTTTCAGTACCGACTTACCCTCTTTGGTGTAGTCATACTCCGGTTGCGTGCTCAGGTTTGCCGCATCAATATCTTTCTTCTCGATACCGTTCTTTTGCAGGAAATCGAAATATTGCGCCACGCGGTCATCCGCTTGCTTTTTCGCATCGGCCGCGTCTTTCGACGAAACATTCACCACGATTGAGAGCGTCGCGATATCTGGACGGGCGTCTACGCTGGCCTGTCCTGAAGTCACAACATGTGGGCCATTCGGGACTTCACCCGCCTGTACCATGGCGGACAGAGCGCCCGTGCTCATTAAGGCGGCCAGCGCCAGTGCTTTCAGTTTCACGAAAGTCCTCCTTGAGGGTTCAATTTGCAGGTCGCCACTATGGCTAAACCTAAAACACATTACTATGCGTGATGGTCTGAGTTTGAAATCACCAAAAAGTTCGGATTAAGGGATGTTTTAACGTATCCGCGATCGCAAAACGATGCTGACAGATTCGATCAAAACATGCCTTGATGTTTCTATTAAAGAAACAATTCTAGCCTCTGGGGGAGTTGTAAATGACAGAACAGCCACTTAGCCAAACCGCTGTGGGCGTCCGCGCAGGGCGCACACGTTTCCTGATGCTCGGCCTGGTGTTTATCAACATCATCATCAACTACATGGATCGCACCAATCTTTCGGTGGCAGCCACGCAAATGGCTGGCGAACTGCGTTTCACGCCGATGGAGATGGGATTGATCTTCTCCGCATTTGGCTGGATCTACGCCGCGCTGCAAATTCCCGGCGGCTTTCTGATCGACCGACTCGGTGCCCGTCTGGTGTATGGCGTGGGGCTGTTTGCCTGGTCGTTGATCACCGCTTTACACGCGTTGGCCAGCAGTTTTGGTGCGCTGTTTGGCCTGCGGCTGGGTGTCGGTGCCTTTGAAGCCCCGGTCATGCCCGCCAACAACCGCGTGATCTCCAGCTGGTTCCCCGAGCAGGAACGTGCCAGCGCCATCGGTATTTATTCGTCGGCTCAGTTTGTCGGCCTCGCCTGTATGACCCCGCTGCTGTTTCATGTGCAGGATGCATGGGGCTGGCGTGGCCTGTTTTTGATCACCGGCATCGCCGGGATGATCTGGGCACTGGTGTGGTATCTGCTGTATCGCGAACCGCATGAACACAAAGGCGTGTCTGAGGCCGAACTGAAATATCTAACCAGCAACGGTGCCCTGCTGAAAAACCATCAACAGCCCAAGGCCCGCTGGCGCGACCTGGCGCAGATGTTCCGCAGCCGCAAACTGGTGGGGATCTACATCGGCCAGTTCACCATCTCCGCCACCTTTTGGTTCTTCCTGACCTGGTTCCCCACTTACCTGGTGGAATATCGCCATATGGGCTTTATCAAAAGCGGCTATGTCGCCTCGGTGCCCTACTTCGCGGCATTCTGTGGCGTGTTGCTGGCGGGATTTGCCTCCGACCGCATGATCCGACGCGGCGTGTCAGCCAGCGTGGCGCGCAAACTGCCGGTGATCCTCGGCCTGTTCCTGACGCTGTTTATCCTCGGCGCGAATTACACTGACGACGCCACGCTGACCATCCTGTTTATGTCGCTGGCATTCTTTGGCAACGGGCTGGCGACCATTACCTGGGTGTTTGTCACCGCGCTGGCGCCACGTCATTTGATTGGCCTCGCCGGTGGCGTATTCAACTTTACCGGCGCGCTCTCCGCGATTGTGGTGCCCATCGCGATTGGTGCGTTAATCGATGGCGACAACTTCGCCCCAGCACTCGGCTTTATTGCTGTGCTGGCAGCGATTGGCATCTGCAGTTATCTGTTTATCGTTGGGAAAATTGAGCATGTCAGCGCGCGCTGAGCAAGACTTTCGCCAGCGCCTGCAACTGCTTCAAGCGCTGCTGCAGGTGAGCGTCATCGGCCTGCCAGATTTTGGCAAAGGCGATGGCGGCACGGTTGTTGTTGATCGGTTGCGCCATACTCACTTCCCCGTCATCGCGATGCCAGATCAAATAACTCTCTTCACGTTTGCGCGCCAGCAGTGGCGCAATCTGCGCCCACTGTTCGTCGCTAAAACGCGGGCGCAGTGCCTCATCACTCTCGGCGGCCAGCAGCGACACACCAATCACCGACTGCCAGGCGGGCAGCATACGGAACCCAGCCAGTGCCTGGCTGGCATTGGTGCGCTCTCCCGGCTCGGAGTGCCAGATGTAGATCACCTGATCCTCCCACAGCACGCCCAGCGCCACTACGATATCGCGCGGGGCATGCACTTCCAGCTGCGGCAGTGCCTGGGCAAACAGCGAAGAACCCCGGATAGCCTGCGCCGCCAGCGCATGAATACCCGGACCGGGCAAGTAGCGCCGATGCTCATCCTGAATCGTCAGGCCAATCGACGCCATGGTCATCAGCAAACGGTTTACGCGTGTGCTGTTCATGCCCATTTGTCGCGCCAGTTCACGGCAGCCCACGGCTTTATCGCTGGAAACCAGATACTGCAGGCAGCGAATCCCATCAATCAGGCTTTGGTTGGGTTGAGAAGACATAGTTCACCCTGTGGCGCTCAAAACACCAATCTTAGCTCCAGCATGACAGGAAGCAAATGATGCAGAATTTCTCCTCGCAAAATGCGCGCCACTTCCCACAACAGCAGCTTCAGGCCGATTTACTGGTGGCGGGCGGCGGTCTGGCGGGCGTGTGCGCAGCACTGGCGGCGGCACGTGACGGGCTTCAGGTGGTACTGATTCAGGATCGTCCCGTGCTGGGCGGGAATGCCTCCAGCGAAGTGCGGTTGTGGGCCAACGGTGCCACCTCGCATATGGGCAACAACAATCGCTGGGCGCGTGAAGGCGGCATCATGGGCGAAATCATGGAAGAGAACCTGTGGCGCAACAAGGAGGGCAATCCGGTGCTGTTCGATATGGTGTTGCTGGATATCGTGCAGGCTCAGCCCGACTTAACGCTGCTGCTGAACACCGTGGTGAGCGATGTGGAGAAATCCGGCCGACGACTCAACGCGGTGCAGGCTTTCAACGCCATCAACCAGACACGCTATTACGTGCGGGCGAGTCAGTTTATCGATGCCAGCGGCGATGGGGTGCTGGGTTATCTGGCCGGTGCGGCGCACCGCATAGGTGCTGAAACCGTGGAGGAGTTTGGCGAGAAGATGGCGCCAGGTGAGCATTTCGGTCACAAACTCGGTCACTCGATTTACTTCTATACCAAACGCACCACGCAGCCGGTGCGCTTTGTGCCGCCCTCTTTCGCCCTGAAAGAGATCACGGCTATCCCCCGCTACAAACGTTTGACGTCTGACCTCAACGGCTGCGACCTGTGGTGGCTGGAATGGGGTGGACGGCTGGATACGGTGCACGAAAGTGAAACCATTAAATGGGAGCTGTGGAAAATCGTTTGGGGGGTGTGGGATTACATCAAAAACTCCGGTGAGTTCCCGGATGCAGACACGCTGACCATTGAATGGGTGGGCCTGATCCCCGGCAAGCGCGAGAGCCGCCGCTTCCTCGGTGATACTTTGCTGTGCCAGCAGGACATCATCGAACAGCGCGATCACTATGATGCGGTGGCGTACGGTGGCTGGTCGATTGACCTGCATCCGGCCGATGGCGTCTACAGCGAGCACGATGGCTGCCGCCAGTTTCATAGCAAAGGCACCTACACCATTCCGTTCCGCGCGCTTTACAGTCAGTCGCTGGATAACCTGCTGCTGACCGGCCGTTTGATCTCTGCCACCCATGTCGCCTTTGGCAGCGCACGGGTGATGTGCACCTGCGGCGTACTGGGCGAAGTGGTGGGACGTGCCGCCGCCATCTGCCACCAGCAACAGCTCACGCCGGCACAACTTGCGCAGCCGGAACGTGTGCCGCAGCTGCAACAGCAATTGCTGCGCCAGGGCGCATTTATCCCGCGACAGGTGTTAGAGAATCCGGTTAAAGACGCGCGCATTGACGTCAGCAGCACGCTGCAACTGAGCGCCCTGCCCGCCGATGCCGGCTGGCACGCCTTACAGTCTCGCTGCGCCCTGCTGCTGCCGTTAAAAGCAGGTGAACGTCTCCCTGCCCTGTCGCTCTCTTTGCGTGCGGCACAGGCGCAGAAATTGCAGATTTCGCTGCTCACCAGTGACAACCCGGCGAATACCTGCGGCGATCGTCTGCTCGCCAGCCAGACCATTACCGTGAATGAACAGGGCAACTATCGCCTGAGTTTTGATTATCGGGCTGATGTCGATCGCTACCTGTTTATCGCCTTTGAGGAGAATCCTGCGATTGAAGTGGCGCTGACGCGTCAACGCCTGCCGGGGGTGATGATGGTGTTTAACAGCCTCAACCCGCGCGTAGCCAAACGCACCCGCCAGATTAACGATGGCGATTACGGCGTGGATGAGTTTGATTTTTGGCTGCCGCGCCGAGCACCGCATCAGATCCTGTTGGCCTTCGCGCTGGAAACGCCGCTGAAACTCTGGCATCGCGACTATCTGCTCAACGGCAAACTGCGCCCTGAGCGGCACACCAACTGCTGGGTTCCGGCACTGGATGATGTGCAGCCGAACGTCACCTGGCGTTGGGATGAGCTGCAGCAAGCGCAGCAAATCACGCTAATGTTCGATAACGATTTCGATCATGCGATGGAGACGGTGCAGATGGGCCATGCGCAGGCGGTAACGCCGCACTGTACCACGCATTATCGGCTCTGGCTGGATGAGATGTTGTTAGATGAAGTAACGGATAACCATCACTCGCTTTGCCATCACCCGGTGCCGCCAGGCGTGAGTTTTCGGCAAATACGCTTAGAACTGATTGCCAGTGCGGGCGCGGTGCCCGCACTGTACGGCCTGCATCTGCATCAGAAAGCCGCGATGCCCTGACGCGCCAGTTGGATAGCGATAAACCACATCACGCCGCCCACCAGCAGGTTGATGATGCGCTGTGCGCGCACCGTGCGCAGCCGTGGCGACAGCCATGCGGCCAGCAATGCCAGACCAAAGAACCAGATAATCGAGGCGCTGACCGTGCCCAAAGCAAACCACTGCCGTGCTTCGGTTGAAGGCAACTGACTACCGAGGCTACCCAGCACCACAAAGGTATCGAGATAGACATGTGGGTTGAGCCAGGTCACCGCCAGCATGGTAGCAATAATCCGCCAGCGCCCCTGCTTCATCGCCGCCTCAGTTCCCAGGGTGACATCGCCCAGCCAGGCACTGCGTAGAGCGCCCCAGCCGTACCACAGCAGGAAGGCCACGCCTGCCCAGGTGATCAGCATCAGAAGAATCGGCGACTGACTCAGTAACGCGCTGCCGCCGAAGATGCCGCCGCAGATCAGCGCAATATCGCTGAGGGTACACAATCCTGCCGTCATTAAGTGGTAATGGCGTTTAATGCCCTGATTCATCACGAACGCGTTTTGCGGACCCAATGGCAGAATGAGTGCCGCCCCGAGGGCAAGCCCTTGTAAGTAAACAGATAACACAGCGATAGTCCTGAGTAACGAGATAATGCGATGCAGTATAGTGACGCGAGGATATTAGAGGAAATTGAAAGATTTAATTGGGCATTAGAGAAAGTAATAAGGTCGCCATAAATGGCGACCTTACATGGCACGAACGCTGTTTTTTGCAGGGTGCGCATTCATGCGCAATCCCTACAGCGATAAGCCCCGAGGCATTATTCGGTGCGTGCCGCCTGCTGTTCGCTTTTCACCTGATGCAGATGAACATCCATCTGCGGGTAAGGAATACCGATGCCGTTGGCATCCAGCGTGCGCTTGAAGTTCTTCATCAGATCCCAGTAAACGTTCTGCAGGTCACTGCTTTTGCTCCAGCAACGCACGACAAAGTTCAGTGAAGAGGCAGCCAGTTCGTTCAGACCGATCTGGATCCCCATATCTTGCAACACACGCTCATCCGCTTCTACTACTTCCCTGAACAGCGCAATCACCTGATCGACGTCCGCATCGTAGGCCACGCCGATGATGAACTCATTACGACGAATCGGTTCGCGTGAATAGTTGATGATATTACCGGCAATGATTTTACCGTTTGGCACCACAACGATTTTGCCGTCAGCACTTTTCATGGTGGTGGAGAAGATCTGCACGTTCTGGACTGTACCCATCACGCCGCCGAGATCGACAAACTCACCGGTTTTGAACGGACGGAAGGTCACCAGCAGCACGCCTGCCGCAAGATTCGACAGCGAACCTTGCAGTGCCAGACCCACGGCCAAACCGGCGGCACCCAACACGGCAATAACCGATGCAGTTTGCACCCCGACGCGCCCCAAGGCGGCAATTAAGGTAAAGGCGATGATGCCGTAACGCACCAGTGCAGAGAGAAAGTCAGCGACGGTGGCATCAATATGCCGCGCCTGCAGTACACGATTCACCGCGTTAGAGATAAGGCGCGCGATGAACATACCGATGATGATGGTGATGATCGCGGCAACGATATTCACCGCGTAGCTCAGAATCAGCGCCTGATTACGTACCAGCCAGCCGCCGGCACTGTTGATGCCGTCAACGACATTTAAGTCTTCCATTTGTTAGCCCTGTTGTTGAGTTTCCCGCAGGAAAATGCAAAAACGGCCAGAATTAATCCGGCACTCCCGTGTACAAGGGTAAACAAAAATGTGACGAAGCGCCAAAGATGGCCTGAATTTACTCACTATTCTGAATTAAACGCATAAAAAAAGGCCCTTTCGGGCCTTTTTTGTACTGTAAGGAAAAATTACAGTACGTCGACAGCGTTAAGCTCTTTGAAAGCCTGCTCCAGACGCACAACCATTGAAGCCTGTGCAGAACGCAGCCATACGCGTGGGTCGTAGTATTTCTTGTTCGGGCTATCCACGCCATTTGGGTTACCCAACTGACCTTGCAGATAGTCTTCGTTCTTTTTGTAGTACTGCAGAATACCGTCCCATGTTGCCCACTGGGTATCGGTATCGATGTTCATCTTGATGACGCCGTAACCAATAGACTCTTCGATTTCTGCCGCAGAAGAACCAGAACCACCGTGGAACACGAAGTCCAGCGCGTTGTGCGGCAGGTTGTGTTTCTTGGTCACGTATTCCTGAGAATCACGCAGGATGGTTGGAGTCAGTTTCACGTTACCTGGCTTGTACACGCCGTGAACGTTACCGAAAGAAGCCGCGATGGTGAAACGTGGGCTGATTTTGCTCAGCTCAGTGTACGCGTAATCAACGTCTTCTGGCTGGGTGTACAGGGCAGAAGCATCCATGTGGCTGTTGTCCACGCCGTCTTCTTCGCCACCGGTGCAACCCAGTTCGATTTCCAGGGTCATGTCGATTTTCGCCATGCGCGCCAGGTACTTAGAAGAGATCTCGATGTTCTCTTCCAGTGACTCTTCAGACAGGTCAATCATGTGAGAAGAGAACAGTGGCTTACCGGTTTTCTTGAAGTGCTCTTCACCGGCATCCAGCAGACCGTCGATCCACGGCAGCAGTTTCTTGGCGCAGTGGTCGGTGTGCAGAATCACTGGTACGCCGTACTGTTCAGCCATCAGATGCACATGGTGCGCACCGGCGATAGCGCCGAAGATTGCCGCGCCCTGTGGCTTGTCGGTTTTGAAACCTTTACCGGCGATGAAGGCAGCACCACCATTGGAGAACTGAACGATGACCGGCGCTTTAACTTTGGCCGCAGCTTCCAGTACCGCGTTGATGGAGTCCGTGCCGACGCAGTTAACTGCAGGCAGAGCGAATTTGTTTTCTTTCGCTACTTGGAAAACTTTCTGAACGTCATCACCAGTGACAACGCCGGGTTTTACGAAATCAAAAATTTTAGACATGGTTGTGTCCTGTTTCGTTACCGTTCATCCCATAAGGGACGTCGATTTTTTGCCCAGGATGGGCAAGCCTTCAGACGGCGCCGAAGCGCCGCCCCCAAAAATTACTGCTTAGCGCGCTCTTCCAGCATCGCTACTGCTGGCAGTTTTTTGCCTTCCACGAACTCGAGGAATGCGCCACCGCCGGTAGAGATGTAGGAGATCTTGTCTTCGATACCGAACAGATCAATCGCTGCCAGAGTATCGCCGCCACCCGCTACAGAGAACGCTTCGCTGTCTGCAATCGCGTTAGCGATGATTTCGGTGCCTTTACGGAAGTTCGGGAATTCGAACACGCCAACTGGACCGTTCCACAGGATGGTTTTTGCATCTTTCAGCAGTTTTGCCATCGCCAGTGCGGTTTCGTCACCGAAGTCCATAATCTCTTCGTTATCTGCAACTTCGGAAGCCTTTTTCACGGTTGCCGGTGCAGTTTCAGAGAATTCCGTTCCGACGCGAGAGTCGGTTGGAACCGGAATACCGTACTGATCGCGCAGGCCTTTTGCCGCTTCAACGAAATCTGGCTCGTACAGTGATTTACCGACGTTATTGTCGATAGCCACGAAGGTGTTAGCGATACCGCCACCGACGATCACGGTATCCGCGATTTTCACCAGAGACTGCAGCACGTCGAATTTGGTAGACACTTTAGAACCACCCACCACCGCCACCAGTGGACGCTGTGGGTTGCTCATGACTTTGCCCAGTGCTTCCAGCTCAGCTGACAGCAGCGGACCGGCACAGGCGATAGGCGCGAACTTGCCGACACCGTGGGTTGAAGCCTGCGCACGGTGCGCAGTACCGAAGGCATCCATGACGAAGACGTCGCACAAGGCGGCATATTTCTTCGACAGGGTCTCTTCGTCTTTCTTCTCGCCTTTGTTGAAGCGCACGTTTTCCAGCACAACCAACTCACCCGCGCCGACTTCAACGCCGTCGAGGTAGTCTTTGGCCAGGGTCACAGTCGTGCCGCTCAGTTTGTCTTTCAGGTAGTTAACAACAGGCAGGAGGGAGAACTCTTCATTGTATTCACCTTCGGTCGGACGACCCAGGTGAGAGGTAACCATCACTTTCGCGCCCTGTTTCAACGCCGCTTCGATGGTAGGCAGAGAAGCACGAATACGTGCATCTGACGTCACTTTCCCTTCTTTTACTGGCACGTTGAGATCGGCACGGATCAGAACACGTTTACCAGCAAGATCCAGATCGGTCATCTTAATTACAGACATGGTGAACCCTCTCGTTGATTCTCATAAGTTTTGCCAGACGCAGTCCGCGTCTTACCTGAAACCGCTTGCGGCCATTGCTAACGTGGTGTCGATCATGCGGTTAGCAAAGCCCCATTCGTTGTCACACCAGACCAAGGTCTTGATCAGGTGGTGACCACTGACCCGCGTTTGTGTGCCGTCCACAATGGCACTGTGCGGATCATGGTTAAAATCTACTGAGACTAACGGTAATTCCGTATAGTCAACTATACCACGAAACGCCCCTTCTGACGCGTTTTGCAGCAACGCATTGACCTCACAGGCCTTCACCGCTTCGCGTACTGAAACGCTCAAATCAATGGCTGTCACGTTGATGGTGGGCACACGGACAGCGATGGCTTCAAAACGATCGTTAAATTTCGGAAAAATACGGGTGATGCCAGCAGCAAGACGCGTATCCACCGGGATGATCGATTGGCTGGCCGCACGCGTACGACGCAGATCGCTGTGATAGGCGTCAATCACCTGTTGGTCGTGCATCGCCGAGTGAATCGTGGTCACAGTGCCCGACTCAATGCCGAAGGCGTCATCCAGCAACTTGATCACCGGAATAATGCAGTTGGTGGTACAGGATGCGTTGGAGACAATGCGGTCAGTTTGTTTAAGAGCCTGTTCGTTCACGCCGAACACCACGGTGGCATCCAGATCGTTACCGCCCGGATGCGAGAACAACACTTTCTTCGCGCCCGCTTGCAGATGGGCTTCACCGTCTGCGCGGCTGCCGTAGACGCCGGTGCAATCCAGCACGATATCGACGTTCAATTCCTGCCACGGCAGCGCATCAATCTCGGCCAGATGCAGAATGCGGATGGTGTCATCGCCGACGAACAGTTGATCGCGCTCCTGGCGCACATCAAAGGCAAAACGGCCATGGCTGGTATCGTACTTCAGCAAATGCGCCATGCCGGTGGCTTCCGCCAGTTCGTTGATGGCCACCACGGTAATCTCCGCGCGGCGACCGGTTTCATACAACGCACGCAGCACATTGCGTCCGATACGGCCAAAACCATTAATTGCGATGCGAATGGTCATCTCACTTCCTGCAACAACACCCAAAAAAACGTGCCAAATACCTTGAGCGTTTCGCTGCGTTTTGTACAGGGAATTATTGCCCGCTTAACGTTGCAAAATGATGCCACTGCATTACGACTGAAACGGTTCAGCCAGAATAAAGCATGCAAGGAATAACAGGAATGATTGCGATCAATTGCGCTGCTGATTATTGGATCTACGTCACAAATTTCGCGATAAAAAATTATTACTGCAGGAATAATTGAAGCGTTTCAGGTGGGAGATGGAAAGTCGGATAAAACAAAGGTGCGCATAAATGCGCACCTTACGGCTATCGGAATCTGTAGGGTCGCCATTTATGGCGACCACGGATTACAGAATCGATTTCGCGGTCTTCACTACGTTTTCTACGGTGAAGCCGAACTCTTTGAACAGCAACTCTGCCGGTGCAGACTCACCGAAGGTGGTCATACCCACGATAGCGCCGTTCAGGCCGGTGTATTTGAACCAGTAATCGGCGATACCGGCTTCAATGGCCACACGTGCAGCAACCGCTTTCGGCAGCACAGACTCACGGTAAGCCGCGTCTTGCTTGTCGAAGGCATCGGTAGACGGCATAGACACCACGCGCACTTTACGGCCTTCGCCGGTCAGTTGCTCGTAAGCGGCGACAGCCAGTTCCACTTCTGAACCGGTGGCGATCAGGATCAGCTCTGGCGTACCTTCGCTGTCTTTCAACACATAACCACCGCGTGCCACGTTAGCCAGCTGCTCAGCAGTACGATCCTGCTGCGCCAGGTTCTGACGTGAGAACACCAGGACTGATGGGCCGTCTACACGCTCAATCGCGTATTTCCACGCCACAGCAGATTCAACCTGGTCACATGGACGCCACAGGCTCATGTTTGGCGTCACACGCAGGCTGGCCATCTGCTCAACCGGCTGGTGGGTTGGACCATCTTCGCCCAGACCGATTGAGTCGTGGGTGTAGACCATGATCTGACGGATCTTCATCAATGCAGCCATACGAGCGGCGTTACGCGCGTATTCAACAAACATCAGGAAGGTTGCGGTGTACGGCAGGAAACCACCGTGCAGCGCCAGGCCGTTGGCGATAGCGGTCATACCGAATTCGCGCACGCCATAATGGATGTAGTTACCGGCAGCATCTTCATTGATCGGCTTAGAGCCAGACCACATGGTCAGGTTGCTGGGTGCCAGGTCAGCGGATCCACCCAGGTACTCTGGCAGGATCTTACCGAAGGCTTCGATAGCATTCTGAGAGGCTTTACGGCTGGCGATTTTAGCGGGGTTAGCCTGCAGCTGTTCGATGAACTTCTGCGACTCAGTTTCCCAGTTTGCTGGCAACTCGTTGTTAGTACGACGGGTGAACTCAGCAGCCAGTTCAGGATGTGCAGCAGCATACGCGGCAAACTTCTTATCCCATGCAGATTCTTTTGCCTGGCCAGCTTCTTTAGCATCCCACTGCGCGTAGATGTCTGAAGGAATTTCAAACGGCGCGTGGTTCCAACCCAGTTGCTTACGGGTCAGTGCGATTTCGTCATCACCCAGCGGTGCGCCGTGTGAATCGTGGGTGCCTGCTTTGTTTGGTGAACCGAAACCGATGATGGTTTTGCACATCAGCAGTGAAGGTTTGTCGGTAACCGCTTTCGCTTCTTCTACCGCTTTCTTAATCGCTTCAGCATCGTGACCGTCTACGCCACGCACCACGTGCCAGCCGTAGGATTCGAAACGCATCGCGGTGTCGTCGGTGAACCAGCCATCAACGTGACCGTCGATAGAGATGCCGTTGTCATCATAGAAAGCAACCAGTTTGCCCAGCTTCAGGGTACCGGCGATGGAGCACGCTTCGTGTGAGATGCCTTCCATCATGCAGCCGTCGCCCATGAACACATAGGTGTTGTGATCGACGATGTCATGGCCAGGACGGTTGAACTGTGCCGCCAGCGTGCGCTCTGCAATCGCGAAGCCCACAGCGTTAGCGATACCCTGGCCCAGTGGACCGGTAGTGGTTTCAACGCCGGCGGTGTAGCCGTATTCCGGGTGGCCTGGAGTTTTAGAGTGCAGCTGACGGAAGTTCTGCAGCTCGCTCATCGGCAGGTCGTAACCGGTGAGGTGCAGCAGGCTATAGATCAGCATGGAGCCGTGACCGTTAGACAGCACGAAGCGGTCACGATCTGCCCACAGCGGGTTAGTCGGATTGTGGTTCAGGAAATCACGCCACAGCACTTCAGCGATGTCCGCCATGCCCATAGGGGCACCCGGATGTCCCGATTTGGCTTTCTGTACTGCATCCATACTTAACGCGCGAATGGCGTTGGCAAGCTCTTTACGAGAGGGCATCTTCTACTCCAGGTCGGATTAATGCTCCGCCGCACTTAACTTATTGTAATTAATCAGTTATCAGGCGAAGCGAGAAAAAAGTCGCACATCAATGTACATGAAAATCGGGGCAAAAGTACATGCGTCGACGTGCTAAATAGCGGGTAAACGGTTGCAATTCGGGGCTTGTCTGCTAGCCAGTGAACAAGATGCAGGCTATAACCAAAGCGTTTGAACACCGATCTCAATTTCAGGTGTTTGTTTTCTCTACCTTGTTACGCAAAGGACCTCTAAATGAAAATCCGCGCCACCATACTTGCTGTGGGAATCGCTTCGCTGCTGAGCGGCTGCGAAGGGATGGACAACAACGCGCTGCTGCAATCGGGCGCGCAGGCTTATCAGGCTTACACCCTGAATGATTCACAGGTGAAGCAGTTGAGCGACCAGTCCTGTGCCCAGATGGACAAAGACAATCAGGTTGCCCCCGCTAACAGCGAATACCAGCAGCGCCTGAACAAAATCGCCGCCGCGCTGGGCGATAACATCAATGGTGTTCCGGCCAACTACAAAGTCTATCTGACCAAAGATGTGAACGCGTGGGCGATGGCGAACGGCTGTATCCGCGTCTACAGCGGCTTGATGGATATGATGACGGATAATGAAGTGGAAGGCGTGCTCGGCCATGAAATGGGCCACGTGGCGCTAGGCCATACACGCAAGGCGATGCAGGTCGCCTACGCCACCACGGCAGCGCGCACCGCCGCGGCATCGGTGGGTGGTGTGATTGGCCAGCTTTCGCAGTCACAGCTTGGAGACCTGAGTGAGAAATTGGTTAACGCGCAATTCTCGCAGACACAGGAATCGCAGGCCGATGACTACTCTTACGATCTGATGAAGAAACGCGGCATCAATCCGTTGGGCTTAGCCACCAGTTTCGAGAAGCTGGCGAAAATGCAGCAGGGCCAAACCAGCTCGATGTTTGATTCACACCCTGATTCCGCCGCACGCGCGCAGCACATCCGCGATCGCATTGCGGCCGACGGGAAATAGCGGTTTAGATGTTGCAGGGGCGGCTTTTCAGGTCGCCCCGATCCCTTACCGCTTAAACAACCCATCCACCATCGAACCCAAATCCATCTGGCCGTTATTCACGCTCTGCTCATCCAACTGACCTTGCGGCGACATCTTGTCTATCAGCTGAGGCAACAGCGCCGCCAGCTTACCCGACGCGCCATTCACATCGGTGCCCAACTTATCGGCTAGCGACTGCAACTCATTCTGGCCAAAGGCATTTTGAATCTCACCGCCACCAATCGGCTGATTGCCGCCTGTGCCAATCCAAGAACTCAGCACTTCACCCAGCCCGCCCTGTTGAAACTTCTGCAGCAGCACTTCAACCCCGCCCTGCTCCTGCACCCACGTCCAGATAGCCGCCAGTTGACCCAACTGATTGCCCTGCCCGTTACCGTTGCTGTTCCCCAGCGAACCGACTAATTCATCCAGAAAGCCCATGGTGACCTCCGAAGATTATGTAACTGTTTCCCCTGCGAAATAGCTGACTGTAACGTAGGGGCATGCCTTGGCGCGCCCATGCAGAACCGGAGCGCATGCGATTTTCACTTACCGCCCCAAAGTATAGCCATACACCGCCGATAACGATTTGACACTATTCAATTGTCGAAGTGTTGATGTACAGAACGTGATAATGGTTGGAACAAAGCAGTCCGGGCCATGTCATATTTAGCATGGTCTACAATGACCTTTTTCTAGCTAGCAGGCGACATCAGAGAGAGTCACAGGAGCATCACATACTATGCTGACCATTCTGATCATTATCGCCGTCGTCATCGCAATTGTGCTGCTGGGCGTGTATCTGGTGATACGCTCCGCTTCGCAGGACATAAATGACGATTATTAAGGAACCGGGGACGTCGAGGGCAAAGGAACGCCCCATCAGTTTTCCTCTCATCCTTCCCTTTCTTTAATCTTCTTCGCAGTGAAACGTAGCGGCGCGATTTATCGCGCAAGTCAGCAGCTTGACCCGCAGCAACCCAACACACATCACATATTCATTAAACATCCATAAACCCCGACCAGACGTTGTCGATAACCTTAAGTAGTTGAAGATTCGTTGGGAAAGAAAAAAGCAGAAACGTGACGATGGCGTGAAACAGCAGAAAGTGAGTGTGGCAAAGTCAGTTAGGGCAGAAAAGATTTTATCTTGCGTGGTTGGCTCTTAGAGAGCCCAGGAGCGTTGAATGCTGACAATACAGATTGTGACCGCTGTAGCGATTATGGCGAGTGCCGGACGCCATTTTTTACGTTCAACCATTAATGATGTAGACAACGATTACTGATCAAAGGCCAGCCAAATCCTGATGCTGATTTTGTTCCTGTAGGCGCGCACCTTGGCGCGCCCCAGGGCAGCTCTTAAGCCGCTTAATTCACTGCCCCACTTAACCTTTATTCGCCGCCTGCACATGCAGCATATCCAGCGCCAGCGTAGCCGCAGCCAGAGAAGTGAGGTCTGCGTGATCGTAACCTGGCGCCACTTCCACCAGATCCATCCCGACAATATTCATCCCCTGCAAACCACGAATCAGCTTAGTGGCTTTATCGCTGGTCAGGCCGCCAATTACTGGCGTACCAGTACCCGGCGCATGAGCCGGATCGAGGCAGTCGATATCAAAGGTCAGATACACCGGCAAATCACCCACGGTGCGCTTCACTTCAGCCAGAATATCGTCAACGCTGCGATCGTTAACCTGCGCCGCATCCAGCACGTTAAAGCCGAGGCTCTTATCAAACTCGGTACGAATACCGATCTGCACGGAGTGGTTAGGATCGATCAATCCTTCCTTCGGCGCAGTGAAGAACATGGTGCCGTGGTCAAACGTTGGGCCGTTGGAGTAGGTATCGGTATGCGCATCGAAGTGCACCAGCGCCATCTTACCAAAATGCTTGGCGTGCGCACGCAGCAGCGGCAGCGTGACGTAGTGGTCACCGCCGAAGGTCAGCATACGTTTACCGTTAGCCAGCAGCTTTTCAGCGTGCGCCTGCAGTTTGTCTGAGAGATCCTGAGAATCACCGAACGCATAAACCAGATCACCGCAGTCCACTACGTTCAAACGTTGACGCAGATCGAAATCCCACGGCCAGCGGCAGCCTTCCCACGCAAGGTTAGTGGAGATCTGACGAATCGCGCCCGGCCCTAAACGGCTGCCCGGACGGCCTGAAGTCGCCGCATCGAAAGGTACACCGGTAATCACCCATTCAGCATCGCTGTCGTAAGGCTGGAAGTTCACCGGGAAGCGCATGAAACCGAAGGCATTGGAAACCAGGGAGTTATCGTACTGATTGCCCAGGGTGTTATACATAACTTGTCCTCTTTAGATCCGTGAGTCGGTTAGTCAGTCAGGTTTTACCTTAAATCATTCATGCTGCAAAAAAGCGGCAAACAGATGAAACCCGATGTGCTTACTGTAGACAGTGATCGAGCTTAACGAGAGCAGTCAACGCATCTGGAACATGAATGCAGCCAGGTAAAACTCAAAAAAAAAACCCCCTCCGCGTCGTTAGGCCCGACGAGGAAGGGATTTGTTAAAAGTGATTATTGCGGAGATTTTAGGGTTCTGCAATCGAAGCGTTAATGACTGAACGGCTAATCATCACTTGATAAATTTCATCACTCACTGCTTTGTCGCTTCTCTCTTTAAGTAATCAACTTAGCTTCCCAAGTGCCTGGGTAATTCGCTTTTTATCATCATCTTCAATTGGACATTAGCTAAGTTGTTCACTTAAACAATATCAGCAAACAGTGTTCACATTTCAGATTCAAAAAAACCTTCAATTACATTGAGTTGGTCTCAGAACCTGTTACTGCTTACTTTAATAGCCCTTACATATCATTAACAGATTATTGATAGATCAAAACGTTTAGGAATATCTGGACATGCTCTGTAACGTTATCGCGAAAATTTAGGGAAAATTCTTACAGACTTGCAGGGAATCGCTGTTCATTCAGACAAATAATTTCAAACAGAAACCATCTGAATGCGCACACTGGCATCACTTCTCTCTCGTATGAGCCGGACCAAGTAACCTGCTTCTACGTGTAACTGGCTGAGACTTTCAGCACCCTCGTCTGAAACACCCTCCTCTCCCCTATTACATCCGTAATGCCCCAGCGCATTGGTTGCTGTTAAGCCAAGGGCGGTAGCATTCAAAAATTCCTCCTTAAAATTACGAGTTCCATAAATGGCCAGAAGTGGATTTGAAGTCCAGCAAGCAGCTGTAAAGGCGCTTTTCCTCCGTGAAATACGAACACGATTTGGTAAATATCGGCTGGGTTATTTTTGGGCGATATTGGAACCTGCTGCACATTTAATAGTAATGCTGTCAATATTTGGTTTTATTATGCATCGTACTATGCCTGACATTTCATTCCCTGTATTTTTAATAAATGGCATAATTCCATTTTTTATATTCAGCAACATAAGCACAAGATCTTTGGGTGCGATCGAAGCTAATCAAGGGTTATTTAACTATAGGCCCGTAAGACCGATAGATACTATAATAGCAAGAGCATTACTTGAAACCCTTATTTATGTAATGGTTTATGTTTCATTGATGTTTATTATTTGGCTATCCGGTGAGAATGTTGAATTAGTTAATATTGTGAAATTATTTTTCACTTGGTCTCTACTAGTCATATTCTCAATTGGTCTCGGAATGATTTTTATGGTCATAGGTAAAACTTTTCCAGAGACGGAGAAATTCCTGCCAATAATGTTAAAACCGTTGTATTTCGCATCATGTATAATGTATCCATTGCACTCAATACCGAAAGAATATTGGCCGTATTTAACTTGGAATCCAATCACTCACATAGTCGAACTAAGCAGGCAGTCAGTTATACCTAATTACATTAGCGATGGAACAAGCTTAATATACTTGGCGATTACCACCTTGGTCACATTATTCATTGGGTTAGCACTGTATAGACACCAAGAAGAGGCTATGCTTACCTCATGATTAAAATAGAAAATTTGACAAAGTCATTTAAAACCACAAAAGGTCGACATTATGTTTTTAAAGATCTTAATGTTGTTCTTCCTGAGGGTAAGAGTATTGCGCTCATTGGCCGAAATGGTGCGGGAAAATCAACTCTACTTAGAGTGATTGGCGGCATTGATAGGCCAGATAGCGGATCTATCAAAACTAATAAAAGTATCTCGTGGCCAGTAGGATTGTCAGGTGGCTTTCAGGGCAGTTTGAGTGGTCGCGAAAATGTCAAATTTGTAGCCCGGTTGTATGCATCTAAAGGTGAACTTAAGGAAAAAGTTGAGTTTGTAGAAAACTTTTCTGAACTCGGAAAGTATTTCGACATGCCAATTAAAACATATTCCTCAGGAATGAGAGCTCGATTGGGATTTGGATTAAGCATGGCATTTAAATTTGACTATTATTTAGTTGATGAAGTTACGGCAGTCGGCGATGCTCGATTCAAAAGTAAATGTGCAGAATTATTCAAGGGTCTGAATAATGCAGCAAATTACATAATGGTATCTCACAGTCTAAACTCACTAAGAGAATTCTGCGATTCAGCATTATATCTTGGTAAGGATAACAATATACATTACTTTGATGATGTCAACGATGGAATCAAAGCATATGAAGAAAACGGCTTTTCATAATAACTAATGCTATTGCACTTGACATCATAAAACCTGAGGAATTATGACCATTCTTGTTAACCATGTTATGTCATCAGCTGTACACAGTGGAATTTTCACGGACCTGCTAAATTATTACAGCGATTTCACTGATGATGATATTGAAATAGTAGTCACAATAAGTCCTATTGAAGGGGCTGATATTTATCATTACCACCGCCCACATTTGGAGGCGGCATTACGAGAAAACTCTGTTGTCACAGTTCATCACGATATTAATGACGTTGACGAGTGGCTGAACTACGAGAAATTTCATGACAGATATTCTGAAGCCAAACTTGTATTTTGTTTAAATACCAATCAACAGAACATCTTAATAGAAAAGGGAATTAAAAACACCGTTGTAATACCACATGGTTACAACAAAACAATATTTACTCAGCCAAAATTAAAAAAAATAGAGAATGAAAAGATAAATATTGGTGTAATATCTAAAAGATATGGTAGAAAAGTTAAAGGCGAAGCCTATCTTTATGAATTACTAAAGAGACTTGATCCGGAGAAGTTTAAATTTATTTTTGTAGGCGCTGACAGAAGTATATCCGCATTTAAAGCTTCTGAAATGGGGTTCGAAACTAAATGTTATGAACGACTGCCTTATTTTTGTTTTGGGGATCTTTATAAAAACTTACACTTCCTGCTAATGGCGAGCTTACATGAAGGTGGTCCGGCTAATATTCCCGAAGCTATCGCATCTGCCACCCCTATAATTTCTACGAAAGTAGGTATGGCTACAGATTATATTCATGAAAACAACAATGGTTTTTTCCTCAGTGGTAATTATAATCTCGATGCCTTGTTGCTTGAAAAACACACAACTAAGCATGGTTATAACATGTTAGCGAATGGTGCATGGAATAAAAGAAATGACGCACTGACTTGGCAGGAAGTCATGCAGCTAACATCTAAACATTATAAAAACCTAGTAAGAGTTGAATTCTAAAATGAAAAACTTAAGTTTCCTTTTTGCAGATAGCATTCACTTTACTCCTAAAAACTTTAAAAGTTTATTTGATTTTATCTCCAGACATAAAATCCATCATACGTTCGCCAAAGAAAATAACAAATGGGTGGCGTGCTATGGAAATTACGAAGAACAATTTGAGCACATTGAATTATATTTCAACATATTATCCTCAAAAAATGAAGATGAACTCTTAAACTTCAAAGTCAATGGATTGAATTTATTTGATATTGCTCGCGATGAAGCATTGACTTATTTTCTACCTATTGATGCCTTTCGCGACAAACTCGATGAAGACCTGACTAATAAAGAAATAATTAGATTAATGATGGACGTAGATTCTCGGGCATTAATTCTTAATATATCTTCTGCCTGGTACTGGGTTGACTATTGGAAAACCAAGCTGAAGTCCCTGAAGGTACATACCTACGCTTGTGTATTTTCAGGTGCTCAAATTTATTGTCGCTCATTATTAGAAACACTAAAAACACACCCTACAACACCTTTAGTGCTGGAGCACTTCCTTACTGGAAATGAATATTACATTGAAGAGAAGTATGAGCCAATAGCTAACAATTCAAATCTAAAAATCAACAGCTTTTATAAAAACATTAAAGTTGAAGGTGATGACTTTGAGTTAAACCGAATAAAAACAAAGGCTATAAATAAATTCCTTCTATCAAAAAATAAAAATGTCACTCAACCCATCGAATCAGAAGAAATAACAACCAACAATCGAGAGGTCATTACTATAATTGGGCAAGTTGCAAATGATTTCTCGATAATTTGCACTGCAAAGAAACATCTTTCCAGTATAAAATTTTACAAAGAATTAATAAGCTCACTGCTTACTGAAACTAATGTTCACATAATTTTCAAATCCCATCCGTGGGAAAGACACAAAAACAATCTTAAATCTTCATTAACGTTAGATAAGCTAACTGATTACGTTGATTCACTTCCGTCAGAGCAAGCTGAACGCATTTCGTTGGTTGAAGATTACAACCTTCAACAGATGATTAAGCAATCTAAACATGTTTTGACACTATGCTCACAAGCTGCAATTGAAACAGCATTCATGGGCCTAAAACCCATTCAATTTGGTGATGCTTTTTATGGCCAGAAAGGCTTCACTTATGATTATGAAGATATAACAGATTTTATTACAGACTTTAAAAATGAGACGCTATCTTCCTACTTATCAATTAAAGAGTATGACGCATTCGAACTATTCCTAATTAAACACCTTGAGAAGAACCTAGTTTCAATTCATAAATCAGGAATACTATCTTTAGAAAAAAAGTTTAATCCAGTGGCATTCATACCATTAGTCAAACCAAAGCCGGTTGTCAGTACCGTCAAAATTGAAAATACACAAGAAAACATACTCCTTACTTCCAATTCTCCAGAAAGAGAACCAGAACAGGCAGATGTACTCCCAGTGCAAATTAAAGATGTTGAAATAATTAAAAGCAATGTTTTAATAATAAATCATAATAAAACCAGAAATGGATTTATGAAAAAAACGAGAAAGCTTTTTAAAAATCCAAGTGCATTCCTTAATGATTCTCGTAAGAAGCCGTTAGTAACACTCGGTCGCATAATTTTCAAAATTAAATAGAGGCATCTTATAATTGAAAACGTATACGCCTATCGATATCCGTAAAGCACCTGACATGTTCACTTCGGGAATTAATAATCTACTTTTATCCCCAAAAAGGAAAATTCAATCTCAACATGCACCCGGTTTTGGATTTGATGATGGTGACTACAATTTCGAGGAGTTATCATCTATTTTCACAAAAGAATACTCAACACACGAAGTAATATTAAGTGAATTGAAAAATTGCCATATCGGTCCAAAACCCGAGGGTTTACAGCGCTATTGGCCAATATTGGTCAATGACAGATATCTTTGGAATTTTATAAACAATCAAGCAAAAGAATTACTACATCAACAGGATGTAATTCACCTTAAAGATGATTTAATTCTAAAGGAAGTGCAAGGTAGCCGTGTAAAAATATCCGGAAAATCCGTATGGCTTTATCTCTTTGATAATATAGATCACTTATATAGAGAATCATTAACAACAATCATAGCACTTAAAGAAATTTATGATGATATCTCAGATTTCACGTTCGTCATTCCTCATACCTCTCAAACCTATATAAACATCCTTGTTTTATTAGGTTTAAAAAGATCCCAAATTCTACAGGTTGGAAATACTTGGTTAGAATTTGAGAGCGTCATTATATCTAGTTTTCACAGTTTTGGTCATCTACACACTCCTAGCCACTATTATACAAAGCTTTGCTCAACTCTAAGTAACAAAGTCAGCAGATCATTATCTCTATCACCTGAAAAAATATTTGTCTCTAGACGAAATGCATCTTTAAGAAGACTAGACAATGAGTCAGTACTATATGATTATTTAGAAAGAAATAATTACTTTATTTGTGATCCTGGCGATTATTCACTAGAAGAGCAGATAGAGATCTTCTCAAAGGCAAGGATAATTGTTGGTTCTCATGGCATGGGAATAGCGAACAGTGCTTTCTCTAATAATCTTGAGCATTTGATTGAAATCATGCCCGTTTCATGGAATAGAGTTAGCTACTATAGAACCGCGCAGCTTAAGAATTGCCATTACGCATGCTATTGGGTAAAGGAAAATGAAATTGGGAAGATAGTGGTTAATAAGAATAAGTTTACTTCTTTCTTGGAAAATGAAATTGAAGAAATCACAAACCCAACAACTTAGCAAACAATAAAAATCATTAGGGCATAGGAACAAAGCCCTAATTTATTTTTTGATAAAAAAATCATTTCTCAGCAATCATCAAGTCCTCACCAAGTGCTTTGATTATATTTGTTTTCCTAATGAAAATTTCTTTTTCCCTTTTAATGTAATACACAGCATTAATCTGAGTATTCTCCAACAAATACCATCTGAACTGCTTAAACAACTTCATATCTGGCTTAGAGCCAGCCAGCCAGAACTGGTGCAAATGCCCTTGATACGTCAATCCTTTTATGTCGTAGAGGGCATTGCCCATCACTTTCAGGGGCTTGTTGTGAATCAGCGCTGAAATCCCCGCAGTACTGTTAATCGTGACCACCGCTTTGGCATGGGTCAGCAATTCAGGCATTGGGAGATCATGCACATAAATCACACGGTCGCTCACACCAAATTCTTTTCCTAAGCGTTTAATCAACGGCCCATACAAACGGTGTCCACGGTCCATCGGATGATGTTTGATCACCAGATGGCTATCTTTTGGCGCTTTACGCGCAAACGAAAACATCACGTCATTAATATAATCACGCACATCTTCATAGCGGCTATGATTACGAATCTGGCTGTCGTTATAAACCTGCAAGATCGCCAGGTAATAGCGCTGATCAAGTTCAGACTGCAAACGTGGCAACACCTTGCGTTGCATTACGCCATACAGCTGTTTGCGCCAGTAAGCACGGATCCAGCACTGTGCTTCATACCACGGTGAGAAAGACTTGTGATGACGGTACTTGTAGAACTCATGTCGGTGACGCCACCCTACGAGATAGTACCAAGTCGCATGGCCAATGCGTTTCGCCGCAGAGGGCTTGAGGTGTTCAACATCGCGAGCGGGAATTTCCGGCAACTGACGATAAAACTCCGGATCGCGTGGCAGTGAAGAGTGTGCGTTTACCCCGCCCTCTTCCACCGTAATGAAGTGCGGACGCAGGTAGCCTTCTTCAAATGCCAGGAAACGAATACCTTTTGCCTTCGCCCAACGGCTCGCGGCCTGATGCAATGGACGGCAATCCCCGAAACACAAAATGGTATCGAAGTCATAATTGGCATAGGTGTCACGCAGCCAACGAGGAAACTCTTTCGGGGTTTCCTGATACGTCAAATATTCACGCTGGCGACAGTAAAACCGATCGCCACCGTTGAATACGACATTCACGGCTTCACGCCCCAATGATTCCAGCCAAACAGCCACATCATTGAAGAACGGTCCCATCGGCCCCTGTAATAGCAGGTATTTTTTCCCAGACAGCAAAACGGTCAATGCATTACTGTGCATATTCAACCTTCATGGTTATTCATTATTGTCCGTAACCGGCTGTGCTCAGCCGAATTTGACCTTAATAAACATCATCAACTTGCGGTAATGGCGAATGATCCGCCCCGCTTTCTTTTTTGTAATAAACATCTGCCGGCGCGGAGTCTGGATCAGATATTCAGCCGCTTCTTCAGCCGCTATCGGTTCCAGGCGCAGGGGATGGATGTAACTTGGATAAACAATCAAAGCCTGATAAATCAGGTCTAATAACGAGAGTGAACGCCCACGGCGCTTGCAGCGATGTTCATCGGTGGTCACACCCCAGCCCGCATAAAAAGGCAGGCCGTAACAAAAGACTTTCTTGCCGTGCAGTAAGGCTTCAAAACCTGATAGCGAAGTCAGCGTGTGCAACTCATCGGCCACCTGAATGCACTGGATAACGTCTGCATCCAACGCCTGATAATCGGCTAATTGCTGCACCTGATCAGCCGGGATATGGCCTTTACGATTTCCCACCAGCACATCAGGATGTGGCTTATAAATCAGAAATGCGTCCGGGTTACGCTCACGCACGGTACGCAGCAATCCCAGGTTGGTATTTATGGAGACGGTGCCAGTAAGAATCGAAGCGTCATCTTCAACCTGGCCCGGCACCAAAATCACTGTCTTACCCTGTGCTGCGCGGG
Organism: Pantoea sp. CFCC18177; assembly: GCF_059412425.1. NCBI lineage: Bacteria > Pseudomonadati > Pseudomonadota > Gammaproteobacteria > Enterobacterales > Erwiniaceae > Pantoea > Pantoea sp. CFCC18177. The sequence goes on from NZ_JBNBPL010000011.1 coordinate 84,143, forward strand.
GTAGTTTGAAATCTGCGCCAAGGTTATATTTGCTGAGTTTGCTCTCAACCAGACGCTGCTGAAGTTTTTCAGCCCGCAACTGCTGCGCCAACGTCAGTTGGCTATGATTCAGCAACACTTCGAGATCGCTTGGGCGTGTCGCATCGTAATAAATACCGCGCTTATCCAGCACCAGCGAAAGCGGCGGTAATAGGTCAGATCCCAAACCGGAGGATCTTAAGAAGCCATCTTCCATCCGCCAAACTGGCAGCAGACGTTGATTCGCTTCGTCACGCCAGCGTTGTTCGCCCTTGACACCCCATACCACACATGCAGTTGCTTCAGAACAGCGGCGAGAAAAGCGCACTCTGTTTGCCGTGGTACGCAAGAACGGTTTGAGGATGGTGGATTTCCACAATGTTAAACCTGGTGCCCATAAGTAACCGCTTCGCTGCTGCTGGTGCCGACGCTGCAACTGCATCCATTGCAACACGGTGAACAGATCGGTAGCCGCGCCAGTTTGAGGGTCGATATAGCGGCAATAACGCAGGTATGCCGCGGCAAATAAATCAACTAATGACGCAGAGCCACGACGCTCAGCGAGCTGCGTAGATTGCGGATGGCGATCGTCAGTCAACCCCCAACCGGCATACCAAGGCTGACCGAAGCAGGTTACGGGTTTACCCGCGATAAGCGCCTCAAAACCGTATTGCGACGTCATCACATAGACGCGTGAAACGTGGCGTAACAGTGATTGAGGGCTGACATTATCGGCCATCAAATGCACACGATGCGTAGATTGCAACGACGCGAAATAACCGGCTTTCTTGCCTTGCAAGACATCAGGGTGAACTTTGACCCAGATGATCGCTTGAGGGTTTTCTTTAATGGCGGCATCTAACATCGCAGCGAAATCATCAGCACCCGCATTGCCGTATGTCACTGACATATCATTAAAAGTCTGGTCAACCACCAGTACCAGTTCGGGGTTCAGTGCTTCGCCCGCCATAAACGACGGCGCTTGGTTATATTTCGACAGGTCTTCAGTGACGATGGTTTGCATCGCCTCACGCGCCTGCTCAGCTAAAGCTGCATTTCCTGCTTTATCCTGAATCAGCTGCTCCAGCGCACTTGGCTGATTGGCATCGTAGTAAATACCAATGTCGTCAATCACGATGGAAAGAGGAGGCGCGCCGTTAACACCGAGATCCAATGAGCGAATAAACCCATCTTCCAGACGAATAACAGGTTTACCCGCGGCCTGAGCCAGCGCAACCGGTTTGGCTGCACTTGGTCGATGGCCCCACACCGCAACAGCATCTATCTCTTGCGGAATCGGGCGCAGTGCAGAAATCTTCTGGCACGGCTGTGCCAGAAAATTTTCCAGATGCGGAATGCGCCAGATACCCGAAGAGAAGATACCGATCATGTGGTTTCTATTAGCTCCTGTGCCATTAGCTTGCGCACTTTCTCCAGACAAGCTGGTGTATCAACACCCGGTCCGGTGGCGGCCACTTCAAAAGCGCGAATCGCAATTCCTGCGTTCATCAAACGCAACTGTTCCAGTGATTCAGCCTGTTCCGGCATGGCTTCCGGCAGTTGGCTGTAGTTCTGCAACACATCACGGCGATAGGCGTAAATACCTACGTGTTTCAGGTAGCGCGCTTTATCGGCATTACGCGGATAAGGAATCGGTGAACGGCTGAAGTAGAGCGCATCGCGGCGCGTGTTTACCACGACTTTTACTGTACTGGCTTCCAGCGCTTCTTCTGCCGAGATCGCATGGCACAGCGTCGCCACAGGCAGCGCTGCATCATCACGCATTCCTTGCACCAGATGCGCCACATCCTGCGGGCGAATCATCGGTTCATCACCTTGCAGGTTAATGTAGATATCGGCATCCACGTTCTGCATCACTTCCACCAAGCGGTCAGTGCCCGATTCATGATCGCTGCGCGTCATGATTGCTTTCCCGCCGAAGCTTTCGACTGCCTGCATTACGCGCTCGTCGTCGGTCGCGACCCACACTTCCGCCACATCCGCCACTTGCAGCGCACGTTCATAGACGTGCTGGATCATGGGCTTACCAACGATATCCAGTAACGGCTTACCTGGCAGACGCGAGGAGCCAAAACGGGCGGGGATAACAATCACTGCTTTGTTCATATCCATTCCTTAGATCGACAGAATCACTTTCGCACCCACCGCCAGCTGGTAGAGGATGGTGGAAATACCGCGCGTCACTTCAATGTTCTTTGATTCGTACTTCGGCAGTACCATTAGCTCATCGCCTGGATTGAGGGTATCGACATCCTCACCGTTCTCGGCAGCACCGTTCTGACGAATCACGACAATTTTCGAGTTACCCGATTTCTGCGTCAGACCGCCGCACTTCTCGATGTAATCTTTCGGGCTCATGCCTTTTTCCCAGCTGACCGCATTCGGGAACAGTACTTCGCCATGCACCATAACCAGCGAGGTTTTCTGCGGGATATTAATCACATCGCCATCTTCTAGCAGGATCGAATCGAGGTTTTGCTCGTTGAGGATCACTTCACCCTTCGGCACCACGGTACGTGCCTTCGCCACAAAGCGGCTGATCAGCTGCGCTTCCTGCATACGCAGGCTGGCTTCTTCTTTGGTAGAAGACTGAGCAGAGAGCGAGGCTTCTTCCAGTTTCTGCAGTGACAGATCCAGCATCTCTTTCTGACGCTGTGCCACTGAAGGGCGGTAAAGTTGGATCGCACTCATTTCCGACATGCTGTTGGTGCGAATCTTCGCCAGCACTGCACGCATGTTTGAGCCGTAAGGCAGTACCATCGCGTGTTCGCCGGAGTGTGCCCCTTCAACGCGAACCTGGATGGTGCCCGCATAGCGATCGGTGCTGACAATCAGCGTATCGCCATCCTGCAACATACGGCCCGGGGCAGAGCTGATCGGGTAATACTCGCTGCGCTTCTGCAAGCCTTGCTGACGAATAATGGTGATGTTGGTGGCACCTGGTTTGGCACGTGCCCAACTCAAGGCTTCAGTCACCGGAATGCTGCTGTCACGGAACTCGAAGTCATAACTGTTGAACACGTCACCCTGTACGCTAAAGGTGTGCTGGCGCGGCCCGACGACGATGGTGTCGCCATCAGCAAACTGCGAAAGCCCCAGCTTGCCGTTGAGCAAGAAGTCATACAGGTTGATGCTGGAGCGGACGCGGTTGCCACGCTTCACCACGATATCCACGTAGCTGCCGCGATCCGGATCGACACCGCCCGCTTTGATCAGGTAGTTGAGCAGAGAGTCCGAGGTCACACCGCCATATAAGCCAGGGCTGCGCACAAAGCCTGTCACGTAGACCTTCACCGGCTGAGCTTGCAGCAGTGAGGCATACACACTGACGTTAGCCTGATACACCTGTTTAACTTTGCTGGTAATCAGCGCATTTAGCTGACTATTGCTGACGCCTGCCACCTGCACCGGGCCAACATTGGGCAGGAAGATATTGCCTTTCGGATCAACCTGTAACGCGCCATCGAAAGTGAAAGCACCCCACAAACGCACCTGAATGCTGTCACCAGGATTAAGCACGTAGCCAGGGTTGAAGCCAACGGTTGCGCCACTGTCGGCGCTGGTGCCATTAAATAACTGGGCACCAAACATGCGACTCATTGTGAGAGGCGCAGCAGTACGAGGCGTGTTATCAAAACCATCGCTGCTTTGCACTTGGTTTTGTTGGCCAGTCAGGAACGAAGGCAACGGAGCCGCCCCCGTCAGATTGGGATCGGCATTAATATCCACTGCCGCGGTAGCTTGTGCAGCCTGCCAGGCTGCAATCAGTAATAAAGACTTCAATAATTTCATGACGAACTCAATTAATCCCGGTGATCTTCAATAACAGCCAGCAGCAGTTTCAGGGTGCCGAATAATAAGCAGCAAACCAGCAACCAACAGGCGATCAAATAAGGTGTATTTGGGAAAGTGGATTCCTGCGGCTGTTGCGGTGAACTGATCACAGACAACACTTTTAATTTGCGCGCCGCTTCCACGCGGGTTTTCTCAATAGAAGTCAGCGTCAGCTTATAAAGTTCAGTATCAAACGCTACTTTCGATTTAATCTCTTCAAAGTCCACTGCCATGCGGTTCAGTTTATGACCCTGAGGTGCAGTGATTTTGCCTTTTTCATCTTCGATCTGTGCTTGCAGCGACTTGATGGCGTTTTGCGCGCTCACCACTTGCGGAGCATCATCACGCAGATAGGTCAGCAAGTTTCGCAAATCTGCTTCCATCTGGATTTTCTGGCCCATCAGTGTGTTAACCAGAGTGCTAGCAGCCAAAGCTTGTGCTTCTGGATCCAGCACGTTGTTACTATTCTGATAAGACAGTAATTCGCCTTTGCTCGCATCCAGACGTATGCGCGCTTTTTCCATTTCAGCTTCAGCAAAAGAGAGTTGATCGCGAGCAATACGGTGCGACAGTTCGTTGATAAAGCGCTCGGACTCTTTCAATACCGCCTGGTTAAACTTCAGCGCAAATTCAGGGCTGAAGCCTTGAGTCTGGATATCCAGCAGGCCGGTTTTGTCGTCGTACGCGATGCTGATGCGGTCGCGGTAATACTGCAGGAAGCGCTCAGCCGTCTCTTCTTTCGCCAGATGATTGAGAAAATCCAGCCCGCTGTGGCTGAAGGCTTCATGGAAATCGAGTTGCTTATCCAGCACCCGCAGCATGTCCGGTGAGTTGATGTACTCTTTCAAATAGAGTGCATCTTCAGCCGAACTGGGATTGGACGCGCCTAACAGCAAGCCAAAGTTCAGGCTGCTGCTGGTGAGATCGTCCGAGCGTTTGATCGCCACTTTAGATTCGCTCATATAGCGCGGCTGGCTGAAGATCACGAGGTAGATCAGCAACAGCGCCATCGGCAGCAAAATGATAATTTTCGCCAGGTGTTTCTGGATTTCCGCCAGCGAAACAGCAGAAAAACGCGTACGCATCGTAGATGCGGCGGACTTCACTTTCATCAACATGGAACTATCATCAAATTTTTTATTTGGGTGCTCAGGCACATATTGAGGTACGACTTGCGGCTCACCGCGCGACACACCCAGTGATATTCGGTTAGTCGAAAATTCGCACTAGCCCGGTAATTTTATTTGTTTTATCAGTCACTAAAAGCGAAGAAACACGATGCTTTTGCATCTTTTCTTCGGCTTCAAAAATCATGGTCTCTTCCGGCAAAGTCAGAGGTTCGCGCGTCATCATTTGTTCGGCAGTGGCTGCGCCCAACGCATCCTCTTTCTCCATAAAACGGCGTAAATCGCCATCCGTGATGATGCCTGCCAGATTTCCTGTCGCATCTTCGACCACCACCATGCCCTGGCAGCCACTGGTGATGCGCTGAATGACAATTTTGAATGGCGCATCCGTTTTCACTGTTGGTACATCGCGTTGCATCACATCCACTACGCGCGTCAAAAGACGGCGTCCCAGCGAACCGCCGGGGTGATAGCGAGCGAAGTCATCAGGCATGAATTTACGTTGGTGAATCATGGCAATCGCCAGCGCGTCACCAATCGCCATCGTTAAGGTCGTGGATGTGGTAGGTGCAAGATTGTTCGGGCAGCTTTCACTCGTCATGTTGAGTTCCAGCACCGCATCCGCATTTTTAGCCAGCGTGGAGTCACCTTTATTAGTAATCGCCACAATGCGGTTGCCAAAATTCTTAAGCGAGGGCACTAACTTGAGGATTTCGTCGGTTTCGCCACTGGCAGAGATCAGGATGAGCAGGTCATAAGGGGTGATCATGCCGAGGTCGCCGTGGAAGGCTTCAGCAGGATGAATAAAGAAGCTGGGTGTGCCCGTTGAAGCCAGGGTGGCAGACATTTTGCGTCCAACATGGCCCGATTTGCCCATTCCAGATAGGATCACGTGACCTTTGCAGTTCATGATCAGGCGCAGAGCATTCTGGTATTGCTGGCTATCCAGTTGCTGCGCAAGGTTTTGCAGCGCGACTCCTTGTTCCGCTAACGTTTGACGCACGGATTCAATTAACTCGGGCTCAATAACGCCGCGTTGCTGCTCCTGAATTACCACCTGGGTCATGTCAGTTCCTTTGCATGGGTGTTGTAGCAAATGCTATCGCCACGCTTTCAAATCACTAAAAGCATCACGACGGGTTGTATTAACGTTTCTTTTCTATCGCAATCAGTAACCAGATGGTTTTATCACGCTGCGTGACAAGTCAAAGCGTGAGTAAAAGCGTCCGCTAAAGGGGTAGTGAAGTCTGCTCTTTTTATTATTTGGCACTACGGCGCTCACGGAAAAATCTGGAGTGAGCAAGGGATAGAAATTCGACACTCTATGTAACACACAGCAATAACCGGCACAAGAATTTTAAGCATATTCCTATAGAAACCTTAGCACTCAACCGATTAATTTTTAACCGTCGCACAGGTAAAGATCACGTTAACCCATAATTTTAATGAACAAAAAACCACTATTAAGCTAAACCTTCAGCACTTACCTCTCAAACGCGCCAAAATTTTCAAAACATTTCAAAAAGCTTCCAATAAATGAATCCCACTCTGCTCTATTCAAAAAAACCAAAAAAATGCGATGAGAATTTGCCTGGAAATCGCTAAGAAAATCTTCGAGCTTTAAATGAAAACAATGACAGCAGGGGGACGAAAAATTGCGCTCGGGCTACCTTTCAGTATCATTTTCATTACTGTTTAAAACATAAAATCCACTTACGCCTCACGCCCTCAACGCATAAAAAAAACCGCTGTTTGCATCACAAACAGCGGCTCAATGACGGTTAACGAACAGCGATTACCGCTCGCGCATCGCCTCTTTGGCTTTGTTAAACGGTTTGATCAGGTAATCCATAATGGTCTTCTCACCGGTTTTGATATCCACCGTAGAAACCATCCCCGGACTGATCGCGAAGCGTTTACCGGCTTTGTTCTGCACGTAGTCGTTATCAGTGCGGATATATACACGGTAGTAGTAGATTTCCGGTTTCACTTCATCCTGAATGGTATCCGGTGAAATGCTCTCCACCACGCCATTCAAACCGCCGTAAATGGCATAGTCATACGCCGAGATCTTCACCACCGCACGCTGGCCAGGATGGATAAAGGCGATATCACGCGGTGACAGACGCGCTTCGATTAGCAGGCGGTCATTCAACGGCACGATATTCATCAACTCACCGTTTGGCGGGATCACCCCACCCACGGTGGAGACTTTGATGTTTTTCACGATACCGTCCATCGGCGAACGGATAGTCGAGCGAGTTACCGTGTCCTCACGCCCTCTGATGGTCTGCGCCAGGCTGTCCGCTTCGGCACTGGCTTTCGCCAACTCCTCACGCGCCTGCACATAGTACTGCGAGCGCATATCGGTCAGCTTCAGCTCCAGATCCGACTTATCACGTTGCAAGCGCAGCACCTCGACGCTACTGGCTGCACCGGTTTTCGCCAGTCGCTGGGTGATGGCCAGTTCTTTATTGGCCAAGGCCAGCGACTGATTAAACTGCGCCGTGGCATCGGTGAGCTGGGCGCGGCGGGTTTTATACAAGCGGGTCTCTGAGGCGATCAGATCCGGGAACTTATTCAGCTCTGCGGGGAAGACGAGTTTCTGATCGTTAACTTCGGCATTCAGGCGCGCAGCGGCAGCCAGAGCAGCACGATAGCGCGCAGCACTTTCACCCACGTTGGATTCAGAACGCGTGGCATCAAGCCGGGCCACCACCTGCCCTGCTTTCACCTTATCGCCCTCATGCACATACAGTTCGGTAAGGATGCCGCCTTCCAACGATTGCAGCACCTGGTCACGCGAGCTGGGGATCACTTTGCCGGTGCCGGTTGAGACTTCATCCAGCACGCCAAACCACGCCCACACCAGTGACACCAGAATCAAGGCCGCGCTAATTGTGATCAGTCGCACCGCGCCGGTATAGTGAGTTTCTGATTTCAGTTCTCCCAACAGATCGTCAGAAGAGTCGACTTCCGCCGCCGTCACCAGCCGCAGTTTACCGGGAAGTTGCTTCATCATGGGCGCACCTCCGGTGGATTACCGCCCGCACGCGGTGGCGGCAGCGCGTTCTCTTTCGGGCTGTCCATCACCAGTTGTCCGTCTTTCAGTACCAGTACACGATCCACCAGCGCAAGGATGGCCGCTCGATGGGTTGCCACGATCAGGGTGCGACCATTCAGCCACGCGCCGAGCCGTTCAATAAACTCTTTCTCGGTATGATCGTCCAGCGCTGCAGTGGGTTCATCCAACAGGATGATATTGGGGTCGCGCAGCAGCATGCGCGCCAGCAGCAGCGACTGACGCTGACCGCCTGATAATCCCACGCCACCTTCCATCACCGGATGGTCCAGCCCCAGCGGCAGACGGCGGATAAAATCAGCCCCGCCGCTCACCGTCAGTGCACCGAAAATGGCATCGTCGGTAGCGTGAGCCGCGCCCATGGTGAGGTTTTCACGCAGCGTGCCGTGGAACAGACGTGCGTTTTGCGTCATCAGACCCACGTTACGCCGCACATCCGCCACATCAATATGCGGCAGGCTCAGGTTATCCAGGCGCAGTTCGCCCGCCACTAAATCCATACCGCCAATCATGGCTTGCAGCAGCGTCGATTTACCGGAACCGTTGCGCCCCAATACCGCAATGCGTTCACCTGGTTTTATCGTCAGGCTTTTGATACGCAGCGCTACCGTGAGGGAATCGGTGTAGTAACGGAACATCGCATCGTTGAACTGGTAATGACCAAACAGCACCGGGCAGTGAATGCGCGTTTCATCTTTGCTGTTTTCCACCGGCAAGTTCATCAGCGCATCCAGGCTGCCTTTGGCGGCTTTCACCTGCTGCCAACGTGCCAGCACGCCGCACAGCGTGGCCATCGGCGCGATCATACGAGAAGAGAGTAAGGAAGCCGCAACGATGGCACCGGTGGTAATATCCCCGTTAATCACCATCGGCGCGCCGACAACGATGACGCTGGCGTACACCAGCCCCTGCACCGTGACACCCCAGCTGATCAGAGAGTGCATCACTTTGCGCATCTCAACGCCGGACTGCGCGGTAATGCGTATGTAGCTGTTCCACTGTTGCAGGAAACGGTCTTCAGCCTGCATCAGCTTGATATCCTCCAGCCCCTGCACGCTCTCCACCAGCACCGCATTACGCAGCGTCGATTCTTTGAGGTTTTGCTGTGCCAGCTTCGCCAGTTTCTTCTGGCTGAAAATGCCGGGCAGTATCATCAAAATCACCGATATGGGTGCAATCCATGCCAGCTGCGGCGCGATAATCGCCATCACCAACATAAACAGCAGGAAGAACGGCATATCGACAATCGCGGAAACGGTAGTGGAGGTCACCATCTCACGGATTGATTCCAGCTCGCGCAACTGCGAGATGAACGTCCCAGTGGAGCGAGGTACCGCACTGTTACGCAAGCGCAACGCATGGCCAAACACGCGGTCAGAGACGCGCATATCGGCACGTTTACCCAGCAGGTCGGTAACGTGATCGCGCCCGACGCGCAGCACATAGGTAAACACCACCGAGATAATTACGCCGATATAGAGCACATACAGCGTGGGGTAAGATTGCGCGGGAATAACACGGTCATACACCTGCATCGAGAAAATAATGCCGACCAGCGCCATCAGGTTAATCAAAAACGAGCCGAGCATGACGTGCGCATAAGGGCGCATGTCGTGCAGCACCAAACGCCGTAGCCAGTCAGGTTTTACCGTGGCTAAGTAGCGATCGACGCGGCTGTCTTTTGCTGCGGTGACCGGACGCAGCGCCGCCGCAAAGCGGATCTCCGGTAACAGCGTCTCCAGCGCCACCGGAGCCGGTTGTTCGTCACCCGCGAAATGGACACGCACTTCGTCTTCACCATCAAAACTGGTGATGACTCCAACCTGACCATCAGTCAGCTCTATCGCCAGCGGCAAACGCCAACTGGTGATCTCCCATTTGTTCTCTTCATAGAGTTGCAACGATAAGCCCGCCTGACGCGCCAGATGCCGCAACGCTTTGTCACGCGTCTGTTTACCCTGCCACTCAGCCGCGGCCATGATCATGCCCGGTGAACAAGGCAAGCGGTAATGGGTGGCAATCAGGATGATCGCCGTTGCCCATCCATTTAACGGTACGTCCCCTCCGGTTGCATTACTGCTGTCACCGTTGGGTGCGTCGGGAATTTGTAGCTGTGTCATGGCTGGATCTCCACATTCTGGATCCGCTGATTATTCAACGCGAAGGCCGAGCGGATATGCCCGGTGCTGTATAAGCAGTCGAGTTGCAACGATCGTAACTGGCTGATGGTTTGCTGCAGGGTGAAGCGCGTCTGAAACACTTCCTGCTCGGCGTTGAGCACGTCCAGCAGCGGACGCGTGCCGAGTTGCAGATACTGGTCCTGATACAGTTGCTGAGTTTTCTCACCCAACGTCTGTTGCCGCCCCATGATTGCAAGGCTCTGCGACAGACTCAGCGCGGCACTTTGTGATTCACTCAGCTGCTGGCGCGCTTTTAAGCGGGCCGAGTTAACGGCTGCATTTGCCGCCTGTAAAGCGTTGGCAGCGGCGTCACGCGCAGCGGTGATCCCCCCGCCCTGATAAATCGGCATTTCCACTTTCACGAACGCCTGATACTGGGTGCGATCCAGGGTTTCACTGCCGGAATAGTGGTCATTAAGATAGTGCGTGACCTGCGGTTCCAGTGAGATGGTGGGCAAGTTTTGCGCGTTGGCGTTATCCAGCTTGGCTTGCGCCTGGTTGGCCTGCGCCCACGCGGACAACACGGTAGGGTTAAGTTTGTCATCGGATTTGCCCACCGCGCAGGCGCGCGTCAGGTTGACCGGGAAATCATCATTCACTTTTTTGACCAGCGGCCAGCCGAGATAGGTCGCCAGCGTGGCACGCCAGCGATCAAGGTTGGCTTGATACTGGATCAGCGTGGTGCGGGCCCCTTCGATACGCGCATCGGTTTGCGTGGCATCAGAGAGTGAGGCAGCGCCTTCATCGTTACGCTGACGCGCCAGATCGCCAATCTTAGTTAGCGCATCCAATTGCTGTTGAGCAATCTTGACCAACTGCTGATACCCCTGCACTTCCACCAGCGCAGAGGCAGTGTCATGCGCCACCGTATCAATACTCACCAGCACGTTGGCTTGTTCCATCGCGACACCCGCTTCAGCGGAACGCACCGAACTGCTGACTTTGCCGAAGTCGTACAGCATCTGCGACACCGACAAAACAAATGATGGGCTGAAGCCCTTTTCGGTATAGGCGTTGGTGTAGCCGTTGTTCATCCCCCCGCTTATCTGCGGATAGTATTTGGCTTTGGCCACATCGACCTGATTTGCCTGTTCCAGCATTTTGCCGACCGCTTCTGCGATATCGGGGTGCCATTGAATGGCACGCTGAACGGCCTGGTTAATGGTGAGGGAGTCCGGGACGTGAGCCAACGCGGGTTCAGCCACTTCACCGGTTAAAGAGGGCAAGTCCTGCTGCTGTTGCGCCAGGCCTGCTGAAGTTATTGTGCCTGCCGAAGTGAGCGCATCACTGGCAGCCATAAGTTGAGAACAATGAAATAAAGCGATGCCAGCACAGAAGACGCTGAGCTTAGAATAACGGCGCGTGGTAGTGCCTGATTGCATCAAATCCATCGATAATCCACCAGTCAAAAAAGAGAAAGGGGCGCATCCCTGCGCCCATACTGCTTCCCTGCTTCCTGTCACCGGTCTTATTAAACCGTGGTGTTTTGGTGCGGTTGTTGCAGCAACTCCTCTAGTGAAACGTTCACGCCTTCCAGCGTAACCAGTTGAGTGCTGCTGTACGCCGTACCTGTCCCATCACGGTCAATTGAGAGCACGGTGTTGCCATCTGAAGTATGATCCACTTTCACGAAATCATTAATATTACTTGTGGAATCATTCCAACCAATTAGCAAGTTACTGACGTCAATTTTGTCGCCTTGCGCAACATTAAAGTCGGTCCAGGTATCGTGACCGTTGCCGCCAGTAGAGTCTGCGCTCGCCAGTAAGTGATAGACGAGAGTGTCTGCACCCGCACCGGTAGTAATGGTGTCGTTATAGGCACCGCCGGTAATGGTGTCAGCCCCCGCCGTACCAGTGATGGTCGGGTGCAGGTCAATAGTGAACGACTGGGTGGTAATGGTGCCATCCGTTGCTGCCAGGGTATAACTGAATACCTCTTTATGCAGCAGGCTCTGCCCATCAACCCCTGCATTCAGCGTATAGGTGTAGCTACCGTTGGCTGCAATACTCAGCACACCATAGTCCCCCGCAATCGACGTAGTACCCACACTGTGAACCGTTGTGACATCACCGTGTTCATTAGTGATGCTCAAGGTTCCGGTATGCGTCGTCGAGTCACCGTAGATGCTGCCGCTGGCATCGTGCGTCGCGCTTGTCGAGGTGGTTTCCGCCAGCAAGCTGTTCACCGTCAACGACGTTGCCACACCGTTATGCAGCGTGACCGTCAATGACGCAGAGGTCACCGCACCACTGGCATCCCTCACCGAATAGGTGAAGGTATCCGCTGTTGGCAAGGTATCGATGTCCAGACCTGCTTTCAGCGTATAGGTGTAGTTACCGTGCGAATCGATGGTCAGCGTGCCGTAGGTGGTATTGATCACCGTGTTACCGGACGCGGCCACTGCACTACCAGACACCGTTGTGACCGCCGTACCGGTCGGAACCGTACCGGAGACTGAACTGGTATCGTTGGTCAGCAAGTTACCGGTGACGGTCGCTGCCACAGTCACTGCCAGCGTCGTGATATCCGACGTGGTGTAGATCGTGGTAGAAGGCAGCGCCGAGATACCGTTACTGGAACCCAGTACCACAGCATAGTTACCGGTGGTCAGGTTACTGTAGGTCACGTTACCGCCAGTCTGCGTGCCCAGTGACAGGAACGACTGGATGTAGTTGGCGTTAGAAGACTGGATTGACCAGGTGCCATCCGCATTCTGCTTATACAGATACAAGGTGTAGTTTGCAGTGACGGACAACAGGCTGGTCACCGAGCCATGTAACGTTACGGTTCGTGTATCCCCCGTTCCCACGCTGAAGGTGTAGGCGTTGTTGCTGGTCAAGACGCCGACGCCCAACAGGGTGCCAAGGTTGACACTCAGTAACGCGGTACTGGTATCACTCACGTTCGCATTCGTCACCGTACCGGTCGCGGTGGTGTAATCCACCTCGTTGGTATCGTTGGTGGCAACAATACGAATCGCCCCCGTCAGTGCAGCAGAAGGTGAGACGTTACCCGCGCGGTCAGTCTGGATAACCGAGAGGGAAGCGCCGGTGGTTTGCGCCGTGCTCAAGGTCACCGACCATGTGCCCGCCGATCCCACGGTTGCCGTACCCAGCGAGTTACCACTGGCATCACGCACGGTGACCGTATCCCCGACTTCACCACTACCGGTGACGGTCGTGCCCGCTGCGTTAATCGCCAGGTTGGTGACCGCAACCGGTGCCACGGTATCGATGTTGACCGTTGCCGTGGTGTTACCGGTACTGACGTTACCTGCTGCATCGGTGACGGTGGTGCTCAATGGATGCGCGCCATTCGCCAGCACTGCCGTGGTGTATGTCCATGCACCGCTACTACCCACCGTGACGGAACCGAGAATGGTGGCTCCATCATAGATGGTGACAACCGCCCCCACTTCCGCTGTACCACTCAATGTTGGCGTGGTGTCTTTGGTGTAGGCTCCATTTGCCAGCGATACCGGCGTGCTACCCGTGTCGTCGGTAATGGTCAGACTGCTCGCTGTTGGTGCCACCGTATCGATGGTCATGATAGTTGAGGCTGTTGGGCTGACGTTGCCCGCTGCATCGGTTTGCGTCACGTTGATGGTGTGGGTACCGTTGCTCAAGGTGGTAGAAATCAAGCTCCAGGTGCCGTTGCTACCGACAGTGGTACTGCCAAGCAGCACACTACCGTCGTAGACTTTGACAATCGCCCCGACCTCACCGCTACCACTCAACAGCGGCGTATTGTCGTTGGTCACCCCATTGTTCGGGATGGTCACCGCCGTACTGCCGTTGTTGTTAGCCGCCACCAGACTGGTCACCGCCGCAGGAGCGACACTATCGACAATCACCGTTGCAGAGGTGGTGCCGCTGACGTTGCCCGCCGGATCCGTCACGGTGACATTGATCGGGTGACTACCCTGCGTCAGTACCGCCGTGGTGAAGGTCCATGCGCCGTTGCTGCCTGCCGTGACAGTACCCAGCAACGTGCTACCGTCGTAGATCGACACGCGGCTGCCCGCTTCCGCCACACCGCTTAAGGTTGGTGTGGTGTCATTGGTGTAACCGCCACTTGGAACAGTGGTATTGGTGATGTCGTTGGTGATCACCAGGGTTGAGACGGCTGGTGCCACAGTATCCACGGTAATGGAGACCGTTGCCGACGCCGCACTGGTGTTACCCGCTGCATCAGTGACGGTGACGCTCAACGGATGCGTACCGTTGCTCAGTGTGGCGGTGGTGAAGGTCCAGGCCCCTGTATTGCTCGCCGTGACTGACCCCAATACGGTGGTGCCATCGTAGATGGTGACAATGGCGTTCGCTTCCGCCGTGCCGCTCAGGGTTGGCGTCGCATCATCGGTCACAGCGCCATTGGCCAGAGGCCCCTGACTCGCGCCAACGTCATCGTTGATCACCAGGTTAGTCACCGCCGCAGGTGCCACAGTATCGATAGTCATCACCGTCGATGCCGTTGGGCTGACGTTACCCGCCACATCGGTCTGCGTGACGTTAATGGTATGGGTGCCGTTGCTCAGCGTGGTGGAGATGAAGCTCCAGCTGCCGTTGCTGCCGACGGTGGTGGTACCCAGCAGGGTGCTGCCATCATAGATGCTGACTTTGGCCCCGACTTCGCCATTACCGGTTAACAGCGGCGTGCTGTCGTTAGTGACACCGTTGTTCGGTATCGTCACCGCCGTGCTGCCGTTGTTGTTTGCTGCCACCAGACTGGTGACGGCTGCCGGAGGTGTGGTGTCGATAACTACCGTGGCGTTGGTTCTGCCACTGACGTTACCGGCCGCATCCGTGACCGACACGCTGATCGGGTGTGAGCCCTGCGTCAATACTGAGGTGGTGAAGGTCCATGCTCCAGTGCCGCTGGCAATCGCAGTGCCCAAGACGGTGGTGCCGTCATAGATGGTCACGCGGCTGCCCGCTTCCGCCGTACCGCTCAGCGTTGGCGTAGTGTCGTTAGTCGAGCCGCCGCTTGCCACTGTGGTATTAGTCACATCGTTGGTAATCACCAGCGTTGAGACGTTCGGCGCGACGGTATCCACCGTGACCGTCACGGTTGTTGATGCCGGGCTGACGTTGCCTGCCGCATCTTTCACCGTCACGCTCAGAGGGTGGCTACCATTGGTCAGTACCGGACTGACGAAGCTCCATGCGCCGGTGCCGCTGGCGGTGGTGGATCCCAGTACCGTAGTGCCGTCATACACCGTGACAATCGCGTTCGCCTCAGCTGTACCAGAGAGTGTTGGCGTGTTGTCGTTGGTGGAACCGCCGTTAGGCACCGCTGTGCTGGTGATATCGTTGGTAACCACCAGGTTAGTCACAGCGTTAGGGACAACAGTATCCACAGTGAAGGTAATCGATGGCGTATTACTGACGTTACCCGCCGCATCTGTCGCCGTCGCCGTGATAGTGTGTGCGCCTTCCGCCAGGGTGGTGGAGGTCCAGCTCCACGCACCCGTGCTGCTGGCCGTGACAGAACCGATCTGCACACCGCCGTCGAAGATTCTGACGACGCTGTTTGCTTCAGTCGTACCGCTCAGCGCAGGCGTGTTGTCATTGGTACTGGTACCTGCGGCAATCGCCACCGACGAACTGCCGTTGTTATTAGCAGCTGCCAGGGTCAGCGTTGGCACCACGGTATCCACTGTCACCGTTGCGCTGGTGGTCGCACTGACGTTACCCGCTGCATCGGTTGAAGTGACGCTGATCGGGTGTGAACCCTGACTCAGTACGCCCGTGGTGTAGCTCCAGTTCCCCGTACTGCCGACAGTGATTGAAGTGAGCAGCGTACTGCCATCGTAGATTCTGACGATGCTGCCGACTTCCGCTGTACCGCTCAGGGTTGGCGTGCTGTCGTTGGTCGATCCACCATTCGGCACCGTGGTATTGGTGACGTCGTTGGTGATCACCAGCGTCGAGGCGTTCGGCGCAACGGTATCGACAATCACGGAAACCGTGGTCGATGCCGGGCTGACGTTACCCGCCGCATCTTTCACTGTCACACTCAACGGATGGGTACCGTTGCTCAATGCCGGGCTGACGAAGCTCCATGCGCCGGTGCCGCTGGCGGTGGTGGAACCCAGTACGGTTGTGCCATCGTAAACCGTCACAATCGCATTCGCCTCAGCCGTACCGCTCAGCGTTGGCGTGTTGTCGTTGGTCGAACCACCGTTTGGCACCGCAGTGTTGGTAACATCGTTGGTGACCACCAGGTTAGTGACTGCGACAGGGACACCGGTATCCACCGTGAAGGTGATAGAGGCATTCGGGCTGACGTTGCCCGCTGCATCTGTCGCTGTGACGTTGATGGTGTGGCTACCATCGGCCAAAGTCGTCGAGGTCAGACTCCAGGCACCGTTGCTGCCCGCAATAACAGAACCGAGCAAGGTACCGCCATCGTAGACCTTGACTACGCTGCCCGCTTCAGCGGTACCGCTGATGGCTGGCGTGTTGTCGTTGGTGTTGCTGCCTGCGGCAATCGCAATCGGCGTACTGCCGTTGTTGTTCGCCGCAGCCAGACTCGCGACCGCCGCCGGAGGCGTGGTATCGATCACTACGACAGAGCTGGTGGTACCACTGACGTTACCTGCGGCATCCGTCACCGTGACGTTCAGGGTATGGGAACCTTGCGCCAACGTGGTGGAGGTGAAGCTCCATGCTCCGGTAGCGCTGGCCGTAGTGGTGCCCAACAGCGTGCTGCCATCGTAGATGGAGACACGACCGTTAGCTTCCGCCACCCCGCTCAGGGTTGGGGTGGTGTCATTGGTCGAACCACCGTTTGGCACTGCGGTACTGGTGACATCGTTGGTGACCACCAGCGATGAAGTCGCCGGTGCCACGGTGTCCACTACCACTGTGAAGTTGGTCGCGGTGCTGGTGTTGCCTGCTGCATCACGCACGGTCACACTCAGCGGATGTGAACCTTCGCTCAATGCTGCTGTAGTGAAGGTCCATGCCCCATTGCTGCCCGCCACCACCGAGCCAAGCACAGTGGTGCCTTCGCTGATGACGACAATATTGCCTGCCGTAGCCGTGCCGCTCAGGGTTGGCGTGGTGTCATCGGTTGACTGACCACTGGTCAAGTTGCCCTGTACGGTACCCGCGTTGTCGTTGACCACCAGACCCGCTACCGGGTTCGGTGCGCCGGTCACCACGGTAAAGGTGATAGAGGCATTCGGGCTGATGTTGCCCGCCGCATCCGTCGCCGTCACGTTGATGGTGTGGCTGCCATCCGCAAGTTGGGTTGACGTGTAGCTCCACGCGCCGGTGCTACTGGCGGTGACAGAACCGAGCAAGACACCGCCGTCATAGATCCTGACAACGCTGCCCGCTTCCGCAGTACCGCTGAGAGCAGGTGTGTTGTCGTTGGTGCTGCTACCTGCAGCAATGGCGACTGGCGTGCTGCCGTTGTTGTTGGCGGCAGCCAAACCGGCCACTGCAGCTGGCGGCGTGGTATCAATAATGACGTTGGACGAGGTGGTTCCGCTGACGTTACCTGCCGCATCCGTTACGGTGACATTCAGCGTATGCGTGCCTTGTGTCAGCGCCGTTGAGGTGAAGGTCCATGCCCCCGTAGCACTGGCAATCGCCGTACCCAGCAGCGTGGTGCCATCGTATACAGAGACGCGTCCATTGGCTTCCGCCGTGCCGCTCAGGGTTGGCGTAGTGTCGTTGGTCGAGCCATTGTTTGGCACGGTGGTGCTGTTGGTATCATTGGTGACCACCAGCGTCGTGGCGTTCGGCGCAATGCTGTCTATGGTGAAGCTCACTGTCGATGAACGCGGCCCAACGTTACCTGCTGCATCCGTTACCGTGACGCTCAATGTATGCGCGCCCTGGCTGAGAGTTGGCGAGATAAAGCTCCACGCGCCGGTGCCGCTGGCGGTGGTTGAGCCGACGACAGTGTTGCCATCATAGATGGTGACAATACCATTAGCCTCTGTGGTACCTGTCAGCAACGGCGTGCTGTCGTTAGTGATCCCGTTATTGGCAATCGCTACCGGTGTGCTGCCGTTATTATTGGCAGCCGCCAGGTCACTGACCGCAACAGGCGCCACGGTATCGACGGTGATATTAATAGTATCGGATTCTGTACCCGCAAGATTGGTCACGTAGATAGCATGAGAGCCATCGGCCAGAGTAGGCGTGAAACTCCATTGTCCATCCGCTCCCACGGTCACGCTACCCAATACCGTACCCGTACCCGAACCATCGTGGATGGTAATCACATCACCAGCCGTTGCCGCCCCCGTTAACACTGGCGTGGTGTCTTTCGTACTCGCGCCATCGGTTAAGTTGACTGGCATACTGCCGCTGTCATCGGTGATAACCAGTGTACCGCTGGCGGTTGGCAAGCCCGCTTCAATATTCAGGGTGAAGGCCGGCGTACTGGCGGCACTGATATTGCCCGCCTGATCCGTCACCGTGAAGGTGAAGCTGTGGTCACCGTTCGACAAGCCAGTGGCTGGCGTGAAGGTCCAGGCTCCCGTTCCTGACGCCGTAGCAGTGCCCAACAGCGTGGTGCCGTCGTAAACAGATACCGTGGCGTTACCTTCGACAGTACCACTGAAGGTTGGAGTGTTGTCATCGGTGGTATCGCCGGAGGCCAGGGTTCCACCCACACCCACATCGTCAGTCACCACATAACTCGTTACCGTTGACGGCGTGGTGGTATCGATGGTGATGCTAACTGGCGTGGTCGGGTCACCCGTGGTTCCGGCGGCGTTGGTCACGGACACCGCATAAGTATGCGTCGTCTCAGATTGAACGCCGGTTTCGTAACGCCATACACCGTTGCTCGCTACTGTGGTCGTCGCCACCTGTACACCATCAATAATGATATTGATGGTAGTACCTGCCACGCCGGTACCGCGCAGCACTGGGGTGTTGTCGTTGGAGAAGCCGTTGTTAAACAACTCAACTGGCGTGGTATTGGCGTTGTTGTAGACCGCAAACGTCGTGACTTCCGCCGGCGTAGTGGTATCCACCGTCACTGTGGCTGTGGTGTTGGAACTGATGTTACCGGCCGGATCCGTGACGTTGATGGTCAGCGTGTGCGTGGCATTCGACAGCGTAGAGGTGGTGACACTCCAGTTACCCTCTGCATCTACCACCGCCGTACCCAGCACGGTGGTGCCCTCATAGACCGTTACGGTTGAACCCACTTCCGCCTGACCGCTGACAACAGGCGTGCTGTCGTTGGTGGTCCCACCATTAGCGATGGTGGTTGGGTTAGCGGTATCGTTGTTGTTTTGCAGCAGCAAATCGCTTACCGGCTGCGGCGGTGTAGCATCGATGCGCACCGTGGTCGCAGCGGAGGTGCTAACGTTGCCGGCCTCATCGGCGACGGTCACCGTCAGCGTGTGCGAGCCGTCAGTCAGTGTTGGTGAAGTAAAGGTCCAGGTGCCTGCGCCAGTGGATGTGGTAGAGCCAATCACCGTGGTGCCATCATAAATGGTCACCACACTGTTCGCTTCCGCGTTTCCACTGAGTGAAGGCGTGTTGTCGTTGGTTAATCCATTGTTGTTGACGACCACAGAGGTAATGTCGTTGGTCACCACCAGCGTTGGTATCGCTGGTGGAGTGGCATCCACAGTGAAGTTAACGGTATCCGCAGCCTGGCTGGTGTTGCCTGCTGCATCCGTCGCCGTCACTCTCAGCGTGTAGCTACCGTCATCCAGCGCTGGCACGCTGAAGCTCCACTGACCGTTGCTCCCTACCGCCGTGCTGCCCAACTCGGTTGCACCATCGTAGATTCTGATGATGCTACCCGCTTCACCACTGCCGCTCAGGAATGGTGTGCTGTCGTTGGTGGTCGCATTGCTGGCAATCGCCACCGGTGTTGTACCGTTGTCGTTGCTGGCTGTGATCGCACTCGGGGCTGCTGGCGGTGTGGCATCAATCACCGCACTGATGGTGCTGGTGCCGCTGACGTTGCCTGCGGTATCCGACGCCGTTACGCTGAAGGTATGGGAACCATCTGCCAAGCCTGTCGTCGGGGTAAAGCTCCATGTGCCACCGGCAATAACGGTGGTAGATCCCAGAACACCGCTGGCGTCGGAGATGGTGATAATACTGCCCACCTCACCATTGCCGCTCAGCACTGGAGTATTGTCGTTGGTCAGGCCACCGTTCGGGATGTTAACCGCGCCATCAATGTTATTAGTCAGCACCAGGTTGGTGACTGATGGCGGTGCCACCGTATCAATTGTCACTGTTACCGTACCGCTGACCGGGCTGGTGTTACCCGCCTCGTCACGCACGACTGCCGTCAGATTATGCGTGCCGTCAGTTAACGTTGGTGAGAAACTCCAACTGCCTGTACCATCCGCCGTTGCCGTACCCAGCACCGTGTTGCCATCAGAAATGATAATGGTGCTGTTCGCTTCCGCGGTACCGCGCAGTACTGGGGTGCTGTCATTGGTGGTGCCGTTGTTAGCGATAGGCACTTCTGTGCCGCTGTTGTTATTCGCCAGCGTCAGACCTGTCGCTGCATCCGGTGCCTCGCTGTCTACGGTGAAGGTCAGGGTTGGCGAATTAGCACTGGTATTCCCCGCCGCATCCGTCACCGTCACACTCAGGTTGTGCTCGCCCTGAGTGAGGGTATCGGTGGTGTAGGTCCAGTTGCCAGTGCTGCCCACCAGGACCGATCCGATTTCATCCGTGCCGTCATAAATTCTGACGATGGTGCCCGCTTCAGCACTACCGGTCAGTTCTGGCGTGGTGTCGTTGGTGGCACCGTCAGCCGCAATCGGTACCAGTGTGCTGCCTTCGTTGTTGTTAACCAACACATTGGTAGCTACATCCGGGGTCACCGTATCAACATTGATTGTGGTCACTGAAGAAGCCGGGCTGACGTTGCCCGCCGAATCCGTTACCGTAATCGTCAATGCATGGGCGCCATCATCCAGTGTATCGGTAGTGAAACTCCACACGCCTTGCGCATTCGTGGTGACACTGCCAATCGCGGTATCGCCATCGTAAATGATCACCAGGCTATTGGCCGTGGCAGTACCGCTCAACGCCGGTGTGTTGTCGTTGGTGTAGCCGTTGTTGGCTACCGGCTCGACAGGCGTCACATCATTATTGTTCACCACAAACTCAGGAGTTACCGGAACGGAAGTATCCACCGTCACCGTCACCACGTTACCGGCAGCACTGACGTTCCCTGCGGTATCGGTGGCGGTCGCACTCAGGCTATGGCTGCCATCGGTGAGCGGTTGCGTGGTGAAGTTCCAGTCACCGTTGGTGCCAGCCTGGGTAGAACCAATCAGCGTTGAGCCATCATAGATTTTGATGATGCTGCCCGCTTCCGCCGTGCCGCTCAGCGCTGGTGTGCTGTCATTGGTCACGCCAGTCAGCGTATTGCCACTGTCATCTTTCGCCACCAGATTAGTGATGGCGTCTGGCGCAATGGTATCCACGCTGAAAGTAATGCCCGCAGAAGCCGCACTGGTGTTACCTGCAGTGTCTGTCGCCGTGACCGTCAGAGTGTGACTGCCCTGGCCCAGCGCCGTGGTCGGTTCGAAACGCCAGATGCCGTTAGTGCCGACAATCGCCGTACCCAGAATAGTGCTGCCATCACGAATGGTGACAGTGGCACCGACCTCACCGGTCCCGCGAATAACAGGCGTTGAGTCATTGGTGGTGCTACCCGCAGTAAAGACGACCGCGGTACCGCCGTTGTTGTTGCTGAGGCTGGTCACTACTGGTGTGGCCGGTGGTGTGCTGTCCACGGTGAAGCCAATCGCCGCTGACGGTGCACTGACGTTGCCTGCAGCATCGGTGACGGTGGTGGTGATGCTATGAGCACCTTCGCCCAATGCCAGTGTTGGCGTGAAGCTCCAGGTACCGCCAGTACCCACGACAACCGTGCCCAGCACATTGCTGCCATCAAGGATGGTAACTGTGCTGCCTACTTCTGCCGTTCCGCTCAGCACTGGCGTGTTGTCGTTGGTGACGCTGCCAGCCGTGATCGGTACGGATGTGCCGCTGCTGTCGTTACTCAACTGCACCGCACCCGCAGTAGCAGGCGCCTGCGTGTCTACGGTAAAGGTGATGGCTGTGGAAGGTTGGCTGCTGTTGCCAGCCGCATCCGTCACTGTCGCCGTCAGGCTATGGGAACCTTGGCTCAGCGCTGGAGAAGGGAAGCTCCATGTACCGCCATCAGTGACCTGCACACTGCCCAGAATCGTATCACCATCACGCACGGTGACGATGCTGCCCGCTTCAGCAGTACCACTCAGCACTGGCGTCGTGTCATTGGTGGCACTACCGGACGTGATCGGTACAGCAGTTCCGCCGTTGTCATTGTTCAACACCACGGCATTCGCGGCATCTGGCGCAACAGTATCCACGCTGAATGCAAAGGCATCAGATTCAGGACCGGCGTTACCGGTTGAGTCAGTCACAATTGTGGTCAGGCTGTGTGGACCATCATCCAACGCGGTAGCCGGGGTAAAGCTCCAGTTACCATCGCTGCCGACAATCGCCGTACCGATTTCAATGCCGTTATCTTTCACGGTGACAATACTGCCCGCCTCAGCGGTACCGCTGAGGACAGGGGTCGAGTCGTTGGTGGCACTGCCTGCGGTAATAGGCACCGCCACACCCGTAGAGTCATTACTGAGTTGCAGATCGCCGACCTCACCTGGGGAGGTGCTATCGACAATGACAATCACTTCAGAGGTTGGCGCACTGCTGTTACCAGCAGGGTCAGTGACGACCGTGGTCAGGCTATGGCTGCCCTCGTCCAGTGGTGCGCTTGGTGTGAAGCTCCAGGTGCCATCGCTGCCAACCACCACTGAGCCCAATACCGTATTGCCTTCAGAAACCGTGACCGTACTGCCCGCTTCGGCCGTACCGCTCAAGGTTGGTGTGGTATCGCTGGTTGAACCGCCGGTAGCAATCGGTGTGCCATCATCCGTGGTGAACTGCAGACCGCCCGCCGATGCCGGAGCCTGCGTATCCACGGTGACAACGATCGGTGCAGAAGGGTCGCTGACGTTACCCACTGGGCTGGTGACGGTGGTGGTCAGGCTGTGCTCGCCCTGGCTCAGCGCTGGCGTTGTAAAGCTCCAGCTTCCATTGTCCCCTACCACTACGGTGCCCAGCACGGTGGTGCCATCCAACACGGTTACTGTGCTGCCCGCATCCGCAGTACCGGTTAATACCGGCGTGGTGTCATTAGTTGCACCATTGGTGATCGGCACTGGCGTACCGCTGTTGTCATTGTTCAATACCAGCCCACTTGCCGGATCCGGCTGGGTAGTATCCACATTAAAGGCAACAGGCGTTGATGCCGTACCGGTGTTACCCGCAGGGTCTGTCACCGTGGTGGTCAGACTATGCGAACCCGCCTCCAGCGGTGTGGTTGGGGTGAAACTCCAGCTACCATTGCTGCCAACAATAGCCGTGCCCAACACCGTGCCATTGTCAGAAACCGTCACGGTACTGCCAGGCTCTGCGCTGCCGGTTAATACTGGCGTGGTGTCATTGGTGGTGCCATTTGCCGCAATCGGCACAGCCGTGCCACTGCTGTCGTTGCTCAGTTGCAGGCCTGTGGCCGCAGCTGGCGGTGTAGTATCAACTGTAATCACAATCGGCGTGGACGGGCCGCTGGTGTTACCGGCTGGGCTGGTCGTCGTTGCCGTAATACTGTGGCTGCCTTCACCTAATGGATCGGTTGGCGTAAAGCTCCAGTTACCGCTATCGCCAACCACGACAGTGCCCAATACGGTGCCGCCGTCAGAGACCGTGATCGTGCTGCCCTCTGGCGCCGTTCCGCTCAGAACTGGGGTGGCGTCATTGGTTGCTGTACCCGAGCTAATCGGCACTGAAGTCGTGCCTTCATCATTACTCAAGGCCACATTACCC
This sequence comes from Pantoea sp. CFCC18177, assembly GCF_059412425.1. NCBI lineage: Bacteria > Pseudomonadati > Pseudomonadota > Gammaproteobacteria > Enterobacterales > Erwiniaceae > Pantoea > Pantoea sp. CFCC18177. The sequence continues at coordinate 108,297 of NZ_JBNBPL010000011.1, forward strand.
GGAACGGTTGGAATACTGGTATCAACAGTCACGGTGACAGGTGCTGAAGCGCCACCGGTATTACCCGCAGTATCCGTCACGGTGGTGGTCAGACTGTGGCTGCCATCGCCGAGCGGTGAGGATGGGGTAAAGCTCCAGTTACCATCGTTACCCACTGTGGTTGTGCCAATCACGTTGCCATTGTCAGAGACAGTGACTGTACTGCCTGGCTCTGCACGTCCTGTCAGCACTGGCGTGGTGTCATTGGTGGTGCCATTGGTGATAGGTACCGCAGTACCGCTGGAATCATTGCTCAGCTGTACGCCGGTTGCGACGGCTGGCGGTGTGGTATCCACTGTCACGGTCACAGGTGAACTGGCTGGTCCGGTGTTACCGGCAGGGTCAGTTACCGTGGTCGTCAGGCTGTGGCTGCCATCGTCCAGCGGCGTGTTTGGGGTATAGCTCCAGGTGCCATCGCTGCCAGTGGTGGTGCTGCCAATTACGGTGCCGCCATCAGATACGGTTACCGTGCTGCCCGGTTCGGCGGTGCCGTTCAGAGTTGGCGTGCTGTCATTGGTACTGCCGCCAGACGCGATAGGTGTGCCGCCATCGTTGCTGAGCTGAAGATTACCTGCCGCTGCTGGAGGCTGAGTATCCACGGTTACGGTGACCGGAGTAGAAGCCGGGCCGGTATTACCCGCAGGGTCAGTGACAGTGGTGGTGAGGCTGTGGTTGCCATCGCTCAACGGTGGTGTGGTGTAGCTCCAGGTGCCATCGTCATTCACTGTCGTGGTGCCAATTACGGTGGTGCCATCCGTAATCGTGACGGTGCCGCCCGGCTCACCGTTACCCTCCAGGGTTGGCGTCGTGGTGTTGGTGCTGCTGCCTGATGGGATGGGATCGCCATCACCATTGGTCAGACCCACGCCGGTTGGTGCTGCTGGCGCTACGGTATCGATAGTGACGTTAATGGTTGGGGTATCACTGATCACACCCGTAGTTGCATTAGTCGCCGTGGCGTGGAAGGCATAGGTGCCATCCGCCAGCGCGGTAGGCGTAAAGTTCCACTGCCCGTCGCTGCCCGCGGTAACGGTGCCAAGCACGGTCGTGCCGTTATAGATAGTGATCAGATCACCCGCGCCCGCCAGACCACTCAGCACTGGCGTGCTGTCATGCGTGCTGGAGTTATCCTCCAACTGCACAATGGTGCTGCCGCTGTCGTCCGCCACCACGATAAGTTCATTGGTGGTCGGCACGCCCGCATCAATGTTAACGGTAAAGGCTGGGGATGCCGGGCTGACGTTGCCAGCCGCATCAGTCACCGTGGTGGTGAGATTGTGCTGGCCATTGGTCAGTGGCGATGCCGGGGTGAAGCTCCAACTGCCATCGCTACCCACCGCCGCCGAACCGAGTAGCGCACTGCCATCGTAAACCTTAACGATGCTACCCGCTTCCGCGGTACCACTCAGGGTTGGGGTGCTGTCATCGGTGGTGGCACCAGAGGTCAGCGCGCCGGTGCTGGTACCCGCATTATCGGTGAGCACCAGGCCACTGGCGGCAGCCGGTGCGGTGGTATCCACGGTAAAGGTCACTGGCGTGGTGGCTGGGCTGCTGTTACCAGCAGCATCGGTTGCCGTGGCGGTCAGGCTATGACTGCCATCGCCCAAGGCTGGAGTGGTAAAGGTCCAGTTGCCGGTACTGCCCACGGTGACGGTGCCCAGTACAGTGTTACCATCACGAATGGTCACCACACTGCCCGCTTCAGCGCTGCCGGTCAGGACTGGCGAAGCATCATTGGTGATGCTGCCAGCGGTAATTGGCACGGATGTGCTGCCTGCATCATTACTCACCTGCAAGCCGCTCACCGCATCAGGGGCAACGGTATCCACGATGATATTAACGGTGATGGTATCAGTGATGTTACCTGCCGCGTCGGTGATGGTGCCATGTATGGCATGTGGACCATCACTCAACGTGCCTGTTCTGAATGACCATTGCCCATTAGCACCTGCGGTGGTGCTGCCCAGTACCTGATCGCCATCATACAGCGTGATGATATTTCCTGGGCTGGCCGAACCAATCAATACCGGTGTCGGGTCGTTGGTGCTGGCGCCATCAACCAATTGTTCGACAGTGTTGCCATTATCATCGATTACTTCCAGCGAATCGCTGGCAGTTGGCAGATCTGCTTCAATATCAATAACAAATGGTGGGCTGGTTGGTCCAACGTTGCCTGCCGCATCCGTTGCGGTGATAGTGAAACTGTGCGAACCGTTGCTCAGGGCTGCCGTTGTGAAGCTCCATGTGCCATCCGCTCCAACTGTGGTATTACCCAGCAGCGTGGTGCCATCATAGATACTCAGCAGCGCGTTAGGTTCACCGGTGCCACTCAGCGTTGGTGTATTGTCATCAGTAATAGCACCCGAGGTCAGTTCGCCCTGCGAATCACCCACGTTGTCGGTGACCACTAACCCACTCACCGCCGCCGGTGGTGTGGTATCAACAGTGACCGCAATCGGAGAAGATGCCGGTCCAGTGTTGCCTGCGGCATCGGTGACTGTGGTGGTCAGGCTGTGGTTGCCCTCTCCGAGTGCGGGAGAAGTAAAGCTCCAGCTACCGTTGCTGCCGACGGTCACGGTGCCCAGCACATTATCCCCATCGCGCACGGTAACGGTGCTGCCAGGTTCAGCCGTGCCGCTCAAGACAGGCGTGTTGTCACTGGTTGTGCCACCAGCCGCGATTGGCGTGACGGTGGTGCCATTGTTGTTGCTGAGTTGCAGATCGCCTGCTGCTGCTGGTGCAACAGTGTCGATGGTGATGTTGATGGTAACGGAATTAGTTGGATTACCAGTGCTGTCAGTCGCAACGGCATGGAACGCGTAAGTCCCGTCTGCCAGTGATGCAGGTGTAAAGCTCCACTGACCATCCGCACCTGCGGTGGTGCTGCCCAGCACGGTGGTGCCGTTGTAGATCGTGATGATATCGCCAGCCGCAGCCAAACCATTCAGAATCGGTGTTTTATCATGGGTGCTGGAGCCATCCGGCAGGATTTTCAGCGTGCTGCCACTATCGTCTGTTACCTGCAAGGTACTGGTGGTCGGTGGTACGCCGGCATTCACGGTCAGGCCAAAGCCGGTGGTGGCTGGGCTGACATTACCTGCTGCATCGGTGACGGTAACGCTTAATGTGTGTGAACCGTTGCTCAGGGTTGGGGTAGTAAAGCTCCAGTTGCCGCTGCTATCAACGGCCACGCTGCCGAGCAAGGTGCTGCCATCGTAAACTTTGACAATGCTGTTGGCTTCGGCATTACCGCTCAGGGTTGGCGTACTGTCGTCAGTGGTGGCACCCGCAGTCAATGGCCCGGTTGTCGCGCCAACATTGTCGCTGACGACGAGGTTACTGGCGCCCGCTGGTGCCTGGGTATCCACGGTGAAGGTAATCGGATCTGTCGCCGGGCTGGTATTGCCCGCAGGATCGGTCACCGTGGTGGTCAGGCTGTGGCTGCCTTCGCTCAGCGTTGGAGACGTAAAGTCCCATGTGCCGTTACTGCCCACCGTCGCCGTACCGAGCACGGTATCACCATCACGGATGGTGACCGTGCTACCCGGTTCAGCGGTACCGCTCAAGTGCGGCGTAGTGGTGTTGGTCGCACCGCCAGAAGCGATCGGCTGTACCGTACCGTTGTCGTTATCACTGAGTTGCAGGCCGCCTGCTGCATCTGGCGCAAGGGTATCGATGGTAATCGCGATGTTTGGCGTTTGCGTCACATTGCCATCGGCATCGGTGACAGAGGCGTGGAAGTTATAGGTGCCGTCCGCCAGTGCTGCGGGTGTGAAGCTCCACTGCCCATCGGCGTCTGCCACAACGCTACCAATCTCTGTGCTGCCGTTATACAGGGTGATCAATGCGCCCGCAGTGGCCAGGCCACTCAGCGTTGGCGTGCTGTCATGTGTGCTGTCCCCGTTGCTTAATTGCACCAGGGTATTGCCAGAGTCGTCGGTGATTTCCAGCGAGGTGGTGGCCGGAGGTAAGCCGGCGTCTACGGTGATTTCATAAGCGGAGCTGGCTGGACCGACGTTTCCTGCGGCATCGGTCTGCGTAACCGTCAGGCTGTGTGAACCATTACTCAGCGCCGGAGTGGTAAAGCTCCAGGTACCATCACTGCCCACCACGGCGGTGCCGATCAGGGTGTTGTTGTCGTAAACACTCACGACAGATCCTGCCTCACCTCGTCCGCTCAAGGTCGGCGTGCTGTCATCGGTGGTGCCGCCATTCAGAACGGTTGATGACGTACCATTGGCATCGCCGGTCATCGAGAGATCGGTTGCCGCAGTCGGGGCTTCGGTGTCGACAGTAAAGGTGATGGTGGTGGCCGCGCTGGTATTGCCTGCCGCATCGGTGGAAGTGATGCTGAGGGTGTGGCTACCCTGACTCAACTCAGGGCTGGTGAAACTCCAGCTACCGTTGCTGCCCACGGTGACGCTTCCGAGGATAGTATCGCCGTCGCGAATGGTAATAATACTGCCGACTTCACCCCTGCCACTCAGCAATGGCGTGGTGTCGTTAGTTGAGCCGCCGTTAGTGACAGGCAAGACTACGGAGCCGGCGTTGTTTGAGACAGTTAAATCACTCACCGCTTCTGGCGCGGTGGTGTCCACAGTGAAGTTGATCGGATCGCTTGCTGCGCTGGTATTGCCCGCAGCATCGGTCACTGTCACCGTCAGGCTGTGAGAACCGTCCGCCAGTGCCGGTGAAGTGAAGGTCCACTTGCCATCAGCGCCCACCACAGCGGAACCGAGCAGGGTTGAACCATCGTAAATACGCACTGTGGCACCTGCTTCTGCGCTGCCACTTAAGGTTGGGGTATTGTCATCGGTGACGGAGCCAGCGATGATGGCACCCTGATACGGCCCTACGTTGTCGCTGATAGCCAGGTCAGTAACCGCGCCCGGAGGAGTGGTATCGCCACCGCCAGTATTGCCACCACCGTTGTTACCACCACCATTGTTCCCGCCGCCATTGTTACCACCGCCGTTATTGCCACCGCCGGTGTTGCCCTCATTGACGGGTGCATTCCCACCGCCACCGCCGGAAGAACCAGCAAACATAGCACCCAAACCTGCCAGCGCAGCACCACCGATACCGAAGGCCGCGATAGTGCCGTCATTGGTGGTGTTCTCTGCTAACAGCCCTTCAGTGGTGTCAATGTTGACGTACTGGAAACCTTCAGTGCCGGGATCTTCAACCCACCACAGCGCACCTTTATCGTCCTGCAGGACCAAATCGCTATCGCCAGCTGTAGTGTAAAAGTTATGGATTACAACAACTTCACCAGATTTGGTGGTGACGACTAAATCATTACCATTGCGTGTGAAAGACTTAATATCTGATTGATTAAGGTGAAGTTTAACCACGCTTGGCGCAGTTAAATTGACTTGGCTGCCATTGACGACTGTGTCAACCGTCCCACCTTTAGGAGTGATAGAGATATTATTCATTTTATCGAAATCCCGCACAGTTATTAAATTCCATAAAAACGCCCGGTATCCGTAGATACCGGCTTCAATAGTGAATAACCCATGCGTTTATTCACTTTTTCTCTTGGTCGACCTCATACAAACTGATGATGAAATCGCGCTGAGCCTTGTTAAGCCTCCATCCAGAAAAGGGATCGGGTTTATTTCTCAACAGCACGACGGGAGAAATGTCTTTATTTTCGATTGGGCGAGCACAAATCAGATGGAATGCGACAAACCCTTTTTTAGACATTTTTGCTTCCCCGACGGAGTAGATTAAACCAGAGCCATTTCAGGATTTTTCAAGCAAATCAGACAAATAGACACCACTCCAGTGATACCCTTGCATGCCGTAAATCTTCTTGTGTGCCAGCAGGTCAATGTGCGACTGGTTTTCAACTCCCTCGACGATGACGCCATCGCATAATTCGTTTAGGTGGTTGAGCAGCGTGTCAAAGATGTGACCGTCGCCAAATTGCCAAAAAAAATCTTTGTCAATCTTGACGATTTCAAATATTCCGCTATCAAGCATGGTCAGGTTGGAATAACCCGGACCAAAGTCATCAAGCCATAAAGGGGCGGATGTCACCTTCGCGACACCTTTTAATATCAGGAGATCGGCGCTGTTAAATCGCGCGGTGAAAAATGCGGAGATCTCTAAACGCATCAGCGTAAGTTGAGCCAGTTTTTCTTGAATTTCAGTATCTTTGAAAATACTGGCTACGATATCTCGATCCACATTGACACTAATGACCTGCTGAAACCCCTTCTGGTATAGCTGAATAAGTTTTTCGATCTGGTGGAGGAATAACTGCCATTTTTCGTCAGCAGGAAGCCGACTGAAGAACCCTGCATCCCTGTGTGGGTTACGTTTATTATTAATATCTGCATCATCTGCAAAACGTGTTAACAACTCCCACGCAATTAGCTCGCCGGATATACTGTGAACGGGCTCCAGCAAGAAAATGTATTGTGGTTGAGCGCTCATTTCACCTCCCCCTCCGCAACTGGCTGATACGCCTGAAATGTCAGGTTTTCTCATGAAAGAAGTAAGGGAAACATCGATAAAACTTAACACGTTAACTGAAGCCTAACGTACAACTTACACTTTGAAAAATAGATTTCAGTGAACCAAAGATGAAACTTCAATAGATAAAAACTATCAATATCTCACGTAAATTTCTTTTAGTTTCACAAAACGATCAGATAATTCCTAGAAAAATTTAAGTTAAGGCCTTCCTTGACATATCAAGAAATAATTAATTCATTGATTTTAAACAATTTATAAGAAGTCAACGAAGTTGTTTTTTTATTTTTACCCTAAAATGCATTTTATTTCATTCAGAATGCATGATTCCAATAAGTGTCAGAAAATATAGTTACACAAGGGTACTATTAAGATCTTAATGTTTAAATTTTGATTATACATAGCAAAGAAAACATAACAGTTTTACAGGCTAATCCCTCAGAAATCAGTAGTTAAAGCAGGGTTATTGTGCGCCAAAGCGCAGCGGCATTTTTTCTTTATTAAAAAAATGAAGGAGATAGATAAACGCATTTGAAAGGCGTGTTTAATCGGGCAGGTTAAGATTTATTGAGGGTGATGCTTGTCACATTTTAAATAAAAGATCAGGGCAATAAGAAAATTAAATGAAGGAAAATAAAACGGGCCCTAAAAAGGGCCCGTTTCGAGAGGATTAAACCTTACTCATCTTCGAGGTAAGTGTAGCCATATAACCCACTTTCGAACTCTTCAAGGAACTGCGCACGCAGACCTTCTTCGATGTCCTTTTGCTGCGTCACCTGATCGCGGAACAGGGTCATCAGATCGTTCGGGTTCAGTTGTACATACTGCAGCATATCGGCCACCGTATCGCCTTCATCCGACAGCTGCACTTCTACGCTGCCGTCAGGGAAAGCAAACACATCGACCGCTTCGGTATCACCAAACAGGTTGTGCATGTTGCCGAGGATTTCCTGATATGCACCCACCATAAAGAAGCCAAGCATCGGTGGGTTATCGATGTCGTACTCTGGCATCGGCATGGTGGTAGCAATACCGTCGCCATCCACGTAGTGATCGATGGTGCCATCCGAGTCACAGGTAATATCGAGCAATACGGCACGACGCTGAGGAATCTTATTCAGTCCTTCCAGCGGCAGTACCGGGAACAGTTGGTCGATACCCCATGCATCCGGCATCGACTGGAACAGCGAGAAGTTGACGTAAATCTTATCCGCCATACGCTCCTGCAGCTCGTCGATGATCGGACGGTGGGCACGGTTGCTGGGGTCAAGATGCTGCTGGATATAGTGGCAGATGCTGAGATAGAGCTGCTCTGCCCAGGCACGCTGACCCAAATCGTAAGTACCGGAAGAGTAACCGGTATGGATATCAAACAAGTCCATCTGGCTGTCGTGCAGCCATTCACGCAGCGAGCGACGCACGTTTGGCTCATGCATCTCCTGCCAGGTATCCCACAGACTTTGAATCGGACGCGGCGAATCCACATCCGGCGCTACAGGCGTGCTGAATTCGTTGCGCTCTACACCAATGATGTTGGAAACCAGTACGGTGTGGTGCGCGGTAACAGCACGGCCCGATTCAGTGATTACCGTAGGATGCTCCAGACCATGCTCTTCACAGGCATCGCCAATTGCCCAAATGACGTTATTGGCGTATTCGTTCAGACCATAGTTGACCGAGCAATCAGACTGCGATCGGGTGCCTTCGTAATCGACACCTAAACCGCCGCCGACATCGAAACACTTGATGTTGACACCCAGCTTGGCTAACTCGACATAAAAGCGTGCCGATTCACGCACGCCGGTGGCGATATCGCGAATGTTCGACATCTGCGAACCAAGATGGAAATGCAGCAGTTGCAAACTATCGAGGCGGCCCGCTTTGCGCATAATGTCCACCAGCTGCAATACCTGCGAGGCGGCCAGACCAAATTTGGACTTTTCGCCACCGCTTGACTGCCATTTACCGGAACCCTGCGAAGCCAGACGAGCACGGATACCGAGGCGCGGGATTACGTTGAGGCGCTCGGCTTCCTCCAGTACCAGACGCACTTCAGTCATCTTCTCGATCACCAGGTAAACCTTGTGACCGAGCTTTTCACCAATCAGCGCCAGACGAATGTATTCACGGTCTTTATAGCCGTTACACACGATCACCGAACGGGTCTTACCGGCGTGCGCCAGCACGGCCATCAGCTCGGCTTTAGAACCGGCTTCCAGCCCCAGCGGCTCACCTGAGTTGACCAGGGATTCGATAACTCGTTTATGCTGGTTCACCTTGATCGGATAAACCAGGAAGTAGTCACCTTTATAGCCGTAAGATTCACGTGCGCGTTTAAAAGCGGCGTTAATCGAACGCAGGCGGTGCTGCAAAATCTGCGGGAAGCAGAACAACGCAGGCAAACGCTGGCCATCGGCTTCACGTTCTTTTACCAGCTTAGCCAAGTCAACGCGCACTTCCGGTTGGTCCGGATCGGGGCACACGCTGATGTGCCCCAGCTCGTTGACGTCATAATAGTTATTACCCCACCAGGCAATATTGTAGGTACGCAGCATTCTGCTCGCTTCCTGATCGTTCATCGCCACCTCCTGCATTGAGCGGAGTACACCCTGTTCGCCAGCTGACGAACCCTTGATATTCTTCATGTCGTCAGACATCACGAACCTCAATTTTCCGTTGAAAAATGAAACAGTTGCCGGGTTTTTCTGTGGTCATTCCGGGTAAACATTTCCCCATCCTACTGAACTCCGGGTATCGGGTAACCCAGTACGTTGCTGACTCTAAGTGTAAAACACTGCGCCGACGTCAGTAAAAAACCGGCCGTAAAGCCAGGAATTTTCAAGACGCATGTCGAGTGAAACACAGCAACGGGAATGTGGGAATAGCTTAGCCGGCGCTCGTGTCGGGATAATGACCACAACACACAAAACATCGACGAGAGAAAAGAACAGAACTGGATTGGGGAAGCAGCGGCGTTTTATACAGCCTGACAGGTAAAAATGCAAAATCTTTGTCTGGAATCTGTGGAAGGTGTCAGGAAATTATTCCACTGAGTCGCTTGTGTAAACGTGCGGTATCTGAAAAAGCACTGGAAAAGTGCTCACTGAGTAACCTAGAATAGCCGTCCAGATGGTTTTCCATCTAAACTGGTTAACATCCAGGCGGTGTCGATGACATACATCAACACTCCCTACTGCTCGCGGCTTTGCCTGAAGGGGCGTCGAGTCGGCCTGGTCCACTTACGCTATGCAGTCGAATTCAAACCATTTGTAAGGTAAAGAACAGAATGGCTAAACACCTATTTACATCTGAGTCCGTATCAGAAGGACATCCTGATAAAATTGCAGACCAAATTTCCGATGCGGTGCTGGACGCGATCCTCGAACAGGATCCGAAAGCACGCGTGGCCTGCGAAACTTACGTGAAGACCGGTATGGTGCTGGTTGGCGGTGAAATCACCACCAGCGCATGGGTTGATATCGAAGAAATCACCCGTAATACCGTACGTGAAATCGGTTATGTCCATTCCGATATGGGCTTTGATGCGAACTCTTGCGCCGTACTGAGCGCGATTGGTAAGCAGTCTCCTGACATCAACCAGGGTGTTGACCGTAGCGATCCGCTGGAGCAGGGTGCGGGCGACCAGGGCCTGATGTTTGGTTATGCGACCAACGAAACCGACGTGCTGATGCCCGCACCGGTAACCTATGCACACCGTCTGGTGCAGCGCCAGGCTGAAGTGCGTAAAAATGGCTCACTGCCATGGTTGCGCCCGGATGCGAAAAGCCAGATCACCTTCCAGTACGATGGCGGCAAAATTGTCGGTATCGATGCCGTGGTGCTGTCAACTCAGCACGCTGAAGAGGTGACCACCGCCGATCTGCGTGAAGCGGTAATGGAAGAGATCATTAAGCCGGTTCTGCCTGCTGAGTGGGTCAACGCCAGCACCAAGTACCACATCAACCCAACTGGCCGTTTTGTTATCGGTGGCCCAATGGGGGACTGCGGTCTGACCGGTCGTAAAATCATTGTTGATACCTACGGCGGTATGGCACGTCACGGTGGCGGTGCTTTCTCAGGTAAAGATCCATCGAAAGTTGACCGTTCAGCCGCTTACGCTGCGCGTTATGTCGCGAAAAATATCGTGGCTGCAGGCCTGGCCGATCGTTGCGAAATTCAGGTGTCTTACGCCATTGGCGTTGCTGAGCCGACCTCCATCATGGTGGAGACCTTCGGTACTGAGAAAGTCTCTACCGAACAGCTAACCCTGCTGGTGCGCGAGTTCTTCGACCTGCGTCCATACGGTCTGATCCAGATGATGGATCTGCTGAAGCCAATCTACAAAGAGACTGCCGCTTACGGTCACTTTGGTCGTGAACACTTCCCATGGGAGCAGACTGATAAAGCTGCTCAACTGCGCGAAGCGGCTGGCCTGTAATCAGCATATTCCCTCTCCCACCGGAGAGGTTGAAGAGATGCCCGTACATTGTGCGGGCTTTTTTTTTGCGTCCATTCACAACATTGTGTTAACGATTACATTTTGAAATTCTTTTATTTTCGGTTATTTAGAGAATGTTCAGCATAGTTATTACTATTAAAATGCGTTATTTTCAGCGTCGTCTGATAGCCGATATTTAGAGTGATGTCAGAAACTTAAAGGGTGCTATACCTTACTGGTTACGTAACTATTTCAGGCGGAAAATGCTGGATTGCAGGGTTACAGCGCGTGTAACCGATTACACTGATGTGATCGTTCTCACTTTTTTCCGTCGGCAGGTTTCATAACATTGATAAAAACAATGATAGATAAACTTCGGAGGCATTATGCCTGGTAATACTCATAAGAGCAGAACATCGAACAAGATGATGACCTTGTTTGTCTGCTTCTTAGCGGCTCTGGCCGGCCTGCTGTTTGGCCTGGATATCGGCGTTATCGCTGGTGCCCTGCCCTTCATCGCAAAAGATTTCAACGTCACCGCGCACCAGCAAGAGTGGATCGTAAGTTCCATGATGTTTGGTGCTGCTGTGGGCGCTGTGGGTAGCGGTTGGATGTCTTCCCATCTTGGCCGTAAAAAAAGCCTGATGGCCGGAGCCATCCTGTTCGTCATCGGTTCGCTGTGGTCTGCCATGGCAACGAATCCTGAGATGCTGATTGCAGCACGTGTGGTTCTCGGCCTGGCCGTGGGCGTCGCGTCTTACACCGCACCGCTGTACTTGTCTGAAATCGCGCCAGAAAAAATTCGTGGCAGCATGATTTCGCTGTACCAGTTGATGATCACCATCGGTATTCTGGCGGCCTATCTGTCTGATACCGCCTTCAGCGATGCAGGCGCATGGCGCTGGATGCTGGGCGTGATCACCATCCCGGCGATTCTGCTGCTGGTCGGAGTGTTCTTCCTGCCCAACAGCCCACGCTGGCTGGCGGCGAAAGGCGATTTCCGCAGCGCAGAACGCGTGTTAGCGCGTTTGCGTGACACCAGCGAGCAGGCTAAACGTGAGCTGGATGAAATTCGTGAAAGCCTGAAGATCAAACAGTCTGGCTGGCAGCTGTTCCAGAGCAACGGCAACTTCCGCCGTGCGGTGTTCCTCGGCGTATTGCTGCAGGTGATGCAGCAGTTCACCGGTATGAACGTCATCATGTACTACGCGCCAAAAATCTTTGAGATTGCTGGCTTCGCCAACACCACACAGCAAATGTGGGGCACGGTGATTGTGGGTCTGGTGAACGTGTTAGCCACCTTTATCGCCATCGGTCTGGTGGATCGCTGGGGTCGTAAACCGACGCTGGTGCTGGGCTTTATCGTCATGGCAGCAGGTATGGGCATCCTCGGCACCATGCTGCATATCGGCATCAACTCGGCTGCTGCACAGTACTTCGCGGTTGCGATGCTGCTGATGTTCATCGTTGGTTTTGCGATGTCTGCTGGCCCGCTGATCTGGGTACTGTGTTCTGAAATTCAGCCGCTGAAAGGTCGCGATTTTGGTATCACCGTGTCTACCGCGACCAACTGGATCGCGAACATGATTGTTGGTGCCACCTTCCTGACCATGCTGAACACCCTGGGCAATGCACCGACCTTCTGGGTGTATGCAGGTCTGAACGTGTTCTTTATCCTGCTGACCGTGGCGCTGATTCCAGAAACCAAAGGTGTGTCGCTGGAGCACATTGAGCGTAACCTGATGTCAGGTAAAAAACTGCGTGATATCGGCCAGAAATAAGGCTGATTGAGCTGAACAAGGGCTGCCAGATGGCGGCCCTTTTTTATGCGAAAAATCGCGCTCAGTTGATTCGGCGATAACAACCCCTTATCCTCCCCAACATGAAAACACCTCGCCTCCCCATCGCGCTCCAGCAAGCCGTGATGCGCTCACTGCGCCACTTTTTGCAGCTCGCCAATGAAAAGCTGGAACGTCACTATGACGAGCCAAAGCTGGTTTATCAGCAGCGCGGAACCGCGGCGGGTACCGCATGGCTGGAGAAATGGGAAATCCGCCTCAACCCGGTTTTATTGCTGGAAAATCAGCAGCCTTTTATCGATGAAGTGGTGCCACACGAACTGGCGCACCTGTTGGTGTGGAAAACCTTTGGTCGCGTGCCGCCGCACGGCAAAGAGTGGAAATGGATGATGGAGAGCGTGCTCGGTGTGCCGGCACGCCGCACACACAAGTTTGAAATCGCCTCAGTGCGCAGTAACACCTTCCCCTATCGCTGCGGCTGCCAGCAACATCAGCTCACGGTGCGTCGTCATAACCGCGTGCTGCGCGGTGAGAGCGAATATCGTTGCGTGCAGTGCGGTACACTACTGCAACCCGGTGAATTTACAGCACGTTAGTCCGCAAATCTGATATCCCCTCCCCTGCCATTCTGTTACCCTGCCGCCTTTTTCTGCACCAGGTTAATTTTTGGAATATGTCTCGCAAAACGCTGTTGTTACTCTCCTTATTAGTCGCGCCCATCAGTGCATTCAGCCTGAGTTTCTCCAACTACCATCAGAACAACTTCCAGCAGGCCAAAGTCGCCGCCGCACAGATTAATGCGGATGCGCCAGCGGATTTTTACTGCGGCTGTAAAATCAGCTGGCACGGCAAGAAAGGCGTGCCCGATCTCAGCAGCTGCGGCTACAACGTGCGCAAAAATGCCAACCGCGCCGAACGCATTGAGTGGGAACATGTGATGCCGGCGTGGGAGTTTGGCCATCAGCGCCAGTGCTGGCAAAACGGCGGGCGCAAAAACTGCAGTAAAGATGCCGATTACCGCCGCATCGAAAGCGATTTGCATAACCTGCAACCGGCGATTGGCGAAGTGAATGGCGATCGCAATAACTTCCAGTACAGCCAGTGGAACGGCGGCGACCCGCAATATGGTCAGTGCTCAATGAAGATCGATTTTAAACAGAAGCTGGCGCAGCCGCCGGAGCGCGCACGCGGCGCCATCGCCCGAACCTACTTCTATATGCGTGACCAGTATCAGCTGCGTTTATCACGCCAGCAAACCCAGCTGTTCACCGCCTGGAACAAGCAGTACCCAGTGACAAAGTGGGAGTGCGAGCGCGATAACCGCATTGCGCAGGTACAGGGAAATCACAACCCCTATGTACAACAGGCTTGCCAGCGCTAAAAGCGCTACCCTACACTAGCTTTTTTTCCGATTGCGCCGTGTCCAATGACACGGCATAACGCTGGCAGGAACCGCATGCGTATACCTCGCATTTATCATCCCGAATCTCTTGAAGTTAACAGCGAAGTCTTCCTCGATGAAGATGCCGCCAACCACGTCGGGCGCGTGCTGCGCATGACCGCCGGTCAACAAATTGAGCTGTTTGATGGCAGTAATCTGACTTTTCGCGCTGAAATCACCCAAGCGGATAAAAAGCGTGTAAAAGTAAACATCCTTGCCAGTCAGCCTGATGACCGTGAATCTCCACTACATTTACACCTCGGACAGGTGATGTCGCGCGGTGAGAAAATGGAATTCACTATCCAGAAATCGATCGAACTCGGTGTGAACGTGATTACACCCTTGTTTTCTGAGCGCTGCGGCGTAAAGCTGGATGCCGAACGGCTGGCGAAGAAGATTCAGCAATGGCAGAAAATCGCGATTGCCGCCTGTGAACAGTGCGGTCGTAATCGTGTGCCAGAAATTCGCGAGGCAATGACATTAGAGGCGTGGTGCGCCGAGGAAGACAGCGGTCTGAAGCTGAATCTGCATCCGCGTGCCAGCCACAGCATTAACACGCTGCCGCAACCTGTGGAGCGTGTTCGTCTGCTGATTGGGCCAGAAGGCGGCTTGTCCGCAGATGAAATTGCCATGACCGCACAGCAAGGTTTCACCGATATCCTGCTCGGTCCGCGCGTGCTGCGCACCGAAACTACGGCACTCACCGCCATTACGGCACTTCAGGTGAGGTTTGGCGACCTTGGTTAAGCGATAATTTAATTGGCTGCCCTAAATAATCCATGTTGCGGGAAGGCGGCAAACGAAAGAATCCCTGGGAGCATACACCAGTATGTGACTTGGGTGAGTGAAGGCAGCCAACGCACCTGCGGCTTGAAGTATGACGGGCAGTCCCCCTTTTAGGAGAGAATAATGATTAAGCTTGGCATCGTTATGGACCCAATTTCGTCCATCAACATTAAAAAAGACACCAGCTTCGCCATGTTGCTGGAAGCACAGCGCCGTGGTTACGAAATTCATTACATGGAGATGGGCGATCTCTCCCTGCGTGGCGGTGTGACCTATGCCCGCACGCGTCTGCTGAGCGTCGAGCAGAGCTATGACAAGTGGTACGAGTTTGGCAGCGAGCAGGTGATCCCGCTGGCTGACCTGAACGTGGTACTGATGCGTAAAGATCCGCCGTTCGACACCGAATTCATCTATGCGACCTACTTACTGGAACGTGCGGAAGAGCAAGGTACGCTGATCGTCAACAAACCGCAGAGCCTGCGTGACTGTAACGAGAAGCTCTATACCGCTTGGTTTGCCGATCTGACGCCTGATACGCTGGTGACGCGCAATAAAGAGCAACTGCGTGCATTCTGGCAGGAGCACGGTGATGTGATCCTCAAGCCATTAGATGGCATGGGCGGCGCATCAATCTTCCGCGTGAAGCAGGACGATCCTAACTTTGGTGTGATCACCGAAACCCTGACCAACCACGGGCAGAACTTCTGCATGGCGCAGAACTATCTGCCTGCCATTAAAGACGGCGATAAGCGTGTATTGGTGGTGGATGGCGAACCGGTGCCATATTGCCTGGCGCGTATTCCACAGGGCGGCGAAACCCGTGGTAACCTTGCTGCGGGTGGCCGTGGTGAAGCGCGCCCATTAAGTGACAGCGACTGGGAAATTGCCCGTCGTGTCGGCCCCACCTTGAAAGCCAAAGGGCTGATTTTTGTCGGACTGGACATCATTGGTGATAAACTCACCGAAGTTAACGTTACCAGCCCAACCTGCGTGCGTGAAATCGAAGCGGCTTTCCCCATTTCGATCACGGGCATGCTGATGGATGCCATCGAGAAACGTTTGGGCTGATGTCAACGGCGTGTAAGCGCCGTGAGAACCCAAAACCGACGTGGCTGCGGCTACGCCGGTTATTTTTGGTATACGAGTGATAATGAATTTACAGCACCATTTTTTGATTGCGATGCCGTCGCTGCAGGATCCGCTCTTCAAACGCTCGGTGGTGTATATCTGCGAGCACAATGAGGACGGTGCCATGGGCTTGATCGTGAATAAGCCGATGGAAAATCTGACTGTCGAAGGCATCCTGAAGAAGCTCAAAATCAGCGCGACCGATCGCGATCCTGCCATCAAACTGGACAAGCCGGTATTTTCCGGTGGTCCGCTGGCGGAAGATCGTGGCTTTATCCTGCACTCTGCCCAGAAAGTTTACTCCTCCAGCATCCGTATTTCCGATAACACCGTGATCACCACATCGCGTGATGTGCTGGAAGCAATAGGAACTTCATCGCAGCCAGACAACGTGCTGGTGGCGTTGGGATACTGTGCCTGGGAGAAGGATCAACTGGAAAACGAGCTGCTGGAAAATGCCTGGCTGACCACGCCTGCTAACAGCAACATTCTGTTCCAGACGCCGATTGCCGAACGCTGGCGTGAAGCCGCGCGCAGCATGGGTGTGGATATCCACAATATGACCAGCGATGCAGGACACGCCTGATGGCCAGTGAAACTCTGCTGGGATTTGATTTTGGCACCAAAAGCATCGGCGTTGCCGTGGGCCAGCAGCTAACCGGCACCGCACGCGCGTTGACGGCGCTGAAAGCGCAGGATGGCACACCAGACTGGAATCAGATTGAGAAACTGCTGAAAGAGTGGCAGCCAGATTATGTGGTGGTGGGTTTACCGCTGAATATGGATGGCACCGAACAGCCGTTGACGGTGCGCGCACGTAAGTTCGCGAACCGTTTGCATGGCCGTTTCGGTGTGCGCGTTGAACTGCAGGACGAGCGACTGAGCACCGTTGAAGCCCGCGCCGACCTGTTTGAACGTGGCGGTTTTCGTGCCCTGCAAAAAGGTCAGGTTGATTCACAATCAGCAGTGATTATTCTGGAAGATTGGTTCGATACGCACTGAGCCAAAACTCGGTACGCATTAATGGACTCAGTGCGCATAAATGCGCACCCTACAATGCATTGGCGCGTTTTACGTAGGGTGCGCATTCATGCGCACCTGCATACATATGCAAATTAATGCTTAACTGAGCGGCATTACGCCATTCATGGCGACCATCCCATCTAAATTAGTCCCGACTGCCGCCGTTCCTGTTCGCTTTGCGCAAAAGTCTGCATACCCGATTGCGCGCCGGTTTGCAGCACGCCGGGTAGCTGATGCATCTTCCCTTCACGAATCAAATTCACCACCGCAGGCGTCGCCACCAGCACCTCAAACAGCCCTATTCGCCCGCCCTCGATGGTTGGCACCAGTCGCTGCGCCAGCACCGCTTTCAGGCTCCCCGCCAGTTGGGTACGCACCAGATTCTTCTCTTCGGCAGGAAACACATCCACAAGACGATCCACCGCCTGTGCCGCTCCACGCGTATGTAAGGTTGCCAACACCAAGTGTCCAGTTTCGGCTGCGGTCAACGCCAGACGAATCGTCTCACTGTCGCGCAACTCCCCCAACAGAATCACATCTGGGTCTTCTCGCAAAGCCGCTTTCAACGCCTGTTGAAACGAGGCGGTGTGCGTGCCGACTTCCCGTTGCTGAATCAGTGAGCGTTGGCTGTGATGCACAAACTCAATCGGATCTTCCAGCGTAATGATATGGCGCGCTTGTTCGCGGTTAAGGGCATCCACCATCGCCGCAAGCGTGGTGGATTTGCCACTCCCGGTGGCACCGGTAATTAAAATCAGCCCTTCTTCCAACTGCAGCAATTGCTGCACCACGTCAGGAAGCTGCAGGCTGGTGATATCGGGCGCTCGGCTGGCAATCAATCGCAGAGCCAGCGATAAGCCCTGCCGCTGCATAAACATATTGGCACGCAGCCTGACGCCGCTTTGTAGGGTGATGGCGAAATCGACGTGTCCGTTCTCTTCCAACTCTTCTTGTTGCACACCACTCATCCACTGCTCAATAAACGCGTCCAGCCAGTCAGCAGCCAGTTCGCCCTGCTGAGGAATCGGCTCCAGCTGGCCTTGCCGTCGCCAGTGTGGCAAAAGTCCGCTGCAAAGGTGCAGATCGGCGGCGTTATGCTTTACACTAAGGGCCACTACTTCATCCAAATCCATTTAACTTCTCCTGACTATGACTTCCATTGAGCACAACTTACAGCAAGTGCGTGAGCGCATCGCCGCCGCTGCCGCACGTTGCGGTCGCGCGCCAGAAGAAATTACCCTGCTTGCAGTGAGTAAAACTAAACCTGCGAGCGCCGTCGCAGATGCTATCGCTGCCGGGCAGCTCGCCTTCGGTGAAAATTACGTGCAGGAGGGGGTTGAAAAAGTGGCTGAGCTGGCCGCACATCCTGATCTGCAATGGCACTTTATCGGGCCGCTACAATCCAATAAGAGTCGCCTGGTGGCGGAAAACTTTGCCTGGTGCCACACCGTTGACCGCCTGCGTATTGCACAGCGTCTTAACGACCAGCGTCCGGCAGCACTGCCACCGCTTAACGTGTTAATTCAGGTAAATATCAGTGACGAGAACAGCAAATCTGGCATCATGCTGGAGGCCGTTTCAGAGCTGGCTCAGCAGATCGCGGCACTGCCGCATTTGCGCTTGCGGGGATTGATGGCAATTCCGGCACCAGAATCAGACTATGATCGTCAGTTGGCCGTCTGCCAGCAGATGGCGAGCGCGTTTCACGCCCTCAAACAGGATTACCCTGACGTCGATACGCTTTCTCTGGGAATGAGCGACGACATGGATGCGGCAATCGCCGCTGGCAGCACCATGGTGCGCATTGGCACCGCCGTTTTTGGCGCGCGGGATTATGCGCGACCTTCACAACAATAATTGAGGAACCTCATGTTAACAATGACGTTTTTAGTCAAAACGCTGATCGACCTGTACGTGATGGTACTGCTGCTGCGTATCTGGATGCAGTGGTCACGCTGTGACTTCTATAACCCGCTGTCACAGTTTGTGGTGAAGATTACTCAGCCAATCATTAAGCCGCTGCGCCGCGTGTTACCGGCGCTGGGCCCGATTGATACCGCCTCACTGGTGTTGGCGTTTGTCCTGACTACGCTTAAATATCCGGTGCTGCTGCTGATTCAGGTCGGGGTGTTCTCCGTTGACCCGACCAACCTGCTGGTGGGCTTGTTGTCATTAGTAAAATCTGCCGGTTATCTGGTGTTCTGGGTCATCATCATCCGTTCACTGATGAGCTGGATCAGCCAGGGTCGCGGCCCGATTGATTACGTGTTGATTCAGTTGACTGAGCCGCTGATGGCACCGATTCGCCGCATTCTGCCTGCCATGGGCGGCATCGATTTCTCTGCCATGATTGTAATTCTGGTGCTCTACGCGCTGAATTTCCTCGGCATGGACCTGTTCCCAGGCCTTTGGTACCTGCTGTAATTCGTTAATCTGGAACTGTTATGCAAAAAGTTGTACTCGCCACCGGTAATCCGGGCAAAGTTCGTGAACTGGCCGATTTGTTAGCGGCTTTTGGCCTGGATATCGTGGCGCAAACCGAGTTGGGCGTGGAGTCAGCGGAAGAAACCGGCCTGACCTTCATTGAAAATGCCATCCTCAAAGCACGCCATGCGGCGCAGATTACTGGCCTGCCTGCGATTGCCGATGACTCCGGTCTGGCGGTGGATGCACTCGGCGGTGCGCCGGGCATCTACTCTGCACGCTACGCCGGCCTCGACGCCAGCGATCAGCAGAACCTGGAAAAGCTGCTGGTCGCGCTGGAAAATGTGCCAGATGGCCAACGTCAGGCGCAGTTTCATTGCGTGCTGGTATATGTGCGCCACGCGGCGGATCCGACGCCATTGGTGTTCCACGGTAGCTGGGCGGGCGAAATCACCCGTGCCGCGGCCGGCGAAGGCGGCTTCGGCTATGACCCGATTTTCTACGTGCCGGAACTGGGCAAAACCGCCGGTGAGCTGGCGAAAGATGAGAAGCGTGCCGTTTCTCATCGTGGCAAAGCATTGACGCTGTTGTTGGAAGCGATGCGCAATGCCTGAGTTACCTCCGTTAAGCCTCTACATCCACATTCCGTGGTGTGTGCAGAAGTGTCCATACTGTGATTTCAACTCTCACGCGTTAAAAGGCGAGGTGCCGCACATCGAGTATGTGCAGCACCTGCTCAACGATCTCGAACAGGATTTGCCGCTCACCGCCGGACGTGAAGTGCGCACCATCTTTATTGGTGGCGGTACACCGAGCCTGCTGAGCAGCAATGCGATGCAGATGCTAATGGATGGCGTGCGTGCGCGCCTGCCGTTAGCAGCCGATGCAGAAATCACCATGGAAGCCAATCCGGGCACCGTTGAAGCGGACCGTTTCAGCGGCTACCAGAAAGCCGGCATCAACCGTATTTCGATTGGCGTGCAAAGTTTTAGCCCACAGAAGCTGGAGCGTCTGGGTCGTATTCACGGACCCGAAGAAGCGGTCCGCGCGGCGCACCTGGCGGCCGGGCTGGGCCTGCGCAGTTTCAACCTCGACCTGATGCACGGCTTGCCGGATCAGTCTCTGGAAGAGGCGCTGGACGATTTGCGTCAGGCGATTGCGCTCAATCCGCCACATCTGTCGTGGTATCAGCTGACCATTGAGCCCAACACGCTGTTTGGCTCGCGTCCGCCGAAACTGCCCGATGACGATGCGCTGTGGGACATCTTTGAGCAAGGTCATCAGTTGCTGAGCGCCGCGGGCTATCAGCAGTATGAAACCTCAGCCTACGCCAAACCGGGCTATCGCTGCGAACACAATCTCAACTATTGGCGCTTCGGTGACTACCTCGGCATTGGCTGTGGCGCTCATGGCAAGCTCACCCAGCCGGACGGTCGGATTGTGCGCACGGTGAAAACCCGGCATCCACGCGGATTTATGAAGGGTAACTACCTCGATAAGCAGCACGACGTCGAGAACGAAGATAAAGCGTTTGAATTCTTCATGAACCGATTCCGCTTGCTGGAAGCGGCACCGCGCGCAGATTTCCGCCGCTACACCGGGCTGGATGAGCAGGAGATTCGACCACAGATAGACCAGGCGATTGTCGCCGGCTACGTGGATGAAACCGCAGAACACTGGCAAATCACGGAGAAAGGGAAACTGTTCCTGAACTCTCTGTTAGAGCTGTTCCTGCCTGAAGAGAAGTAATGATATGCGGATGGCCCAGTGAATACTGGGTTATCCGTTATGGCCTTTCGGTATTTTGTCTGAGCTGCAGCAACTGCGTATTAATAATGGCGATGTTCACCTCACAAGGTGCGCCATCATCAAGATAGACCGTTTCATAAATCTCTAACGCCGCACCATTCTGATTGAAATTCAGCAATCTAATCTGCTCTTCATCCGTCACATTGATGGCATTTAAGTGCTGTTCCCTGCGCTGCACCTTCTTACCGGTGATCTGCTCAATGTAGGAGTATTTGGATATTTCCAGCTTGCTGAATTCCATGCTGCTAAACATGCTGACCGGAAAGTGGTTATATTCCAGCGCGACCGGAATGTCGTCGAAGCTCATCAGACGCACCACTTTATAAATTTGATCGTTCGGCTTGATGCGCAACGCCTGAGCCATGTCAGCGGTAGGGACTTGCATGATGCTGACGGTGATAACTTTTCGAACCCCTTTGTACCCTTTCTTTTGCGCCTGAAAATCAAAGGGGGACAATGCGTGAAATCGGCCAACGTGATCGCTTTTTCCGGTCGAGCCGACGAACAGCCCCGAGCCCTTCACCCGATAAATGCGCTGCTGCTCAATGAGAATGCGTGTGGCTTCGCGTACCGTCGCCCGCGTGATACCGATGTTTTTGGCAATCGCAATTTCGGTGTCCAGTTTGTCACCCGGCAGCAGCCCGTCATCTTTGATTTTTTGCAGGAGGTAATCGAGCACCTCTTTTTGCTTCTCGGTAATGCCATCGGCCATCAACATGCTTCCCAATAAGTGTGCGAGTGCAAAGTTGCGCTCGGTGACTCAACACGTATGCCTGAATTTATTTTCATTGCGCCACCTCCACCGCTTATGGATGTGATCCAGTTAACGCTTTTGCATTCAATAGCAACATGTCCAGCCAGATTTCAATATTACATATTGTATCTGTACAGGTCGAGGAGCATTATCAAGATGACTAGACATCTTTAACTAATGAGTTTTTTACTCGCTTAACTAATAACAATAATTATTAGTAAGTTAAGGCAAAAAATCTTCTCATCAGCACAGAGAAGCTAAGACTGACGATTAAAAACACCACCAATACCAGGGAATTTCATTCAAACATGACTGTACATCTCATCATGGAAATGATGACAGCTTCAGTCACATTGACTTCAGGAGATCACCATGGCGCATCTCGCTAAATGGCTGAATGAAGAAAAAATTCAGTACCTCGATAACATCTCAAACTGGCAGGAGGCGATTGAGGTGGCAGGACGTCCTTTGCTGCAGGAAGGGGCGATTACGCAGGATTACATTGACACCATCATCCAGCAGAAGCTGGAAATTGGACCCTATTTTGTGATTGCGCCGCGCATCGCCATGCCGCATGCCCGACCCGAGCAAGGGGCTAAAAAGCTGGCGTTATCCGTGCTCAAACTGGCGCAGGGGGTCTCTTTTGATGCGGATGAAAACGACCCGGTAGACATCCTGTTTATGTTCTCCGCACCGGACAGCAACAGCCATATCGAAATGATTTCTCAGCTGGCTGAAGTCCTTTCCGATGAGGAAAAAATGGCACAGATCTTCAGCAGCACCAATCAAGCTGAACTCAGCACCCATTTGTTATCAGACAATTAATCATTCCGTTTAAAAATTAACGAGGTCAACGATGAAAATAATGGCAGTTTGTGGCTCCGGCCTGGGAAGCAGCTTCATGATGGAAATGAACATCAAGAAAGTGCTGAAAATGATTGATGTCACCGCTGACGTCGAACATTCCGATTTGGGTTCTGTGACGCCTGATGTAGCAGACGTGTTTGTGATGGCAAAAGACATTGCCTATAGCGCCAATCTTCCAGAAGACAAAGTGATCATCATTAACAACATCATTGATCTGAAAGAGATTGAGCAAAAAGTTCGTAGTTACTTCAATAAATAACACTCTCAACCTACTGAAAATAAAACATTTACCGCTGAGGTTATTATGTTTATACAAAACCTTTTACTGGTAGTTGTCGACGTGCTGAAAGTCCCCTCCATTCTGGTTGGTTTGGTGGCGATGTTTGGACTGATTGCACAAAGAAAACCGTTCCCGGACATCATCAAGGGCACGGTAAAAACTATCCTGGGTTTTCTGGTGTTGGCAGGTGGCGCAACGGTGTTGGTGGGTTCGTTAACCCCACTCGGCGATATCTTCAAACACGCTTTTGATGTACAGGGAATCATTCCAAATAATGAGGCGATGGTTTCCATTGCTTTAGAGAAGTACGGCGCACCCACCACGCTGATTATGGCGTTTGGTATGGTGGCCAATATCATTGTGGCGCGCTTCACCCGTCTGAAATACATCTATCTTTCAGGCCACGTGACGTTCTATATGGCCTGTATGATTGCCATTATTTTGTCGGTGGCGGGTTTCGAAGGTGTGCAGCTGATTTATACCGGCTCGCTCACTCTCGGCATGCTGATGGCGATCTTCCCGGCTATCGCGCAACCTCATATGCGTAAAATCATCGGCCACGACCAGGTTGCGTTAGCACATACCGGAACCGTGGGCTACGTGCTGTCAGGTTGGATTGGTTCATTAGTGGGTAAAGGTTCGAAATCCACTGAAGAGATGAACATGCCAAAAAACCTCAGTTTTTTGCGTGACAGCACCATCTCCATCTCACTCACCATGATGATTATTTACTTTATTCTGTCGGTGTCTGCTGGCCGGGAATATGTAGAGAGTCAGTTTAGCCATGGCCAGAACTATCTGGTGTACTCGTTCGTGCAGGCGATTACCTTTGCAGCTGGTGTGTTTATTATCCTGCAGGGTGTGCGCTTAATTCTGGCGGAAATCGTCCCGGCCTTCACCGGCTTCTCGGAAAAGCTGGTGCCGAATGCACGCCCGGCTCTGGATTGCCCAATCGTCTTCCCGTATGCACCTAATGCGGTACTGGTGGGCTTTATCTCCAGCTTCGTTGGTGGCTTGGTCGGGCTGTTCTTCCTCGGACAACTGCACTGGGTGCTGATTTTGCCAGGTGTGGTGCCGCACTTCTTCTGTGGTGCGACGGCGGGGGTGTTTGGTAATGCGACCGGTGGGAAACGCGGTGCGATGCTGGGTGCTTTTGCGCACGGTATCCTCATCACCTTCCTGCCAGTGGCACTGTTACCCGTGCTGGGTGCGATTGGGCTGACCAATACCACCTTCTCCGACACCGATTTTGGCGTCACCGGCATCATCCTCGGCAATATGGCACGCTACCTGGATAAAGGGATGATCATGATGATCATCACCGGCTGCTTCGCCTTGTTGGTTATCTACAACTATGTCGCCAGCAATAAAGCGACAGCAGAAGAAGCCAAAAGCGAGTAATGATTGAGACGTAGCGGCGCGATTGATCGCGTCGCTACGTTTATTAACCTTTAACGCTCTGCGTCAGTGCTTTGCGTTGGCCTTCCAGATCCGTCACCCGGTTACACACCTCGTGCCCGAAGTTCTGGAAATCTTGTTCCTGATTCTTCCACTCAGCCTGAACCGCCTGCTGTAAGCCACCCAAATTGCCCATAATCGCCTGCAATGGATTGCTACCGCTCGCCGCCTGGCTGCTGCCCATCTCGTTCAGGCTATCCTGCATAATCCCGCCGAGCGTACTTTGCACCAGCTTTTCGCCGTCTGCGCGCACTTGATCAATCGCCTGATGGTGGAAGGTCAAACCATCGGGACGATGCTCGATAATACGGTTCATCTGCTGTTTCAGCTGACCATCCAGAGTGGTGAGGCGATTACGCACGTTGCTGTTCGCCCCGAGTTTTTCCACAATCACTTTATCCAGTGCAATACGGCTGCGCTCCAGACGTGTAGAGGCACCGTTATCAACCCAAGGTAAATCACGGCGCAATGCGTTCTGGTAATCAATGGCTTTCTGGCGTGTCGCATTATCGACATTGGCTTTCTGACCGTTAAAGGTCACATCACCCTGCGGAGAGATTTCGAGGTTACCGTTGGTGCCCACCACCTGCACGCTCTGCGGTTTGATAATCACATCATCCTGGGGATTAACGCTGCACTGATAATCAGCCTGCGCCTGCGTCGCTGCGGCCAGCAGCAGTGCGGTAAGAAGAGCCTTACGAACCATGAAATCTTCCTTAAATAAAAGCCGCCCACGCCTTTGCTGTGAAAGCAGGTCAGGCGTAGGCGGCGCAGCGAATTGGGTGACGGCCAGCGCACAGTAACCGGAGCGTACATGAGTACGTGAGGGTTACGAGCACTGCCCGGTGCCCAATACGCAAGTGAGCTAGCCTGAAGCGAGATCTCAGACTAATAAATTACTTAGTCCCACCAAACGTCAAAGAGTTCAGTCACCTGGACATCTGACAGGTCGCGCTTCTCCAGCCACTTACGCACTAACTCGCGGTGCTCATCGGTGCATTTACCGGTTTCCTGCAGGCAAACCAGACCTTCCCACACCAGATAACCGCTGCCATCATAAGCCAGGCCATTAGGATCAATCACTTCAGTGATGAACTGATCCAGAGTGGCATCAATCTGCTCTTCAGTGGTGCCTTCGGCAAAACGCCAGGCAACCGAGAAGCCTAACTCCTGAAACTCATCAATATGCAGTTTTTTACGTAAACGACGGCTACGCTGTACGGCCATTATTTCACCCTCTCAAACATCAGATCCCATACGCCGTGGCCCAATCGCTGCCCGCGCTGCTCAAATTTGGTTAACGGACGCGTTTCAGGACGCGGCACGTAATCGTGACTTTCTGACAGGTTTTTATACCCGTCCACGCTGCTCATGATTTCCAGCATGTGCGTCGCATAATCTTCCCAGTCCGTTGCCATGTGGAAGACGCCGCCCAGCTTTAGCTTGCGCATCACCAGCTCAGCAAAAGGTACCTGCACAATGCGACGTTTATTGTGGCGCGCTTTATGCCATGGGTCCGGGAAGAACAGCTGCACCATACGCAGCGAGTTATCCGGGATCATCTGCTGCAGCACTTCGACAGCGTCGTGGCACATCACACGCAGATTCTCCACGCCCGCCTCTTTGGCCGAGGCCAGACACGCACCGACACCCGGCGCATGCACTTCCAGGCCGAGGAAGTTCTGATGGGGATTGTTCTGCGCCATGGTCACCAGCGAGGCGCCCATGCCAAAACCAATCTCCAGCACAACCGGGGCTTCGCGGCCAAACAGCGCCACCATATCCAGCGGCTCTTGCTGAAACTCGACGCCCATCTCCGGCCAGTAATTATCAAGAGCCAGCTGCTGTCCCTTAGTTAAGCGCCCCTGGCGACGCACAAAACTGCGGATACGGCGTAATGGCCGCCCGTTCTCATCAAATTCTGGGGTGATGACGTCATTTATCATGTTGAAGCCTGCTGGTTAGCCTATTCTGGGAAACGGGCATTATGCAAAGTTAGATAGCAGAAGCAAGCCTTTGCAATCTTCCGGTTTACACCCTGATGTCTCTGTGCTGGAATTCCTGCCTGATTGTAGAGTAAACACGGAAAATTTCCTTCTAATGATGCAAGCGCCGCTGTTCGCGCAACAGGTGCTGGAGTGGTATCACCGCTTTGGCCGTAAAACTCTGCCATGGCAGCAAGAGAAGACACCTTATAAGGTGTGGCTCTCTGAAGTGATGCTGCAGCAGACGCAAGTTGCCACCGTTATCCCATACTTTGAACGCTTTATGGCGCGTTTCCCGACGATCGCCGATCTGGCTGCGGCACCGCTGGATGAAGTGCTGCACCTATGGACCGGTCTCGGCTACTACGCCCGTGCGCGCAATTTGCATAAAGCGGCGAAACAGGTGGTCGATAAGCACGGTGGCGAATTCCCGCGCAATTTTGATGATGTCGCCGCACTGCCTGGCGTGGGGAGATCTACCGCTGGAGCCGTACTGTCACTGTCGTTGGGCCTGCATTTCCCGATTCTGGATGGCAACGTCAAACGCGTGCTGGCTCGCTGCTATGCCGTGGGCGGTTGGCCGGGGAAGAAAGACGTAGAGAAACGTTTGTGGCAGATCAGTGAAGAGGTTACGCCCGCTGAAGGGGTCAGTCAGTTCAACCAGGCGATGATGGATCTTGGCGCGTTAGTATGCACTCGCTCACGCCCTAAGTGTGAAATTTGCCCATTGAGCAATGGCTGTGTGGCTTACGCCAACAGCAGCTGGACTGAGTATCCGGGCAAGAAACCCAAAGTGACCATTCCAGAACGCAGTGGCTGGTTCTTGATGATTCAGCATGGTGACGAGGTATTCCTCGAACAGCGCCCACCAGTGGGCCTGTGGGGCGGCTTGTTCTGCTTCCCACAGTTCACCAGTGAGCAAGCGCTAACTGACTGGCTCGCCGAGCGCGGTATTCATGCCAAACCCCAGCAATTAACGACATTTCGTCACACCTTTAGCCATTTCCACTTAGATATTGTGCCTATGTGGCTGGCGTGGCCTTCTGCCGGGTCGCTGATGGATGAAGCGAGCGGTCTCTGGTATAACTTAGCGCAACCACCGTCAGTGGGATTGGCAGCGCCGGTTGAGCGCTTACTGCATGAACTGCGCCATCCCCAGCAGTTATCACTGCGTTCAAGCATGATCGAAGAGGAAGAGTAATGAGCCGCACCATTTTTTGTACGTTTCTGCAACGCGACGCTGAAGGTCAGGACTTTCAGCTCTATCCTGGTGAGATTGGCAAGCGCATCTATAACGAGATTTCTAAAGAAGCCTGGCAGCAGTGGATGTCCAAGCAGACCATGTTGATCAACGAGAAGAAGCTCAACATGATGAACCCGGAAGATCGCAAAGTGCTGGAGAAGGAGATGATCAATTTCCTGTTCGAAGGCAAAGATGTGCACATCGAAGGTTTCACCCCGCCGGAAAAATAACCGTTCAGGGCCTCCCTTTGAGGCCCTCTTTTTCGAATCAGGCACGCATTTACAATGAATAAAAAACTGATAGCCCTGTTGGTGATTGCACCACTTTTGGTTTCCTGCTCCGGACAAAAACAATCGCAGTATCATGAAGAGTGGGTTAAGGACACCAACGGTTTCGACATTCTGATGGGGCAGTTTGCCGCCAACATTGAAAATATTTGGGGAATCAATGAGGTTCTGATCGCCGGACCAAAGGATTACGTCAAATACAGCGACAGCTATTACACCCGCAGTCACATCAACTTCGACAGCGGTAGCATCACCATTGAGACCATCGCCGGTACCGATCCAATGGCCAGCTTGCGCCAGGCGATCATTACCACGCTATTAATCGGTGACGATCCGGGTAATGTTGATCTCTACTCCGATGCCAACGATATCCAGATCAGTAAAGAGCCGCTGCTTTACGGTCAGGTGCTGGATAACACCGGTCAACCGATTCGCTGGCAGGGTCGCGCCGCCAGCTTTGCGGATTACCTGATTCAGAACAAGCTGCAAAAACGCACCTCCGGCCTGCATGTGATCTGGTCTGTCACCATTCCAATGGTGCCGAACCACCTCGACAAACGTGCGCACAAATACCTGCCGCTGGTACGTAAAGCGGCTGAAGAGTATGGCGTTGATGCATCCTTGATTCTGGCGATTATGCAGACCGAATCGAGCTTCAACCCCTATGCGGTGAGCAACTCTGATGCTCTGGGCTTAATGCAGGTCGTTCAGCATACGGCCGGGGTGGATGTGTTCCGTATGAAAGGGAAATGGGGCAAACCAAGCCGCAGCTATCTGCTGGACCCAGCCAATAACATTGATGCCGGTACCGCGTATCTGTCGCTGCTGCAGAAGAGTTATTTAGGTGGAATTCAGGATCCGCTGTCACGTCGTTATGCGGTGATTACCGCTTACAACGGCGGTGCGGGAAGCGTACTGCGCGTCTTCTCCAGCGATAAAGATCGCGCCTTCTCAACCATCAACGGCATGTCGCCGAGCCAGGTTTATCAGACGCTGACCACCAACCATCCGTCAGCTGAATCTCGCCGTTATCTGTATAAAGTGAGCCAGGCGCAGCGCAGTTATCATCGGTATTGACGGAGTGGGTGGTCGCGGGAGAA
The DNA here is from genome assembly GCF_059412425.1 of Pantoea sp. CFCC18177. NCBI lineage: Bacteria > Pseudomonadati > Pseudomonadota > Gammaproteobacteria > Enterobacterales > Erwiniaceae > Pantoea > Pantoea sp. CFCC18177. Next base: position 137,641 of record NZ_JBNBPL010000011.1, read on the forward strand.
GGGGCAGATCCAGCACTTAGGTAATATGTGCACTACCTAAAAAGTCCCCTCTCCCGCTTGCGGGAGAGGGTTAGGGTGAGGGTAATAAACCGCACCGTTTACACCATCATATTCGCCACCAGATGCTTACGACCGCTCTCATCTTCCTCGGTGTAAACCCCTTGCAGCTCCGGTGAGAAGCCAGGCAACAGATTTATCCCCTCTTCCAGCGCGAGGAAGTAGCGTTGTACCGCACCGCCCCACACTTCACCCGGCACCACACAGAGCACGCCTGGTGGATATGGCAAGGCACCTTCGGCTGCAATGCGGCCTTCTGCTTTGGCAATCGGCACCAGCTCAACTTCACCACGAATATAGGCCTGATGCGCATCCTGCGGGTTCACCTCCACTTTCGGGAAGCACGCCTCACGGAACATCGCCTTCTGCAGATCTTTCACATCGTAGCTAACATAAAGATCGTGCATTTCCTGGCACAGGCGGCGCAGCGTGTAGCCTTTGTAGCGCTCAATATTCTTGCGATAAACACTCGGCAGCACTTCCGCCAGCAGCGCATCCTCTTTCACGTGGTTTTCAAACTGCTCCAGCATCGCCACCAGGTGCGCCATCTTCTCGGTGTTCTCCGCTGGGGTCAGCAGGAACAGGATGGAGTTGAGGTCGCACTTCTCTGGCACAATGCCGTTTTCACGCAGATAGTTCGCCAGGATGGTCGCCGGAATACCAAAGCTGGTGTACTCACCGCTGGCGGCATCAATGCCTGGCGTGGTCAGCAGCAGCTTGCAGGGATCGACTAAATATTGCCCCTCGTCGTAACCCGCGAATCCGTGCCATTTAGCGCCCGGTTCAAAGCTAAAGTAAGCAGGATCGGCAGCAATCGCGTCGGTTTCGGCGGATTGCCACAGCTTGCCGTGCACTTTCTCTGGCACGAACGGTTGGATCATCTCGCAGCGTTCCAGAATCGCTTTACGTGCATCAATGCCATGGGTGACGCAGTCATGCCACATGCTGCGCCCCGCATCGCCCTGGTGCATTTTGGCGTTGATATCCAGAGCAGCAAACAGCGGATAGAACGGGCTGGTTGAGGCGTGCAGCATAAAGGCATTGTTCAAACGCTTATGAGGACAGAAGCGTTTCTGCCCGCGGATGTGGTTGTCTTTTTTGTGGATTTGCGAAGTCTGGGAGAAACCCGCCAGCTGCTTATGCACCGACTGCGTAACAAAAATGCCGGGATCGTTTTCGTTGAGTTCCAGCGTCAGCGGCGAGCAGCCTGCCATCAACGGAATAAACTGCTCGTAGCCCAGCCACGCGGAGTCAAACAGGATGTAATCACACAGGTGGCCGATGCGGTCCACCACCTGACGCGCGTTATACACGGTGCCGTCGTAGGTGCCGAGTTGGATGATTGCCAAACGGAACGGACGCTGATCTTTGGCACGATGCGGCGCCACTTTTTGTACCTGCTCACGCAGATAAGCCTCATCGAAACAGTGCGCATCAATGCCACCAATAAAGCCAAACGGGTTGCGGGCCGCTTCCAGATACACTGGCGTGGCTCCCGCCTGAATCAGCGCGCCGTGGTGGTTAGATTTGTGGTTGTTACGGTCGAACAACACCAGGTCGCCCCGGGTCAGCATGGCGTTGGTCACCACTTTATTGGCGCTGGAGGTGCCATTCAGCACGAAGTAGGTTTTGTCGGCGTTAAAGACTTTGGCGGCAAACTTCTGCGCATCTTTGGCTGATCCTTCATGGATCAGCAAATCACCTAATTTGACGTCGGCGTTGCACATATCGGAACGGAAGACGTTCTCGCCATAGAATTCATAGAACTGACGGCCCGCCGGATGTTTGCGGAAAAACGCACCGCCCTGATGGCCAGGGCAAGCAAAGGTGCTGTTCTGCATATCGACATAGCGGGTGAGCGTATCGAAGAATGGCGGCAGCAGGTCAGATTCATAGGCTTGCGCGGCGTCTTCAAGCGCCTCCCACTCTTCCTCAGCGCCATTGATTTCGCCGGTCACGCCCGGCAGCTTTAGCACTTCTTCATCGAACGCGTTAGCCACAAACACCGGCAAATTAAAGCCGGTCTGGCGCAACAGCGTTAACACGCCGCTGCGCGTATCCGCCAGTGAGACGACAACCGCCGCCACATCCGTAAAATCAGTATTGTCCAGCGTCACCACATCACGTGCGGTGTTCAGGCTGAGGCTTGGTGCTACCGCTACGCTGGCAGCGATTTTCAATGGATTCATAACACAAATCCCCGTAATGAAGGATGAGTGAGTGCCAGTGGCACAGCAATGAGGAAATTTCCCCGGCGAATAACGTCACTTCGGGCGGTTCAACCACCACAACCGATAGACATCAGTAAAGTCAGATCGCGTCTGTCTTTAGTCATGTCCAAAAGCATAGCGCGTTAAGCTGGCCTCACCGCATGGTGAGCGAGAAATGCGAACAACAGATGACGGAGAAACGCGGGTGGCGAATGCGCAGTGTTACGAGCATGGCAGCGTCCTCAGTGGTCAGGCGGAAGGTAATGAACTGGGGCGCAATGATGGCATCTTTTTTTTACTGGAACAACCCGTGCAAAGAGATTTCTACGCATAATCAACAATATATAACCATTTGATTAATAATGCATTATCAGATCAAGCCATGATAAAAACGCTTAAATATCTTTGTGTTATGAAAATTTATGCAAGGTATTACCAGAAGCCTGTTGTTCCCTTATTTGAGAGGCGTAAGATGCCAGTAACTTTCCTCAACCAGCCGGAGGCTGCATGTTCAAGGCATTGGTCATTGAAAATGATGAACAGGGATACCGCACATCCCTGCAGGATCTCTCAGAAAAACAGTTGCCCGACCAGGATGTCACTCTCGAAGTCAGCTACTCTACGCTCAACTACAAAGACGCACTTGCCATCTGCAATAAAGGGCCGATTGTGCGGCAGTTTCCGATGGTGCCCGGTATCGATTTTGTCGGTCGCGTGATCAACAGCCGCCACCCTGAGTGGCAGCCGGATGATGTCGCCCTGCTCACTGGCTGGGGCGTGGGTGAGAAGTACTGGGGCGGTCTGGCGCAGAAGGCCAGTGTTTCCGGGGACTGGCTGGTAAAAGTCCCGGCGGCACTGAGTCCGCTGCAAACCATGGCGATTGGCACAGCCGGTTTCACCGCCATGCTGTGTGTGCTGGCACTGGAAAAACAGGGCATCACGCCGCAGCACGGTCCCGTTTTGGTGACGGGTGCCAGCGGTGGCGTGGGCAGTTTTAGCGTCAGCCTGCTGTCGCGCTTGGGCTATGAGGTCGTCGCCTCCAGCGGCCGCGCCAGCGACAGTGATTACCTGATCAATACCTTGGGAGCGACCTCGATTATCGATCGCGGCGAACTGAGCGCGCCGGGTAAACCACTGGCGAAAGAGCGTTGGGCTGCGGCGATTGATAGCGTTGGCAGCCATACGCTGGCCAATGTGCTGGCAGGCATCAAACGCGATGGCGTGGTCGCTGTCTGCGGCATGGCGCAAGGTCTGGATCTGCCCACCAGCGTGGCGCCATTTATTCTGCGCGGTGTGGTGTTGGCCGGTGTCGATAGCGTGATGTGTGCCAAGCCGTTGCGCCAGCAGGCGTGGCAGCGACTGGCAGAGCTGGTGGATGGCGCACTGCTGAAGCAGTTAACCAAAGTGATCCCGTTGAGTGAAGCGCGTGAAGGTGCCGAAGCGCTGCTGGCAGGTGAAGTACGCGGCCGATTGATTGTGGATTGTCGCTAACGATTTGGTCGCCATAAATGGCGTAATGCTTGTCATTTAAGAACTCAGGCTGCTTATTGATAAGTGGCCTGACTGTTCAGTGCGGGCTCTGCCGCCACTACTGCCCCCTCAGGGCCGTCCTCGCGCCGCTAAAGCGGTGCCTTCGACTTCCACGTCGTGCCGGACGGACCGTTCGCGGATGACCATCCATGGTCGGCCGCGAACTGCCCTACGCCTCCCCGCGTGGGGCTCCTGGCCCAACGTAAAAGTCTCAGCGCTGCGGATAACCCTGAGGGGGCAGCAGAGGCGTCAGAGCTTCAGACAATGTGCCCTTTTTGACAACCCGCACTGAAGCTAATGAGCCGGCTGGGGCCGCACCGGGGCTGGCATCCGCAGCGCTGAACGGAATGAGTCTGCCAGGAGAGCCCGCAGGACGCGGGCGAAAGGTGGCGCTGGAACATGGATGTTACATCGGCACCGGTCCGTTAAGGCAGACGAGTGAAGTGAAGGCACCGCGTAGCGGCGCGAGGACCGCCAGCCCCGGTGCGGCTCCAGACGGCGTTACTGTCAGTCGCTTAACTGACAAGCATTACGCCCGCAGCTGAATCTGCGGCCTTCCCTGCTCTTGTGGCATCACCACGTGCAGGTCCGCCTGATACCAGCGCGTCAGCGTGCTTTCTGTCATCACCTCTTGCGGCGCGCCCTGCGCCACCAGCTTGCCCTGATGCAGCAACAAAATACGATCGGACCACAGCGAAGCCAGATTGAGATCGTGCAGCACGGTACAGACGCTGAAGCGCCCGTTGCGCGTCAATTTATGCAGCAGACGCAAACTGTACTGCTGCCAAAACAGATCCAGTGCCGAGGTCGGCTCATCCAGAAACAGCCAGCCGCGCGGGCCATCATCGTGCCACAACTGCGCCAGTACCCGCGCCAGTTGCACCCGCTGCTGCTCCCCACCCGAAAGCGAGCGATAATCACGCTTTGCCAGCTCAAGGCTGCCGGTAATCTGCATCACTTCCTCAATCACCGCTTTGGATTTACTGGCAGGCCAGGGCGCACGCCCCATCGCCACCACCTCTTCGGCAGGCAGCGGGAAAGTCACACTGTTTTGCTGACGCATTACCGCGCGACGTTGCGCCAGTGGCTCACGCGGCCACTCATTCAACGGACGATCGCCCAGCCAACATTCACCCGCATCAGGCGTCAGAAACCCGGTCAGCAGACGCAGTAAGGTGGATTTGCCCGCGCCGTTGGGGCCAATCAGGGCGATCATCTCGCCTGGCGCGAAGGTGACGGAGACATCATCAATCAGTGCACGCGCACCATGGCTAAAACGCAGGCCGCGAGCCTGCATTGAATCACTCATTCATCCCCCTTTGCTGGCGCAGAATCAGCCAGAGAAACCACGGCCCCCCCAGTAAACTGGTGAGTAAACCCACCGGCATCTCTGCGGGGATCACCACTGTGCGTGCCAGCGTATCCGCCAGTAACAGCAAAATCGCACCCGCTAACGCGGAGCCCGGCAACATCCAGCGATGATCGCTACCGACACAGAAACGCATCACGTGCGGCACCACTAACCCGACAAAGCCGATAATTCCGCTTACAGATACCGCCGTGCCCACCAGCAGTGCGCTCAGCACCAGCAGCTCGCGCTGGGTGCGCTTCACATCAATCCCCATGTAGTGCGCATCTTCCTCGCCCAGTTGCAGCAGGTTAAGACGGCGCGCACGGGTCTGAATGGCAACCAGCCCAGGAAGGATCAGTACCGCACACACCGCCAGACTCGGCCATTGCGCGGCGCTCAAACTGCCCATGCCCCACAGCGCCAGCTGGCGAAGCTGTTGATCATTACTGAGCCAGGAAAGCACCCCAACTGCCGCACCGCACAGGGCATTAATCGCGATACCAATCAGCAGTAAACGTGACAGATTTCCCAACGCCAGGCGGCTAAAACTAAAGATCAGCAGCGTGACAATCAGGCTGCCAATAAATGCCGCAATCGAGGGTAACCACAGCGCCAGCAGCGGTGGTAAGCTCAGTGGCACCACAATCGACACCGCCACCGCCAGCCCGGCACCACTGCTGATACCCAGCAAACCAGGATCGGCCAGCGGGTTGCGGAACAAGCCCTGCATCACCGCACCGGATACCGCCAGCGCCATACCGAGCAGCACCGCCAGCAGCACGCGCGGCAGACGAATATTGAGCCAGATCTGCCACGCCATATCGCTGAGCGGTGCATGAAACAAGGTGCGCATCGAGAGCGGCATCGCGCCGAAATTGGCGGCCATCAGCATGCAAACCACCATGCTGATGCCCATCAATAGCAGCCAGCGCATCACGGCGGCATTAGTCATGTTTTACCGCTTCAGCGGCTTTGCGCAGCTTAACGATAGTCTCTGGCGTATCCAGACCAAAGCTCAGCAGTGCCATCTCGTCCACCACCAGCAGCGCATGATGCTGACCCGCAGGCGTCAACGCCAGGCCCGGCAGCGACCAGATTTTATCCTCGCCACCCAGCGTGCGCAGGCCATCTTCACCCACCACCACCAGATCGGGTGCCGCTGCCACTACCCCTTCCTGCGACAGTTGCTGATAATGCGGGATAGCGGCCATGGCGTTGACCAGACCGGCACTGCGAATGGCGGCATCTGCGCCGGTTTGATTTCCTGCCGCCTGGGTACGCATGCCGCCATGCGCCATCACAAACAGCACTTTCACCGGCAACGGCTGCTGTGGAATCTGCGCACGCTGCTTATTCACTTTTTCAATCAGCGCTTTAGCTTCATCTTCACGATGCAACGCTTTGCCGATGGTGGCGATTTTTTCCGGGATCGCATCAAGGCTGGTTTTGCCGGTGACATCCACCACTTTCACGCCCGCGCTCTCAACCTGCTGCAATACCAGCGACGGTTTCGCCAGCTCACTGGTCAGCACCAGCGTGGGTTTCAGCGCCAGAATGCCTTCGGCGTTGAGTTGGCGGATATAGCCAATATCCGGCAGCTTATTGGCCTGCGCCGGATGCTGGCTGGTGCTGTCGCGTGCCACCAGATCAGCCTGCCCATCGAGCGCATAAATGATTTGCGTGACGTCCCCGCCAATCGAAATCACCCGCTCGGCGGCCCATGTCGGCAGTGCCAGCGCGCCCAGCAGTAACAGCGTCAAACGTTTCATGCCGTTGCTCCTAATGCCGTGACCTGCTCACGCCAGCGCGCCTGCTCAGGTGTGCCTTCGCTACGCTGACCATACAGCTGTGCGATCTGCGTGCCGTCAGCAGCGAAGAGTTCGAGGCTGGTGACGAAGCCATCACCGCTTGGTTTGCGCGTGACCCAGCTTTCGGCAATGTGATCCGCCATCAGATGCAGGGTGAAAGTTGGGTTGAAGATGTTGACCCAGTTGTCCATCGGCATCAGCTTCTCCACCGCACCGGTGAAGATCTGCGTGCAACCGCGATTGCCGATAAAGATCATGATTTCGTTACCATCCTGCTGCGCCTGATCCAGCAACTGGGCCAGTGAATCATTACTCACCTGGCGCGCCAGATCGTCAGGCACCGCGTGGAACGCCTGCTGGCGAGAAATATTGTGACGCTTCAGTAAGCCAAAGAACTGATGCACATCGGTAATGGCGCGCCATTCAGCTTCCACTTTTCCGGCATCAATAGCGTGGCTATATTCCGGCGCAGCCGCAGGTTGCGGATCAAGTGGCGCAGCCGCTTCGACGCTGAATTCGGCGATCAACGCATCCCATGCCGCCATGTTGGTGTTATCCGTGGTGTAGATTTTCAGCACCGCATCGGCGTGGCGGTCAAAGATCTGAATGCTTTGACGCTCACCGCGCGCGGTCTGCTCACGAAGGAAGAAAGCGCTGTGCCATTGTGCCGGGAACAGACGTTGATCCAGCGCGCGCGGGTTAAGAATCAGCCCGGCATGTTCGCCGAGATGCAGGTTTTCATATTTCCCTACCTGCTCATGCACCGCATATTCGTTGCGGGTGATGCTTTTGGTTTCGCCAACAGCTTCCAGCGCTTTCAGCAACGCCGGGAAATCCGCTTTTAACGCTTGTGCATCCTGGCCGACGCGCGCTTCACACAGCTGCGCTTCGCCAATGCCCATTAATGCCGCCAGATCGCGGGCATACTTTTTCGGATGTTCGCCTTTCAGTGCGAGGTAGTGATCGTAACGTGGGTTCATTGCTCTTGCTCCATGAAAAGGCCCTGCGCGAACGCAGGGCGAAAAAGTGATTAGAAGTCGACGTTCACACCGAGCTGGAAGGTGCGGCCTGGCTGAGTTGCCAGCGCGATATCATTACGATCTTGCGCAGTATCGCTGGTCATTTCGCGGCTGCTCAGGTAATCCCAATATTTGCGATCTGTCAGGTTGTACACGCCACCGCTCAGCTTGACGTTCTTCATCACCTGCCAGTACGCCGTCAGATCAACCATGCCGTAGCCTGGCACACGTTCGTAATCGGTGGTGGAATCCGTCAGTGCAGTTCCGGTGTTGGTATAGCTCTGGCGATTGGTCGCGGTGGCTTTTTTACCTTTCACGAAGGTCGCGGTAACTGCTGCACCGTATTCATTCTGTGGTGCATCCCAACCCAGACCCAGTACCGCTTTCATTGGTGGTACGCTTTCCAGATCGACATAGCGGTCGCCGAGGTAGCTGGACTTCGATTTACCTTCGTTATAGCTAAAGGCGAAGCGCGCGCTCAGGCCCTGCACTTCCTCGAACCAGGTACCGAAGTTCACTTTTCCACTCAGCTCTGCACCATAGATATAGGCTTTATCGCGGTTCTCTGCCTGATAAGTGGTGTAGATGTTGCTCGGAACGTTGGTGAATTTCTCCGGGTTGCTCGAACGCATGTAACGGTTGTATGCAATGAAGTTTTTATAGGCGTTATAGTAAACCGCCGTGTTCATTACCACGCCTTCAGTCGGCTGCCCTTTCAGGCCCCATTCGAAGTTGTTACTGGTTTCAGTTTTCAGATCCGGATTACCGATCAGCGCGTACTGCTGGCTGCCCGCGTAGCTGGAACCAAGGTTCCATGAACCATACAGCTGGCTGGCGTTCGGGAACTGCGCGCCACGCTTGTATTGCAGGTAGGTCATCAGGTTTGGCGTCAGCTCGTACTGGAATGCCAGTGACGGCAATACCTGAGTATCACTGTTGCCCGAGCCGTACAGCGTTTCCACTTCTGATTCGGTCAGTACGGTACTGCCGGTGGTCAGGCTGCTGAGGTTCTGCGGTTTGGTATTCTGGTACGCAACGCGCACGCCAGGGATCACCGACAGATTGTGGCTATCCAGATCAAAGTTGATCTTATCCTGCACGAAACCGCCCAGCGTGTAGCTGCGGCTGTCCGCTTCTGGCTGCATGATCACACTGAAAGTACTTGGCGTTGGCGATTGACGGAATGGACGTTCGGTATCTTCCAGACGACCATTCAGGCCCGCACTGATTTCATGGCGGCCCAGGGTTTTCGCCAGACGCGTTTCGAAGCCATAGCTGTCGGTATTGTAGTCCGAATAAACCGTTTCATAGGCTGACGCGCTGGAAGGCATGTAAGTGTTGTCATGCGCTTCGGTGTGCTGCCAATAGATACGCGTATTCAGGCTGTCGATGAAATCGTTATACGGTGTGTATTCGTCCGCCAGGCTCAAGCCAAAGCGACGGGTATCGCTCTGCTGCTGCGCGGTGCCATAAACGGTATTGCCGGAGGTATCCCAGCTGTCGTAATGGGTGTGATTGGTTTTGTGGTAGAAGTCTGCGGTACCGGTAATTTTGTGCGCGTCATTTGGCTCCCACACCACGCTGCCCAGCAGTGCGTCAGAGTGCCAGTTGGCGGGATAAGCGCCACGGCTGGCATCGTTATTCTGCGTTTCCTGACCATCGCGGCGGCTGTAAACAAAGATGCCGCGCAGCTCCTGATCGCCCGCTGCCGCTGTGATGCCGTTATGCCAGCTACGGTTGGAAGAGTCGAAATCACTCTGATAACCAAAGTAGGTTTCTTTGCCTGGGCGCAGGTAGTCATCTGGTGTCTTGTTACGGAATGACACTGCGCCGCCGATAGCGGTATTCGCCTGGTCAACGGAGGTGGCGCCTTTATCGATATCCACGCGACCAAACATGTAAGGATCGATGTAGTCACGGCCAATGCCAAAGGTATCTAAACCGGCGCGGCTGACATAGCTACGTCCTGTGGCATCCGGCAGCGAAACCCCATCGACGTTGATATCGACACGGTTGCTCTCCAGACCACGGATGTTATAGCCAGTGTAACCCGCGCGGTCGAAGCCGCTTTTACCCGCTGAAGATCCGCCGCTCGCACCGGTTGCGGTGACGCCCGGTTCGTAACGCATGATAGTACCGAAATCGTTGCCACCATCGCGCTGCATATCAGCGGCGGTAATGGTGCTTTTGCTTCCGGCCTGTTTTTCCAGTTTCGGCGCAGTTACCGTCATAACGGGTTCAGCAGCCGTGGTTTTATCAGAAGATAGGGCAAGTGTCGTGTTGTCGCTGGCGGCATAGCTGCAAGCGGCGTGTATAGCGGAAGACAAAATGGCAACTTTAAACAGACGTTGCTGGGTCATTCCCTGAAAGAGTGAAGACATGCGCGAAATACCTGGTTAATTGTTAGTATTCGCTCACTGGATTGCCGCCAAAAAAACGCGATATGCGTTAAAAAACCGTAAAATGTGTGGACTTATTTTATGTAATAAATAATTTCGTCAGGAATGTAATGCAATTGGTAATCATTATCAATAAACTTTACACTAAGATGTATCTTAGACCGCACAATTTGTTAACTTGTTTATAATCAATAATTAAGAAGAGGCATGTTATGTCGCAAAAACCGGCTGTGACCATTTACTACTGCACTCAGTGCAACTGGCTGCTGCGATCGGCGTGGATGGCGCAGGAGTTGTTACATACTTTTGCTGAAGACTTAAGCGCAGTGACGTTAAAACCGGGTACTGGTGGTGTGTTTGAAATCAGTATCGATGGTCAGGTGATTTGGGAGCGTAAGCAGGAAGGCGGATTCCCGGATGCGGCGGCGCTGAAGCAGCGCGTGCGCGATTTCTGCTGGCCCGACCGCGAGCTGGGACATGTGGATAAGAAGAAGCCTGGCTAATCGAGGTGCGCATAAATGCGCACACTACATTCCGCAGCACACATTTGTAGGTGTCGCCATTAATGGCGACCGCAGCTAATTAACCCTCGGCCTCATGTTTCTGCGGCCATAACAGACGATCCTGCGCAGTACTCAGCGTCACAATCGCAGGATGATAGATAGCGAATGATTCCGCCAGCGGGCATACCATGTATTTACCTTGCTGGCTGGGCACAAACTCTGAGCGTGGCATAAACGCCGCTCCTTCAAAACCCTGCTCCATCATCTCCAGCACTAGCCGAGGTTCCGACACCTTGATGCTGATATTGACCTGACTGAGGCTGCTGAACAGCTTATTACGCAGCATCTCATAAGTGCCTTCACCGCCAATGCGGTGCAAGAGAATCAGTGGGATACCGCTGAGATCGGCGAAATTGAGGGTTTTTCCCGCCAGCATAGCGCTGTAATGTGCTGAAACCACGGTAATGGTATCGATGGGTTGCAACTCGCGTACAAACCAGGGTTGACGGTCTTGAGGTATCTGCATCAGAGCGATATCCACACTGTGATCGATCAGCATTGCTTCCAGATGACTGGAATCAGACACCACGACGTTGATGTCCCAGTCGGGGCGGTTTTGGTAATAATCCATCAGGATCGGCGTGAAGTAGCGCAGATAAAGGTAGGAGATACCGATGGTAACGCGGCGCTGTTTACGTGTGGCGATGGTCACTGTCTGTCGCTGCAAACTGTTGACCTGGCTGAGAATATCGCAGGCACGACGATAGAGAAAACTGCCCGCCTCAGTCAGCACCATGGCGCGCGATGTGCGGGTGAATAAGGGAGAACCGATCTCCTCTTCCAGCTCCTGCAAACGTTTTCCCAACGGCGGTTGTGCGATATTCAATAGCTTCGCGGCTTTACTGATCGAGCCCTGTTCCGCTATCGTGCAAAAATAGTGCAATCGTTTCAGATCCATGGTGCCTCCACGCCTTATTCGCGCTTATTTTAACATGGCCAAAATCGATCCAACCGCGCTGAACGCAAGCTTAGTGGATATAGCTGCTCCACAAATGACTCACCGGCATCACCAGCACCAACGCCGGTAACATGTTGGCCACCGGGAAGGATTTAATCCCCGCGATACGAAAACCCGCTGCCAGCATCACAAACCCGCCAGCCGCCGTGAAGTCGCTCATCATCGGTGCCGTGGTGTGTGGCATAATCAGCACCGCGGCGGAAGCCAGCACCAGTTGTACCAGCAACTGTGGCACAGCAATAACCGCCACCGCATACCCCAGCAGCGTGGCAAAAATCGCCGCCGTGAAGATATCCATGATCGATTTCACCAGCAGGATGTTGGCATCGTGCGTCATGCCTTCGGTCATGGCACCAATAATGCCGGTACCACTGGCACAGAACAGCACCATGATCGCCACATACTTCTCGGTGAACGCTTCACCGCTCAGGCCGCCTTCGGCAGGCTGGCTTTAAAAGCGACTCACCAGCCCTTTCGCCAGATTTCCCAAACGGCCAATCTTCTCCTCCAGATAAACCAGTTCACCGATGGCGGCTCCGAGGATCAGCGCCAGGATCACCGCAGGCATACTGTGGATCTTACCGATCAGCACAATTCCGAGGCCCATCGACGACAGGCCGAAGGTCATTGGCAACGCGACGCGCAGCCTTTCAGGCACTTTGGTGCCGAGAAAAGCGCCCACCAGCCCGCCAATCAGCACGGCACTGCCGTTGACAAAGGGTCCCACTACCATAATTTTCTCCTTACTTATCGTTGTTATTTTCACCCCAGCGTTTGAGATTGCCCACGTCGAGATCGAACAGATCAAGGGCGCGCGCCACACTGTGATGCACCATCTCATCCACCGACTGCGGCTGCTGATAGAAGGCGGGAACCGGAGGGTAGATAATGCCGCCCATCTCGGTCACCGCTTGCATATTGCGGATGTGTGCCAGATTGAGCGGCGTTTCACGCACCATCAGTACCAACCGACGCCGTTCTTTGAGAATCACATCAGCTGCACGCGTCAGTAGATTACTGGTCAGCCCATGAGCAATCGAGGCCAACGAGTTCATTGAGCAGGGCGCAATCAACATCCCGAGAGTCTTGAAAGATCCGCTGGAGATAGAAGCCCCCAGGTTGCTGATGCTGTGAACCTCATCGGCTAAATCCACCACATCCTGCCGTTGCCAGTGGGTTTCCATTGAGCGTGTCACTTCTGCCCCCTTGGTCACCACCAGATGCACCTCGACATCTTGGTCGCGCAGCAGATGCAACGCCTTCATGCCGTACTGAAACCCTGACGCGCCGCTGATGCCGACGATAATCCGCCTTCTGCTCACTGCCACCTCACTTACTCAAAATCGGGTAGAAAACGTTTCACATCGACTTCTTTGAACTTCGAACGTTCGAAATGCGCTTTCATATGCCACGGCACGGTGCAGTCAAAGATGGTTTTGCAGGTCACGCCCTGCTGGCTGATGCTGGCACTGTATTCCGGCACCTGGGAAGGATCGAGCGGATGGCAGCGCACACCGGGAATGGTGAGGGTATCGACATCGCCTTGATAGCGAGTTTGCATTGCCCACAGAATGTCGTCGGTGTCGAACACATCCACATCGTCATCCACCAGGATCACATGCTTGAGTTCAGAGAAAGCGGCAAAAGCGATCAGGGCTGCCTGACGCTGACGCCCTTCATCCACCGCCGATGACTTTTTGAACTGGATCACCGCCAACAGCTTGCCACCGCCGGAAGTGTGCGCATTGACGTTCAACACCCTGCCAGGCATTGCACGATCCAGCATATCGAGAATGCTGGCTTCAGTTGGAATACCCGCCATGCTGACGTGTTCACCACTGGGGCCCAGCGTGGTTTGCAGGATCGGGTGTTTACGGTGGGTCACGGCTTTCACTTTGATCACTGGTAACTCGGCTTTGGCTTCGCCGGTATAGCCCGGAAATTCCGGCATCGCTTTGCCGGTATTGGTGTTCTGATCCTCCCGTACACGCACGTTTGGCAGCAGCTCACCTTCAATCACGATCTCCGCATGAGCAATGGCTTTTTCGTTGATGCTAACGCAAGGGGCCAGTTGAACCGGATAACCGCGCAGCGCACCGGCAATACTGAGTTCGTTGAAGCCAAGAGGCGTGGTGGGCGGTTCAAAGCAGGCGGCGATCTCAATTGCGGGATCGACACCGATACTGATGGAGATTGGCAATGGCTTACCGGCCTGCTCGGCTTTTTCACGGAAAGCATCAATGTGGCGGCCAGGCGTTAACCACATTGAGAGTTCGTCACGGCTTTGAATGCACAGGCGATGAATGGTGATATCGGATTCATGGGTGTCAGGATCGGAGGCGTAGCACATGCCCATGGTGAAATACGGACCAGCATCCTCTTCGGTGTTGGTCGGTGCAGGTAACAAAGTACGCAGATCAAAGCCAGGATCTTCGGCGTAGTGCACCACTTCCTGACAAGCCGGTTTGGTGCTGGTCACCACTGGCGCGATGGCATGATGAACCGAATCTTTCAGCAGGAAGCCGAGTTTTTCTGGCGGGCAGTTAAGCAGATGGCCGACACGCTCACGCGTTGACATCAATCCGGTTACCACCCGCACATCCGGGAAGCCTTTCACCTTATTGAACATCATCGCCGGGCCTTTGCGCGTAGGACGTTCGCAAGTGCCACCCGCCCCGACATAGCGATAAACACCCGAAAGCTCAGCGTGGGGATCGACTTCAGTATCAGTGCTGACAAACTCACCTTTGATGCCGGTCAGTAAGGCAATCGCCGAGCGCAGATCGTGTACGGCTGGGGTTTTGGTTTCAGACATATTTCTCTCCATAAACGCGTTAACTGCAATGGAGAAAAAGTAGCGCTAAATAAAAATGGGGGGAACTACCGTTTATATTTATCAGCTAAACCTTTTTGGTATGGCTGTAATAATTCATGTTGAGTTGTTTTATTTTTATTAATTTAAAACAGAAAAATTAACATAAGAGAGAATAAAAAAAGCGCGATAAATCGCGCTGTTATGCTGTTAACTATTGGCGATTTTTTCGGTGGCTTCGTTCAACGCATTAATCACCACCTCAAGCGCTTCAGGCGAAATATCTTCCTGCGCCAGACGATGATTCAAGGTATGTCGGATATTATGAATGGCCTGTTCCATTTCCGGAATACTGCGATTATTCACCAGAATGGCTAACGAAGTCAGGCGCTCAATAATAGTCGCAACATTGTCGCCATTCTCGGCTAATAATGCCAGACCACCTTCGTTAAGCGCATAGGCTTTACGAGACGCATGGGCATCCACGACGCGGATCGCATCCATCTCTTCCAGAAGCGTTAAGTTGGGATAGATAATGCCTGGGCTTGGCGAGTACTCCCCTTTCGACAGCTCTTCAACCGACTTGATCAGCTCATAGCCATGTGCCGATCCGTTCGCCAGGAAGTGCAACATCAATAAACGGATATCACTGGCGTCCAGCATCCTTTCTCGTCGCTTTTTACGCGCACCTGCACAGATTGCACGCTGTGCATTTTCGGACTGCCATGGAAAATCCCGCTGATGTTTCATTGCCTTCCCTGAGGTCAATTAAGGGAGGTTGATAGTAGTCTGCCGCCTGGCAAAATTCAACACAGGCGGCAGCGGGCGCGGTGAAGTCAGTTATTTCTGATGCCAGTAAGCCACTGCACGCACGAAGTCGGTATGAGCACCACGACGCTGCGTGAAGTAGTCGCTAAGCAGCTTCACCGCCTCACCTTCACCGGTCAGCCAGATAAAATACTCTTCTGCTGGCAGCGAGATCTTATCCAGTTGCGCAATCAACGGGCCCAAATTATCCACCTGCATCGTACCGCTGCCTAACCAGGTCACCTGCACGTTTGGCAAGTCTCCCAGGTAATCACGTCCGGTGTTTTCATCGGCAAACGCCAGCAGATGAATCTGCTGCGCCTGCATTTCAGCATAACGGCGCTTGAACGCGGGCAGACCGGTTTCATCGCAGACATAAATCTGGCAGGCGTAATCGACCGGTACCACGCAGGAACCCCGAGGACCCCCCATGGCGATTTGGTCACCCGGTTTCGCATCATTGGCCCAACTGCTGGCCACGCCGCCATCATGGATGTAGAAGTCGAGCGTCAGCGTATCAACGCCGTTAAAGGCCAGCGGGGTGTAATCACGCGCGGCAGGACGCACCCCGCCCGGCCAGACAATGCCTTCCTCGGTCATCTGCGGCAGAGCCAGCGCACTGCCCGCGTTTTCCGGGAAAAACACCTTGATGTGATCGTCATACGATGGCGAGTTAAAGCCCGCCAGATCGCTGCCGGTAAATTCGATACGCCAGAAAACGCCGGCGATTAAGGTTTTACTCGCCACGGTGATATGACGAAAACGCAATTCATTGCGTACGCGCTGCGGCGCACGATCGTTAGTGGTGTTTCGCAAGTGTCATCTCCTGTGGATCAGCTCAGCATAATGCCGCCGTCCACCGCAATTTGTTGTCCAGTGATAAAGTCGTTTTGGATGAGAAAGAGGTATGCGCTGGCGAGTTCATCAATTTCTGCCGTGCGCTTCAGCGGGATAATCTCAGCAAAGTGCTGACGCGTTTGCTCAACCTGCTCTTCATCCTGATGTCGCCAGAATGGCGTGACTGTCCAGGTCGGTGCAACACAGTTTACACGCGCTTTCGGTGCCAGTTCCGCTGCCAAACCTTGTGCCAGCGAAACGATGCCCTGATTGCCGACATAGCTGGCACAGGCATTCTGCGCCCGCCCACCCGTGCCCGCCGTAAAGGTTATCGATCCCCCCTCGCGGATCTTCTCGGCCGCCAGTTTGCCAATCAATACATTCGTCAGAAATTTGGAGTGAATGACTTTCTCAATCAGCGACATGTCAGCATTGAGAAAACCGCCCCCCATCGCATCACCCACCATTGAAACCAGGTGGTCGAAGGGCTTGATCTGCCCAAAGGCCTCACGCAACGCCGCGTGGTCATGCGCATCCACTGCCAGGATCGACACGTTCTCGCCCTGTTCAAGCAACAGCGACTGCGCTTGTTGCAAACGCTCTTCATTCCGACCAACCAGCATAAGTTCGGCGCCAAGTGCTGCTGCTTGCTGTGCCACCTTTAACCCAATGCCAGAGCTGCCGCCAAATACCACCAGATGCTTATTCTGCAAACTTGCCATTGTTGTGTCCTTACAATACCGCCAGCGCTTCGGCAGCCATTTCCGCAACCTGTGAGTCATTGGCACCATGCGCCCCACTCACGCCTACTGCACCCACGACTTCGCCGTTCAGCCAGAGTGGAATGCCGCCTTCCAGCGGTGTCACACCGGGCGTGGCCAGAAAACTGGGGCTGCCTGCATTAATAAACGTCTCAAACTCCTTCGATGGCGCGCGCAGTAGTGCTGCTGTACGCGCCTTACCCAGTGCAACGGTGGGACTGATGCCTATAGCCTTGTCGCTGCGATCCAGACTCACGATTTCGCCCGCACGATCCACCACTGCCACACTGATATGCCAGCCATACTCCGCGGCAGCCTCAAAGGCGGCATTAATCACCACTCGCGCCGCTGCCAATGAAATTGAGTGGTATGAGTTTGCCAGCGCGCTGCTGGCTGATGCTGATTGTTTATCCATAATTTTGCCCCGTACCGGACGTCAGAAGTCCGCGCATGAATCAAATGTTATCGAAAATCATTCTCATCTGACAGGCGTTAGAATAGTTATGATATATCTTCAGCGCAATGCCGAAAAATGCTATTGAGGTTTAGGCGTGAGAAATCGCGCCGCGACGTGAACGTGCGGCGTGGGATCGAAGTGGAGAGCTTAAATCGGGCAGAAATCAGGCTTGATGGTTGGTGCAGTTAACGAAACTGTTATCTTCCTGAGTGTGCTGCGGCAGTGGGTTATCGCCCACAATTTCGTGCTGCTGGCAGTGTGATTGATGCGGATGCAGCCCGCCTGGCGGTGAGAATGGCTCAGCCATCTGTGCACTTGCCAGCGAGGAAAACGCCACAAGCGCTGTCATGAGAAACAACGGTAGAAGTCGCATAATTTTTTCTTTTTCACTTTGAGGTTCGGAGCGAACCGGGAATGCAGGTGATTATCCAGCCTGATGTGAGGCGGCTGGAGTTTTACGCGGCCAATCAGGTTTCAATGGAGGATTTTACGCCAGTTACGGCAATGATTTTATAAAATCGTGCGGTTAATCACAGTAAACCGCACGATTTATGCATTAACAGATCGAGACTGGAATGTAGAACGTGCCTTGCAGCAGATCGGGCGTACTGTATTTCAGATCCAGCTTGAGTAGATCTTTGCCTGCACGACGGGCCACACCCAATGCAGGCAGATGGTTGTAGTAAATCTCTGCCGTAAAGGCGTTGATCTCTTCCGGCGTACCGTGCCAGTCAATCTCCGCATACAACCCGCTTTCCCCGGTCCAGTTCTGCACGTTGCGCGGCAGTACATCGGCATACTGACTTTCCAGCGCCTGGAACAGACTGATGTGCTGCTGATCGGCAGAATTGACGCCTGGGCTGAACTGGAAGCCTAACCAACCCCGGCTGACGTGCTTACCGGCAAAGGAGACAAAATCGCGCGTATGTTGCGCCACCACTTGGTTGTGATGGTCGATGTATTCGCCAAAGCGGCACTCCCACTCGATCACTTCACCACACAGCTGCAGCTCAGGCTTCTCGGCCAGACGTGCATTGACCCATGAACGCTGGGTGGAGATGCGGCTGTGGAAATCCTTCATCAGCATTTCTGGAATGCGACGATAGGCGCCAGGCGTCATGGAGAAGTGGCTTTTGAACACCCGGGTGAAATTTTGTTGGTTATCAAAGCCAAAGCGCACGGCAATATCAATGAGCGGCATACTGGTCAATTTCAGCGCCATCGCTGACATGGTCAGGCGACGTTTACGCGTATAGGACGCCAGTGTCTGGCCGGTCATCTCTTTGAACATGCGCTGCATGTGCCATTTGGAGTAACCAGATTTCAGGGTAATCAGATCGATATTAAGCTCATCGGTCAGATTTGCCTCTATCCAGTCCACCAGATCGTTGATGTACTGTTTTTTTAGATTCAGGCTGAGCATGATTTTTTTGATCGAGTGATAAAGGTGAAGGATTTGCGCGATTCGTCACATAAATATAACAAAAACGTATTACTAACGTAAGGAAGAGTAAAGGTAACGCAGCGGGAAAAGCATTAATTGCTTAGGTGACTAATGTTTAATGGTCAAATTGGGCGCGTTTAAAATGTGAAATGCCCGCCAAAAATTAGGGTTTTGCCTCAGGTCGCCTCGTAATGAACGCATTGTTGTGCAACAGGAAACCATGACCTATGCATCTGCGGTACGCTCGCCACCATACGAAACAGTAATGCTTTCGCGTTATGCCTTAACCCTTTGCGGCAAGGAATTTGCAAGTGTTTACCCGCTGTGCTTTTTTAAAGCAGCAAAGCAAACGGTTAATCAGCGAAGGAGAGGTTATGACCCGTCTTACCGCACAGGATTTTCCCCAGGAACTGCTTGAGTTGTACGACTACTACGCGCACGGCAAGATCAGCAAACGCGAGTTCATCACGCTTGCCGCCAAATTCACCATTGCCGGTATGACCGGTGTCACGTTACTCAGCGCCATGAGCCCCAACTATGCGCTGGCGCAGCAGGTGGAGTTCACCGACCCCACCATCAAACCCGAATACATTCATTACCCCTCACCGCAGGGGCATGGAGAAGTGCGTGGCTATCTGGTGCGCCCCGCCAACGCCACCGGCAAAGTGGGTGCCGTGGTGGTGGTGCACGAAAATCGCGGGTTGAACCCTTATATTGAGGATGTCGCACGCCGCGTGGCAAAAGCCGGTTATATCGCGCTGGCACCGGATGGCCTGAGTTCAGTGGGCGGCTACCCCGGCAATGACGAAGAAGGCCGCACCCTGCAGGCGAAAGTCGATCCCACTAAGCTGATGAATGATTTTTTTGCCGCTGTCGATTTTCTGATGCATCACGAAGAAGGCACCGGCAAAGTCGGCATCACCGGGTTCTGTTACGGTGGCGGTGTCGCCAACGCGGCGGCCGTAGCATTCCCCGAACTGGCCTGTGCCGTGCCCTTTTATGGCCGCCAGCCCAAAGCCGAGGATGTGCCGCGCATTAATGCCCCGCTGCTTTTGCACTACGCGGCTTTAGATAAGGGCATCAATGAGGGTTGGCCAGCGTACGAAGCGGCGCTAAAGGCTAACCATAAAACTTATGAAGCCTATGTTTATCCGGGTGTGAATCACGGCTTTCATAATGACTCGACCCCGCGCTATGACAAAGCCGCAGCCGAGCTGGCGTGGAGCCGGACGTTGGGTTGGTTTGAGAAGTATTTGCACGGGTGACGTATGTGTAGCGGCTTGATATATCAAGTATTCGTTAAGCAGAGATGTTGCTGATCAAAATGCGATAAATCGCGCCGCTATACTTAATGCTTATTAGTTAAACGACTGATGATAACGCCGTCTGGAGCCCCACGCGGGGAGGCGTGGGGCAGTTCGCGGCCGACCATGGATGGTCATCCGCGAACGGTCCGTCCGGCACGACGTGGAAGTCGAAGGCACCGCTTCAGCGGCGCGAGGACGGCCCAGAGGGGGCAGTAGTGGCGGCAGAGCCCGCACTGAAAAGACAGGCCACTTATCAATATGCAGCCTGAGTTCTTAAATGACCAACATTACGCCGCTACTCCGCGTTTTCTTTCACAATTCGATGTACATTGCTCTCCAGCCAGTCGGCAAGGCCAATCACATGGCCCTCGACCTCATGACCCAGCGGCGTCAGACGATATTCCACGTGTGGGGGCACCACCTCATAAGCCATGCGCTCAATAAATCCGTCCTCTTCCATATAACGCAGCGTTTGCGCCAGCATGCGTTCACTCACGCCACCAATCTTGCGGCGCAACTCACTAAAACGCAGCGTTTCTTCGCGCAGCGCTAATAATACCAATACGCTCCAACGGCTGGTAATGCGCTTAAGTACATCACGCGATGGGCAGTTGACGTTCAGTAACTCGCCGCGAATAAATTTTTTACTCAGCTTTTCAGACATTTAATCAGCCTTCTTCAAACTAACAAATCTGTAAGTACTTACTAAAAGTTAGTTTATCCCCTACGCTGTTTTCATACCAGCTCAAACTGAAGGAGAACATCATGATTGCGATTACCGGTGCCACTGGCCAGCTTGGCCGTTTAGTGATTAACGAGTTACTGAAAAAAGTCCCTGCCAGCGAAGTGATTGCGGCGGTGCGTTCCCCTGAGAAAGCCGCAGACCTGAAGGCATTAGGCGTGACACTGCGTACCGCGGATTACAGCAAGCCAGAAACATTGCTGAGTGCTTTTAGCGGCGTGGACAAAGTGCTGCTGATCTCCTCTAGCGAAATCGGTCAGCGTGAAGCGCAGCACAAAGCCGTGATTGATGCAGCGAAAGCGGCGGGCGTGAAGTTCATCGCTTACACCAGCCTGCTGCATGCCGATACATCACCACTTGGCTTAGGCGTTGAGCATCGCGCGACCGAAGCCCTGCTGAAAGCATCCGGTGTGCCGTTCGCCCTGCTGCGTAACGGCTGGTACACCGAAAACTACGCCGCCAGCATTGCGCCTGCTTTGGCCCATCACGCCTTTATTGGGTCTGTGGGCGAAGGTCGTATCGCTTCTGCATCACGCGAAGATTATGCCGCTGCAGCAGCAGAGGTGATCAGCCGTGACGATCAGGCAGGCAAAGTATACGAACTGGCTGGCGACGACAGCTACACGCTGGCTGAATTCAGCGCTGAGATTGCTAAACAATCTGGTGAGCAAGTGGATTACATCAACCTGCCGCCTGCCGAGTTTGAAGCGGCGCTGAAAGGTGCAGGTTTGCCTGAGGGTTTGGCTAAACTGCTGGCGGATTCCGATGCCGGTGCGGCTAAAGGCGGATTGTTTGACGACAGCCGTACGCTGAGCAAGCTGATTGGCCGCCCGACCACGCCCTTTGCGGATGTGATTAAGGCCACGTTGGCGAAGTGAGGTGCAGGTTTGATGCCCTCACCCTGACCCTCTCCCACAGGGAGAGGGGATTGATCGAGAGAGTTATCAGGCCGGCATTCTACTTAAACATCGCAACTAACTGTCCCCTCTCCCGCTTGTGGGAGAGGGCTAGGGTGAGGGCATCAGACAGCCCCCCTCCCCCGCCTCGTATGCCATCAATTGATCAATCAAAATGGCGATTTTAAACCCTGTGATGGCGATTTTCTTATTTACAGATAATTCTGCACGCTAATTTAAACCTTCATTTAAAACACCGCTTTCATTTCCTGAAATATAGTCCGTTGTAATCCCTGAAAATTCACCGAAAAACCCGATCCATCGACAAGATTTATTACGTTCATAGATATTTTGCATTGTTGTCACGCCTTGTCAGCAAGATATAATTTGGTCTTTACGCAACCGGGACTTTATCAGGAGGCCGCTATTAATACATTCAACCAGCAACGCAACGCTTTCGAGGATCGACGCGATGATGCTGAACTGGAGTATCAATACGATCCCCACGAATTTACCCGTGAAGGAATGCAGGATTCAGAACCGGAGCCAGAGCTGATTGAAGGTCTGCCCGCGCCGGATGCGCTGACGCCTGCCGATCGCTATATGGAGTTGTTCGAGCATGTACAAATGTCGCGTATATTTCCGGATGGCAAAACCTTCCCCGACTGCGCGCCAAAATTCGATCCGCTGGATATATTAATCCGCTATCGCCGCCGTAAACGCACGGCAGAATTTGATCTCGAAAAATTTGTGCATGACCATTTTTATTTACCGCAGGTGAATGAGAGTTTCTATGTTTCGAATCCGGACAAAACGCTGACGGAACATATCGATGAACTCTGGCCGGTGTTAACCAAAATGCCGCAGCAGCATTTACCGCACTCTTCATTACTGCCTCTGCCTAAGCCTTACGTGGTGCCAGGCGGACGCTTTGGTGAGACCTATTATTGGGACTCCTATTTCAGCATGCTCGGCCTCGCTGATGCCGGGCGTGACGATCTGCTGCGCGACATGGCCGATAACTTCGCGTGGCTGATTGATAACTACGGCCATGTGCCAAACGGTAACCGTACCTATTACCTCAGCCGCTCACAGCCGCCGGTGTTTGCTCTGATGGTTGAGCTGTTCGAGGAAGACGGGATTCGTGGGGCAAAACGCTATCTCGACCAGTTGATGAAGGAGTATCAATTCTGGATGGATGGCGCAGGTGAGCTGATGCCGCACCAGGCTTATCGCCATGTGGTGCGCATGCCCGACGGTTCGCTGCTGAATCGCTACTGGGATGACCGCGACACGCCACGTGATGAGTCGTGGATGGAGGATGTGGAAACCGCCAGCAAATCCAGCCGTCCGGCTAATGAGGTGTACCGCGATTTGCGAGCGGGAGCCGCCTCGGGCTGGGATTATTCGTCTCGCTGGCTGCGCGATCCGCATCGTCTGGCGAGCATTCGCACCACTCAGTTTATTCCGGTCGATCTCAATTCGTTCCTGTATAAGCTGGAGTTGATGATCTCCACGCTGTCGCATGCCAAAGGCGAAGAGTTAACCGCGCTGGCGTGGCAGAAGAAAGCCGATACGCGCAAACAAGCTATCCATCGTTATCTGTGGGACGGCACGGCAGGCGTATACCGTGATTACAACTGGCGCGATGAACGCTTTGGTGCCTTTACGGCTGCTGCGGTTGTTCCGTTGTTTCTTGGGCTGGCGACGCCGGAGCAGGCGCATCTGCAAGCCGTGGCGTTACGCCAGTTGCTGTTGACCCAGGGTGGCCTGGTGACGTCGATGGTAGAAAGCGGTGAACAGTGGGATAAACCCAACGGCTGGGCGCCGTTACAGTGGATGGCAGTTGTCGGATTGAACCATTACGGTGAAGAGACGCTGGCGACAGAGATTGCCGTTAACTGGCTCACCACGGTGAAAAATTTCTATTCACTGCATCATAAGCTGGTGGAGAAATACGACATCAGCGGCGATCGTGCCCGTCCGGGTGGCGGCGGTGAATATCCGCTGCAGGATGGGTTCGGCTGGACCAACGGCGTGACGCGTCGGTTGATGTCGATGTATGGGCATTTGCTGGCGGATTAAAAAAAGTGCGCATAAATGCGCACCTTACGTATCCGTTCTGTAAGGTCGCCATTGATGGCGACCTTTTTCATGCACGCTGCAAAAACGCCAGCAAATCGTCGTTCAGCTGATCCTGATGCGTCACCGCAAAACCGTGCGGGCCATTCTCGTAAACCTTCAACTCTGAACCCTTAATCATCTCATGCACCAGCTTCCCGGTGGCTTCAAACGGCACGATCTGGTCGTTACTGCCGTGGATCACCAGGGTAGGCACATCCACTTTGGCGATATCTGCACGGAAATCAGTCTCAGAGAAGGCGGTGACACAATCCAGAGTGCCTTTCAGTGAAGCCAACAACGCAATATTCAGCGTCTGCGTCATGACGCCATCCGAGATAGTTTGACCGGCATTGGCACCGTAGAACGGAGTGGCAAAGTCTTTGATAAACTGCGCACGGTCTTTCAACAAGCCAGCTTTAATGCCGTCAAAGACCGCTTTTTCCACCCCTTCAGGATGATCATCTGTCTTACCAAAGATCGGTGTCACCGCACCAAGCAGCACCAGCCCTTTCACTTTTGCCGTGCCGTAACGCCCGATATAGCGTGAAACATCCCCGCCGCCCATTGAAAAGCCCACCAGCGTGACGTCGTCTAACTGCAGATGTTCGATCAGTGCATGGATGTCATCAGCGAAAGTATCGTAATCGTAACCTTCCCAAGGCTGCTCTGAGCGACCAAAGCCGCGACGGTCAAAGGCAATGGCACGATAGCCACGTTCAGCCAGGAAATTCAGCTGGCTGTCCCACATATCGGCATCCAGCGGCCAACCGTGGCTGAACAATACGGGCTGACCTTTGCCCCAGTCTTTGTAGTAGAGGTTAACGCCGTCTTTTGCTTTGAATGTGCTCATGTTTTTGCTCCGTTAAGTGAGTGATGTTGTGTCTGCCAATCAAGCTACATCGAACTATCGGGAAAACCTAAAGCAGAGATTTTGACAACTTGTTCAAAGATTTTTGCCCTGTCCCGCTGTTAAAAAAGCCTGGACAAGTTGGCCGATTTTTTCCGCTATCAAGCAGACCTCGGGCTTCGTAAGGTGCAGCTATCGCACACTGACAGGAACATGATGATGAGCCAGCAACCTTCAACAGCACCGCGCGGCGGTGCCTTCTCTCCCTTCGGATACGGGCTATTCGCCCTAATCTGGACCGCCTCGGTACTGGGTAACACCGGCAGCTTTATTCGCGACGTTGCCAGCGCCTGGCTGGTGACCGGATTATCCGATAACCCCACCGCCGTGGCGTTGATGCAAACGGCGGCCACCCTGCCGGTATTTTTACTGGCGCTGCCTGCGGGCGTGCTGTCCGATATTGTTGACCGCCGCCGCCTGCTGATTGTGGTGCAGCTGCTGATGGCCAGCGTCAGCGGGACCTTGCTGCTGCTCTCCCACAACAACTGGCTCACCGTGGAGTGGCTGATCGGCCTGACCTTCGTTGGCGGCATCGGCGCGGCGCTGTTTGGCCCTGCATGGCAGGCGATTGTGCCGGAACTGGTACCACGCCATGAGCTGAAAAACGCTGTGGCGCTTAACTCGTTGGGCATCAATATTGCCCGCGCGATCGGCCCCGCGACCGGCGGTTTACTGCTGGCAAGTTTAGGCGCAATGGCGGCCTACGGCGCCGACGTGGCGAGTTATTTTTTCGTTATAGCCGCTCTGCTGTATTGGAAACGTCCGGCGAAAGCGAAAACCGAACTGAATGAGCATTTCTTTGGTGCCTTCCGCGCAGGCCTGCGCTATGTGAAAGCCAGCCGTGAGCTGCACCGCGTTCTGCTACGCGCAGCACTGTACTTCGCCTTTGCCAGTGCTATCTGGGCGCTGCTGCCGTTAGTGGCACGCACCATGCTGCACGGTACCGCCGGATTTTATGGATTGCTGTTGGGTGCGGTCGGTGGCGGTGCGATTGCCGGTGCGCTGTTGCTGCCACGTTTGCGTAGCACGCTGAGCAACGATGGCCTAATGCTGCTCTCTGCGGTGTTGAGTGCGCTGGTGATGCTGGCGCTGGCCATGAGCCCGCCGCAGTGGCTGGCACTGCTGTTGATGCTGGTGTTGGGCGTGGGCTGGATTATCGCGCTCACCACCCTGAACGGTGTGGCACAGGCGGTATTGCCCGACTGGGTGCGCGGCCGTGGCTTGGCAGTCTATCTGATGGTGTTCAACGGCACGCTGGCGGGCGGGAGTCTGGCCTGGGGCCTGATTGCTCAGCAGCTGGGTCTCGCAACGACCTTGCTGATTGCCGGTGCAGGTCTGGTGATCAGTGGCCTGTTACTTAAACGTCTGGCACTGCCCGCTGGAGAAGCAGATCTGCAACCGGCACAGCACTGGGCCGATCCGGTGGTGCATGAAGAGGTGGATGTGCGTCATGGTCCCGTATTGATCCAGATTCGCTACCGCGTACCACAGGAAGACCGCGCAGCGTTCAAACGCGCTATCCACAAGCTGGCGCAGTCTCGTCGTCGCGATGGTGCCTATTCGTGGGGATTGATGGAGCAAACCGATGACCCGACAGCCTTGTTAGAGTGGTTTATGGTCGAGTCATGGCAGGAGCATATGCGTCAGCACCAGCGTGTGTCTCACGCTGATGCCGAACTACAGCAAGCGGTACTGCAATTCCATCAGGGTGATGATGCCCCGCAGGTCAGCCATCATATTGCGATTTAACGTTGCGATCGCGCGGCGATAACGTCACGGTCGCCATAAATGGCGCCCCTACATCGTAGGGTGCGCATTTATGCGCATCAAGAAACGCCATCACGCCGGAGAATAGATCTCCTGCAGGCCCGGCAGCGCGAGTAAATGCTCGCGCCACCAAATAGCCGCATTACCCGAAGCGCTCTCATTCCACGCCAGATACGCCATATCACGACGGCACTCGCTATCCAGCTGACGCGCCACCAGCGCTCCACTCTCCAGATGCGGTTTTGCCAAATACAGCGGCAAATAGCCGCAGCCTAAACCATCCAGCTGCGCCTGCAATTTCGCGGGGAAGTCATGCACGCTCAAGGTTTTCTGCTCATCCAGCACGCGCAAATCAATCCCTGCACCGTGACGTGAGGAGTCATGAACGGTAACCGCTCGATACTGGCGGATTTGCTCACGCAGCAGCGGTTCCGGCGCGGAGGCGAGTGGATGTTCCGGTGCCACGGCGAAAACATACTCCAGCCAGCCCAACGGTTGGCAGACAATCTCTTTGCGCGTGGCGGGCTCTTGCACCGCGCCAAAGACAATGTCCGCATCGCCGTAGTTGAGCGCTTCCCAGCAGCCGGAAAGCACATCCTGACGGAACTGCAGTTGGGTATGCGGATGCTCCTGATAGAACTGATCGATCAGCGGCGTGAGAATACGAAAAGGCAGTGAAGCATCGACGCTGATCACCAACTGACTTTCCCAGCCACTTTCTACATAACGCGCCTGCTGTTCTAACTCATTCACCGCACGCAGCAGAGTGCGGCCCTTTTCCAGCATCAGCCGCCCCGTCGGGGTAAATGTGGCACGATGGCCAGAGCGATCGAGCAGCGTGATTTTGAGATCGCTCTCCATCTTCTGCACGGTATAGCTCAACGCAGACGCGGTTTTAAACAGACGTGCAGCTGCCGCAGCAAAGGTGCCATGGCGATCCAGCGCATCCAAAATCAGCAATGCCTCAAGATTTAAACGCATTCCCTACCCTCCCCAAAAATTGTTGAACAACAACCCAAAATCTATCCGTTATCAATAAACGCTCTCATTTCGTATTTTTTTACTCAACGACGCAAGCACTTTCACCAGCAGTAACTTAAGGAACAACCTATGAATTATTCACAGCAGGCCAACCATGTGACGCTGGTGATTACCCACAGCATCCTGCCTGAAAAGCAAGCCAGCTATGAGCAGTGGCTCGACACCATCATGCCGCAGGCCGCGAGCTTTCAGGGGCACCTGGGTGTGAATGTGCTGCGTCCGGTACACGGCGATAACGCCTACACCGTGCTGATTCGTTTTACCGGGCTGGATGAGCTGTACGCCTGGCTGAAATCAGACCAGCGCAAAAGCCTGATCAAAGATCTGCCAACTATGCTGGCGCAGCCGGAACATATTGAGGTACGTCCCGGCGCAGCGTTCTGGTTTACCCCGACGCAAAAAGGCCAGGTCAAACCCGCGAAATGGAAACAATACTTACTGACGCTGGGGGTGATTTTTCCGTCTACCAATCTGGTGCCGTGGTTCTGGAACCAGGTTTTGCCTGCCGCCCACGGCACGCTGTGGGGCCACTTGCTGAATGATGCCAGCGTGGTGGCACTGGTGGTGTTCTTATGGATGCCTGTCGTAACACGAGTTTTAAAACAGTGGCTAATTGGCCGCAACGCGTAATCTAACTGGAGAAGAGATGATGACAACGGCCTCACTGATTTTTACCAACGGCAAATTCCACACCGTGGATCGTGCTAACCCGTTTGCCAGCGCAGTGGCGATCAAAGACGGCAAGTTCCTGGCCGTGGGCAGCGAAGCGGAAGTGATGCGCTTTGCAGGCAGCGATACTCAGATTATTGATGCCAAAGGCAGTACCGGCATTCCGGGCCTCAACGATTCACACCTGCACCTGATTCGTGGCGGCCTGAACTACAACCTTGAGCTGCGCTGGGAAGGTGTTCCTTCGTTAGCGGATGCATTGCGCATGTTGCGTGAACAGGCACTGCGTACCCCTTCACCACAATGGGTGCGCGTCGTCGGCGGTTGGAGCGAGTTCCAGTTTGCTGAACGCCGTATGCCGACGCTGGATGAGATCAACGCCGCAGCGCCAGATACGCCAGTCTTCATCCTGCACCTGTATGACCGCGCCTTACTTAACCGCGCCGCACTGCGCGTGGTGGGTTACACCAAAGACACACCTAACCCTCCGGGCGGTGAGATCCAGCGCGACAGCAATGGCAATCCGACCGGGATGCTGATTGCGCGCCCCAACGCCATGCTGCTGTATGCGACGCTGGCGAAAGGCCCGAAACTGCCGCTGGAACAGCAGGTCAACTCTACACGCCAGTTTATGCGTGAGCTGAACCGCCTCGGCCTGACCAGTGCCATCGATGCGGGCGGCGGCTTCCAGAATTATCCCGATGATTACGATGTGATTTCAGAGCTGCATGCCAAAAAGCAGCTTACGGTGCGTATCGCCTATAACCTTTTCACGCAGAACCCCGGCCACGAGCTGGAAGATTTTGAGAAGTGGACCGATATGCTGAAACCGGGCCAGGGCACCGACTTCCTGCGCCACAACGGCGCGGGCGAAATGCTGGTGTTCTCGGCGGCCGATTTCGAAGACTTCCTTGAACCGCGCCCTGATTTGGCACCAGGCATGGAAGATGAGCTGGAGCGCGTGGTGCGCCATCTGGTCGAGCATCGCTGGCCGTTCCGCCTGCATGCCACCTATAACGAATCGATCAGTCGTATGTTGGATGTGTTCGAGAAAGTAAACCGCGACATTCCGTTTAACGGCCTGCACTGGTTCTTTGACCATGCCGAAACCATTACCGAAGCCAACATCGAACGCGTTAAGGCGCTGGGCGGCGGCCTGGCGGTACAGCATCGCATGGCGTTCCAGGGTGAATACTTTGTTGATCGCTATGGCAAAGAGGCGGCTAAACAGACTCCACCGGTGGCACGTATGCTGGATGCCGATGTCCCGGTCGGTTTAGGGACCGATGCCACACGCGTGGCCAGTTATAACCCGTGGACCGCGCTGTACTGGCTGGTTTCTGGGCGCACCGTGGGCGGGATGCAGTTGTATGATGACAATGCCCGTATTGACCGCGAAACCGCGCTGATGCTGTGGACCAAAGGTAGCGCCTGGTTCTCCAGCGAGCAGAATGCCAAAGGCGAGATTAAAGTCGGACAGTTAGCGGATTTGGTGCTGCTGTCGAAAGATTTCTTCAGCGTGCCGGAAGAGGAGATTAAAGGTATCGAGTCGGTGTTGACGCTGGTCGATGGCGAAATCGTGTATGCCGCTGGCGGCTTCTCTCCGCTGTCGCCACCGCCGGTGCCGGTCTTGCCTGAGTGGTCACCGGTCGTCACCGTGCCGGGCCACTACCGCAGCGCCCCACCGCAAGCTAATGGCCGCGCCGCGATGATGCCTAAAGTACACCAGTGCAGCGGCCCCTGTGGCGTGCACAGCCACTCACACGATGTGGCGCGTCAGTCTTCAGTGCCGGTGTCGGATAACAACGCGTTCTGGGGTGCGCTGGGCTGTTCTTGCTTTGCGTTTTGAGTGAGACGCGGGGTGATGCCGTCACCCCGCCAACCCAAACCCCTGTTTGCCATTCTTCTTAATCTGGTACATCGCTTCATCGGCGCGTGTCAGCGCCTCATCAAAACTATAATGTGGCTGCACCGCCGCCACGCCAATTGACGCGCCAATCTGCGCATGACCGTTATCCACATCAAACGGCGTCAGCGCCGCATCCAGCACCGCCTGCATCATGATGCGTACTTTCGGGAAGTCGATCAGGAACGGCATCAACAGCACAAACTCATCACCGCCCAATCGCCCCACCACCACATTTGGCGGTACCTGCTCGCTGATGCGCTGGCTGAGCTGAATCAATACCTCATCGCCACTGCGATGGCCCAGCGTGTCATTAACGTGCTTGAAGTTATCGAGATCGATAAAGGCCACACACAGCGGCCCCTGCGCTTTCATTTTGCTGAAATGCGTGTGCAAGGCATGGCGGTTGGTCAGGCCCGTCAGCGGATCGTGGTTAGCCAAAGAAGAGAGCTGTGCTTCGTAGTTCTTCTCTTTGGTCATATCGATGTGCGTACCGGTGACTTTAAGTGGATTGCCCTCTTCGTCCCATTCACTGACGCGCCCGCGATCCAGCACCCAGGTAATTTTGTCATTCTTACCCAGCATGCGATGCAGCGCTTCATAGTAAGGTGCGCGCCCTTCTATATGATCGTAAAAGGCTTTCAACACCTCATCCGCATCGTCGGGGTGCAGGCGTTCACGCCAGACCTCAAATTGCGCTTTGGTCTCTTTGGGTTGGAAGCCCAGCATGGAGCCCCAGCGACGATTAAAAATCACCAGCTTGCCGCTGGGAATATCCAGCTGCCACAAACATAAACCGGTTCCATCCAGCGCCGCACTCAGCTTATTACGCGCGTCATGCGCTATGCGCTTTAAGCGCGCATTATGCTTTTTCAGGTTCTGAATCTGCTGACGCAGCGCTTCTTCGGACATGATGGATGACGGAGAGGAAATAAAAGCTATTTTGCCTGCCAGGAAGTTTCTGTAAATAAAACAAATGAAAAGCCGATTAGCAGCGGCAAATTGCGCCGACCTCAGAGGTTACGGCGAAATAATCCCTATAAATCAGTGAACAAAACTTTCTTTATGGTGAGATGGCAGTCGAACTGCACATCATCCAAGGAAAAACGGCTTATCGAGGGAGAAATGATGATCTGTGACGCGGATCAAGCGATATTCGGTGCACGGTGCTGTCATCATGTTTACTAGAATGGTAGTTTAACAGTTATCGCAGCAACACGATAACGGTGGATGAGATTATGCAACTGACAATGCGTTGGTTTGGTCCGAAAGAAGACAAAGTTTCGCTGGAATATATTCGCCAGGTGCCGGGCGTACGCGGCGTGGTGGGCGCACTCTATGATGTGCCCGTCGGGGAAACCTGGCCGAAGGACAAGATTAAAGCGCTGGTTGATCAGGTGCATGGTGCAGGTCTGACCGTCGAAGTGATCGAAAGCGTTAACATTCACGATGACATCAAGATCGGCCTGCCAAGCCGCGATCAGTACATCGAGAACTATAAGCAGAGCATCCGTAACCTCGCTGAAGTGGGCGTGAAAGTCATCTGCTACAACTTCATGCCGGTGTTTGACTGGATGAAGACCGACATGAACTATGTGTTGCCGGATGGCTCACTCACCATGGCGTTCGAGAAGAAAGGCATCGATAAAAGCCTCGACGAAGTGGTGCAAGAAGTGTTGGGCAACTCCAACGGTTTCGCCCTGCCAGGCTGGGAGCCTGAGCGTCTGGCGAAAGTGCAGGATCTGTTTGCGCAATATAAAGATGTTGATGACGCGAAGCTGCGTGAAAACCTGGCTTACTTCCTCAAAGCAGTTATACCGGTGTGTGAGGAAGTGGGCGTGAAGATGGCGATCCATCCTGACGATCCACCGTATTCGATCTTCGGTCTGCCGCGCATTGTGAAAAACCGCGAAGATCTGGATTGGATCTGTAACGTGGTGGATTCCGAGGCCAACGGTATTACGCTGTGTACCGGTTCGATTGCGGAAGATCCGCAGAACGATGTGTATGGCATCCTGGCGGAGTTCTCCCGCCGCAAACGCATTCCGTTTGCCCATGTGCGTAACATCAAGATTATTCAGGATAAAGATTTCTACGAGTGCGCGCATCCAACTGAATACGGCTCGCTGGATATGTATAAAGTGCTGCAGTCGATGTATGACAATGGCTTTGATGGCTACATCCGTTCAGATCACGGCCGCTTTATCTGGGGCGAGACGGGCCGTCCGGGTTATGGCCTGTATGACCGTGCGCTGGGTACCACCTATCTGATGGGATTGTGGGAAGCGTTGGGTAAGCGCTGATAGCAGCCAGGTGCGCATAAAGGTACAACCGGGCACATGGGTAACAGATCAGACCGGGCACATAGGTAACACTTTTGTGCTCAGTCGATTCGAATAATACTTTTTT
>NZ_JBNBPL010000012.1:0-146364 GCF_059412425.1 Pantoea sp. CFCC18177
GGTACGACCACACAAATTCAACGGCGGACTGTCGCCGGCTGAAAAAGAGAGGCAAACGCAGAAAAACCTCTGGCGGTGTCCGAAATGATTAGACCACTACAGGATGGTCATCCGCGAACGGTCCGTCCGGCACGACGTGGAAGTCGAAGGTACCGCGTCAGCGGCGCGAGGACGGCCCAGAGGGGGCAGTAGTGGCGGCAGAGCCCGCACTGACAAGACAGGCCACTTATTAATAAGCAGCCTGAGTTCTTAACAGACAAGGATTATGCAAGCGCCGCAGTTTTTAGCAGTACTGGACTTTGCCCGTTTGTGCTTTTTCGGTTTGCCACCCCTCATACGGATAAGTGAAAAAGGGCTGCGAAGCCCATAATCACGCCACTCCCCGTTAAAATAATGGTCGTTAATAAAATGATTGACGCCGGTGCGACTCCGGCGTTAGCATTTACTTAACAGTTGTTAAGTAAATTCAACCCACCCATTTCATCTGCATAAGAGAGACGATCATGAAAAGCATCAAAATGACATTAGCCGCTGTAGCCCTGTCTTCAATCGCGTTTGGTAGCATGGCTGCTGAGTTAGTGAACGAAGCACCTTTAAACCAGCAACAAGTTGGCGTGATTAGCGCGTCGGGTAGCACCAATCTGACTTCACTTGAGAATCAGCTATCGGAGAAGGCGAATGCTGCCGGAGCAAAGTCGTTCCGCATCACTTCGACCTCTGGCAACAACAAGCTAAATGGCACAGCAGTCATTTATAATTAATTAACCGATGCGCAGTGAAAGGCGCAGGGGCGCACAGTGTGTGCCCCTGGTTTTTTTCAGTGTTAACCGTTTGAACGCAACTGCGGATAACGACGGAAAATGGTGATACACCAGATTAAAGCCACCAGGCCAATGACCCCGCCCACATTACCCACGTCCGACATCTTCATATGCAGGCTGACCTGATTACCCAGCAGGGCACCCGCGCCAATCCCAATGTTATAAATGCCAGAGAACAGTGACATTGCCACATCCGTTGCATCAGGGGCCAGCGACAGCACGCGCACTTGCATCGCCAGACCAATCATCATCATCGCCATACCCCAGAAAATACAGACCAGGGTAATTGCGGCTGGGCGAACGGCGGCGAACACCAGTAAACCCATGCTCAATGTGATAATGGCGATCGCAGCCAGTAATAATCCAGAGGGGAATTTATTACCCAGGGTGCTGAATAACACACTGCCGATAATGCCTGCCGTACCAAACAGCAGTAACAGCAGGGTGGTGAAGTTCTCATCGGCATTGGCAACCACCTGCATAAATGGCTCGATGTAACTGTAAGCGGTGTAGTGCGCCGTGACCACCAAGGTCACGAGCAGGTACATGGCCACCAGCGCCGGGCGACGGAACAGCATCGGCACACTACTCAGGGAACCCGTATGCTCACTCGGCAGGCGTGGCAGAATGCGCACCAGCAGGATCAACAGTACCAGCGCTGACAAACCAATCATGCCGAAGGTGGTGCGCCAGCCTAGATACTGCCCAACGATACGACCAATCGGTACACCCAGCACCATCGCCAGCGCAGTACCCGTTGCCAGCATGCTCAAGGCTTGCGTTTTCTTACCGGCTGGGGCGACGCGAATCGCCAATGAAGCGGTAATCGACCAAAACACCGCATGCGCCAGGGCAATACCGATGCGTGAAATCACCAGTGAAGTGAAGTCCCAGGCCACGGAAGAGAGGACATGGCTGGCGATGAACAGAATAAACAGCACCGCCAGTAGCAAACGACGCTCAATGTTGCGCGTTAACAGCATCAACGGCAGGGAGAGTAGCGCAACGACCCAGGCGTAAATCGTCAGCATGATACCAACGTCGGCGGTCTTCATGGCGTAACTGGCGGCGATATCCGACAGCAGGCCAACCGGGACAAATTCAGTGGTGTTAAACACAAAAGCGGCAATAGCCAGCAGCACGACACGTAGCCAGGCTGTTTTACGTGAGACGGTAGTTGATTGCATGGAGTTCAAATCGGTCAACAGCGAGTGAGGGGGTGAAACGCACCCGATTAAGTGACCTAAGTCACAAACTGACGCTATTGTGGAGCATTAATGAGCGGATGAAAACCGTTGGCAGGGTTTTTATTACTGAATATTTTTTATCTCTAAAGCCGGAGTTAATAGCCTGAGGTTATTATCAATTCTTGCGGTTACCACACAATTGCAACCGATGGCAACGCATAGCGCTCTACCCGTCATACTTCAAACCGCAGCTGCGTTGGCTGCGCGTGCTCACCCCAGTCACTTACTGATGTAAGCTCTTGGGGATTCACCCACTTGCCGCCATACTGCAATTCGAATTATTTTGGGTATATAAGAGCCACGGAAAATTAAGCCGACTGTTTCTGTATTAGAACGATGTGACAGCCGTGCTTAACAAAACCCTATAAGCGCTATGCCATTGTCAAACCACTATTATCAGAGTCTCACCATATGTTTTAGCGCCACGCTATGTTGAGTGGTCAGGTTTTTTTTTACCGCCACCGGGCAGCAGTGTTCACACCCCATCGCGCTGGCGTAAAACTTTCTTGCTTGCTGGATCGCGGCGGTCGCGGTGTAGAAAGTGCCGAGAAAACGCCGTGCGCCATCGGATGGCAGGAAGGGGCATCCCGTTGCGTGCACCACATGATTGTCGTTATAGCCTGCGTGCTTATCGACGTAATAGTAAAGCTCCATCGAACGTCCTCATTGCTGTGAAAAAAAAAGTCTAACTATTGTTGGAATAAAATGAATTATAGCGATGAATAGACGCTTTGTTTTATGTGGGACTGTTTGATCGCCGGTTTTTATGGGCTGCGGTGAGAAACGGGGCCCTGCGGCCCCGAATAAAGGATGAAGGGTATTAAAGTTTACGGCACTGTAAGCGCCAGCCGACGAAGAGCGCCAGGAGCAGTAGCACGCTGATAAAGGCGGTCACACCCATCCAGCCATAATTGTGCCAGAACACGCCGCCTAAAGTTCCTGCCACGCTGGAACCCACGTAATAACTGAACAAGTAGAGTGAAGAGGCCTGGCCTTTCGCGCGGCGCGCGCGCGGGCCAATCCAGCCACTGGCGACAGAGTGCGCGGCAAAGAACCCAGCGGTGAACAGCATCATGCCGGGTAAAATGACCCAGAGTGAGTTGAATGCGGTAAGCAACAGTCCTGCCAGCATAATGGCGGTTGCGCCAATCATCACCGGACCGCGGCCAAAACGGCTGGTCATGGCACCGGCTTTAGGTGAACTCCATGAGCCGGTCAGATAGACCACTGACAACAGACCGACTACTGCCTGACTGAGTGACCAGGGCGCACTCAACAACCGATAGCCAATGTAGTTAAAGAGCGTGACAAACGCGCCCATCAACAAAAAACCTTCGGCAAACAGGAAGGGCAGCCCTTTATCTCGCCAGTGCAGACGAAAATTGATCAGCAAACTACGCGGTCGCAGTGACGCGGGGCGGAAATGACGTGATGCAGGCAAGATCTTCCAGAACATCAGTGCACCGGCCAGTGAGAAACAGCCAATCACACCAACGGCAACACGCCATGAAAAGAAATCAGTCAGCACACCGGTCAACAGGCGTCCGCTCATCCCACCAATCGAGTTACCACTAATATACAGCCCCATGGAGAAGGCGATGACTCGTGGATGGATCTCTTCACTCAGATAGGTCATACCGACCGCCGCGACTCCGCTCAGTGACAAGCCAATCAGCGCACGCATCAGCAGAATCCCTTGCCAGCTGGTCATGGTGGCGGAGATCAACGTGCAGATGGCTGCCAGCATTAATGCCGTCACCATCACGGATTTTCGGCCAACGGCATCAGAAATAGGGCCGGTGAACAGCAAACCCAGAGCCATTAATCCGGTGGACAGGGATAACGAGATACTACTTTCAGCAGGAGACACGCCAAACTGTTGCGACAATACTGGAAGAATTGGCTGGACACAGTACAGCAACGCAAAGGTGGCCAGTCCGGCAGAAAACAGGGCCAGCGTGACGCGCATAAACTGCGGCGATCCGCGTTCTATCCATTCTGAAGGGGGTGTGGCGGAAACAGGCTTAACGGACAGCTCGTCTTCATCGAGTGTCACTGCCTGGGGAGAGCGACTCACGGAAAATCCTCGGTTTAGAAACAGTCTGAATACTGTAGAAAAGCCGTAATAGGTTGTACAATATATTAATAATCTCAAATGAGACGTTGTAAATATGAATGTCGAGCTGCGACATCTGCGGTATTTCATTGCCGTAGCAGAAGAGCTGCATTTTGGACGCGCCGCTCAGCGATTAAATATCTCTCAACCGCCGCTCAGCCAGCAGATACAGCAGCTGGAGCGGGAAATGGATGCGCAACTTTTTACCCGCACCAATCGAAGCGTGCAGCTTACCCCTGCTGGGGAACTCTTCTTGCAGGACGCCCGTGCGATACTATTACAGATTGAGCAAGCGGCGAGTCGTGCGGCGCGTATCCACAGTGGGCAAGAGGGAGAGTTAAGGATTGGCTTTACCTCATCTGCACCTTTTACCGGTCTGGTTTCAGATGCGCTTTATCAGTTTCGCCAGCGCTGGCCGGAAGTGCACATCCAGATGCAAGAAAACAATACGCGACAGCAGTTAGCGCCGCTGCATGAGGGGCGGCTTGATCTTGGCGTGATGCGCAATACGCCACTGCCGAATGATCTGCAACATCGGGTACTGCTACGCGAACCGCTTTGCGCGCTGGTGCACTGGGCCCATCCACTTGCCGATGCCGAATCGATCTCGATTCAGGCGCTGGCCACTGAACCCTTTGTCTTTTTTGATCCACAGGGCGGTACCGCACTGTATGGCGAAACCCTGGCACTGCTTCATCGTTACCAAATAAAACCCTTTATTACGCAGGAAGTGGGGGAAGCGATGACGATCCTCGGCCTGGTGGCGACGGGTTTAGGGGTATCGATCTTGCCCGCTTCGTTTCGTCGTGCGCGTCTCGCCGATGTGGTTTGGATTCCGTTGCAGGAGGCCGATGCGATTTCAGAGGTTTGGTTGGTCTGGTCAGCCACGCGTGAACCCAGCGCTCAGATGCGTAATATGATGGCGCTAATGCTGCACAACGCGGAAATTTGAACCGTCTGGTGAATAATGGCCCAGTCTTTATGTGCGATAAATCACATTTCTAATCAAATATTTGACGCTGCCTGCCAATCTGCATCACCATAGCTGCTGTTTATTTAGAAGCGCGAAAATATCCGGGAGCAGGGCGTGAATCTGGACAGTCAGCCTGGCCACATTGATCAAATTAAACAGACCAACGCAGGTGTGGTTTACCGACTGATTGACCATTACGGCCCGATTTCTCGTATTGAGCTTTCTAAACGTGCCCAGCTGGCACCCGCCAGTATCACCAAAATCGTGCGTGAAATGCTCGATGCGCATCTGGTACAGGAAACCGAATTTCAGGAACCCGGCAGTCGTGGACGCCCGGCAATCGGCCTAATTCTTGATACCTTTGCCTGGCACTACCTTGCGGTGCGCATTCAGCCGGGACATATCACATTGACACTTCGCGACCTCAGTAGTCGGGCGTTGCAGGAAGATCGTTTACCGCTGCCCAATCAGGCCGGGCAACCTCTATTGCAAACCTTGCAGAATCAGGTGAATGATTTTTTCGTTCGCCACCAGCACAAACTTGAGCGTTTAACCGCCATTGCCATCACCTTGCCGGGTTTAATTAACGCGGCCACCGGCGTGGTACATCGCATGCCGGGATATGATGTGCAGGAGATGCCACTCGGAGAGACACTCGCCACGCTGACGGGCTTACCGGTGTTTGTACAGCACGATATTTCAGCCTGGACGTTAGCGGAGGCGCTGTTTGGTGCCTCGCGTGGGGCACAGGATGTGATTCAGATTGTGATTGATGAAACGGTCGGTGCTGGCGTGATCAGTGGTGGTCAGCTACTGCATAAGCGCGGGAAAGCGCTGGTCGAAATCGGTCATACGCAGATCGACCCTTACGGCCAGCAATGCTATTGCGGCAATCACGGCTGTCTGGAAACGGTTGCCAGCACGGGCAGCTTACTGCAGCTGGCGGCGCAGCGCATGGCCACGCAGCCGGATACGGTGTTGCACAACACCCCCCTGACCATCTCCTCGTTGTGTGAGGCCGCGCAGCAGGGGGATCGGCTGGCCCGGGATGTTATCGCCGGTGTGGGGCATCACATCGGACGCATGTTGGCGATGATGGTTAATATCTTCAATCCACAACAAATCCTTATTGGTTCTCCGCTGAATCAGGCTGCCGATGTGCTGTTTCCCGCGGTGAGCAGTACTATCCGCCAACAGGCGTTGCCCGCATACAGCCGGGATATCCAGCTTGCGCCCACCAGTTTCACTGATCCCGGCACGCATGGCGCGGCTGCGCTTATCAAGGATTCGCTCTACAGCGGTCATTTATTGGTGAAACTGTTGCAAGGTTAACCTCAGCTCGCCTTTAGTTTGCGCTAACGCAATCTGCCGCTCACCGCAATTCCTTACACTGCCTCCTTCGCAAGTTACACATCGCTTCAATGAAGGAGGAAAAAGATGAGCACCATCTTTGTCACCGGTACCGACACGGCGGTGGGTAAAACCGTCGTGTCACGCGCGCTGTTACAGTGTTTTGCCAAAGCGGAACTTTGCGCGGCAGGTTACAAACCTGTCGCTAAGAGCGCGCAGCACACCCCTGACGGGTTGCGTAATAAAGATGCACTGCTGCTGCAGCAAGCGTCAGGCCTTGAACTCCCCTACAGTGCGGTGAACCCCATTACTCTGGCAGAAGACGAAATCAGCACCAGCCCGGCACAACGCATTGATTATGCGCTGTTGAGCCGTAGTCTGGCGGAATTACAACAGCGTGCAGCGAGAGTGGTGGTTGAGGGAACGGGCGGCTGGCGGAGCCTGATGAATGATTTGCAACCGCTGTCAAATTGGGTGCAGCAGGAACAGTTACCCGTGGTGTTAGTGGTGGGGATTAAAGAGGGCTGTATTAGCCATACTTTACTGACCGCAGAAACCATTGCGCGCGATGGTTTGCCGTTAATCGGATGGGTGGCGAACCGTATTAACCCAGGCCTTGCCCATTACGCTGAGATCATTGACGTTCTGCGCGAAAAACTTGGCGCGCCCCTTTTGGGTGAACTTCCTTACTTACCGCGTGCCGAACAACGTGAGTTGTCTGGGTACCTGGATATTTCACTTTTACAGCCTGCACAATCGCACCTTGGTAGTGCAATGACGGCTGAGGCGTGAAACTAAGTGATGCAAATGGCGCTAAGTTGAATCTAAGGTTTCTGGTTCAGCTTAGCTTCATCATTGATTTAATCTGTTTTTATTCAAATCGTTAGAAAAATTTTCTGCCTGTCAGGTGGCGATGGCGTGATTCATGCATCAGCAATGCTGATGAATATTCTGCCGGAGCACCCTTATGTCGCATTCTCAAAAAGGTTTGTTGTATGGGTTAGACGCCCGTATTGGTCTTGCCCCCGCTTTCTTTGCGGCACTGCAGCACGTGTTGGCCAGCGTGGTAGGAATTATTACGCCCCCACTGATTATCGGCTCCGTGCTCGGGTTGCAAAGCTACATTCCTTATTTGATCAGCATGTCCTTACTGGTTTCAGGATTAGGCACCTTTCTGCAGGCGCGCCGCTTTATGGGCATTGGCGCCGGGATGATTTGCCTGCAAGGCACCAGTTTTGCGTTTCTCGGCGTGATTTTATCCGGTGGCTTGATGGTGAAGGCGCGCGGTGGATCGCCGGAGGATATTATGGCAATGATCATGGGGTGCAACTTCGTCTCCGCGTTTATCCCGATGTTGATCAGCCGCTGTGCGACCACATTGAGAAAAGTACTGACTCCGGTTGTGACCGGAACCGTGATTACCTTGATCGGTATCAGCCTGATTAAGGTGAGTATCACCGATTGGGCTGGCGGGCACAGCGCCACCGACTTCGGCGCGCCGGGTAATCTGGCGTTGGGTGCACTGACGCTGCTGGTGATTATTGTACTCAACCGTTCGCGCAATCGCTGGACACGTCTGGTGGCGGTAGTAGCAGGAATTGCCGTGGGCTGCCTGGCCGCTGCGTTGACCGGGCATATGCCGATCAAACCGATGTCTGGGGATCACTGGCTGGTATTGCCATCCTTCTTCCACTTTGGCTTCAGCTTTGACTGGACGATCTTTGTGCCGATTGCGCTGGTTTCAGTGATCTGTGTGATTGAGGCGGTAGGGGATTTGACCGCGAACTGTCTGATCTCACAGCAGCCGATTGAAGGAGAAAGTTTCCAGCGGCGTTTGCAGGGCGGCATCCTGGCCGACGGCGTGAGCTGCTTGCTGGCATCCATCTTCTCTGCTTTCCCCAACACCACCTTTGCGCAGAATAATGGTGTGATTCAGATGACCGGCGTCGCCAGCCGCTATGTGGGGATGGTGATTGGCGTGATGCTGCTCCTGCTCGGCGTATTCCCGGTGATTGGCAATCTGTTGCAACAGATACCGCCGCCGGTCTTGGGCGGAGCCACACTGGTGATGTTTGGCAGTGTCGTTGCCGCAGGTATCCGTGTGATGACGCAATCCCCGCTGGAGCGGCGTGAAATGCTGATCGTTGCGGTCTCCTTTGGCATTGGTTTAGGCGTAGAAGCGGTACCCGATGTACTGAAACAGTTCCCGCTGTTGGTGAGTAATCTGTTTGGCCATGCGGTGACCACCGGTGGCATTCTGGCGATTGTACTGAACGTGGTACTGCCTTCAGAGCGAGGGGATGAGTTAGCGGTGGAGGCGGTGGAGGAGTCTCATTGATTGAGGATGAATCGTTAGTGGTCGCCATAAATGGCGACCCTACGACGAGCGGGTGAGGTTTTTGTAGGGTGCGCATTAATGCGCACCTGGACTTATGGAACTTGAGGATTCAATCGGCGGCGCGTGCGTCCGGAACTCAGATAATCCGCGATATAGTCCTGTGAAATCTCACCACTGTAACGACCTTCCTCGTCGACGATCGGCATCCACACGGTGTTGTGCTCATACAACTTGGAGAGTACCACACGCAGATTCTCCTCCGCTTTCCCTGTCACCTTAAAGGTATGCAGCATCTCCTCGCAGCGGCCGGTTGCACCTCGTGCTTCGCGGCGTTTCACAAAGCCCAGTGGCTTACCGTCTTCATCAACCACAGTGACAGAACGCATATCATTGTCATCCATGGTGGCAAAAGCATCGAGCAGTGGGGTGCTGCGCTGCACGGTAATGGTCGGCTGCTGATCGGTAACATCTCCCGCCTGGACTAACAGCAGGCGCTTCAGGGTACGGTCCTGTCCGACAAACGAACCAACAAAATCATTGGCCGGTTTTGCCAGTAATTCATCTGGGCTCGCGCACTGCACAATCTTACCCTGACCAAATACCGCAATACGGTCACCCAGTTTAAGTGCTTCATCAATATCATGGCTCACCAGCATCACGGTCTTTTTCAACTGACGCTGCATCTCCAGAAATTCATTCTGAATCACTTCACGGTTAATCGGGTCGACGGCACCAAAAGGCTCATCCATCAGCAACACCGGTGGATCAGCGGCCAATGCGCGGATCACGCCAATACGCTGCTGTTGTCCACCCGACATCTCACGCGGATAGCGGTGGAGAAATTTTGTTGGGTCCAGTGCCACCATGCTCATCAACTCGGTCGCACGCTCACGGCAGCGCTTCTTATCCCAGCCCAGCATGCGCGGTACTACCGTAATGTTCTCTTCAATGGTCATGTTCGGGAACAGACCAATCTGTTGGATGACGTAGCCAATATTACGACGCAGCGTCACGGTATCTTGTCCGCTGGTATCTTCACCGTTAATCAAAATCTTGCCGCTGCTGGCTGGGATCAAACGGTTAATCATTTTTAAGGTGGTGGTTTTGCCACAGCCAGAAGGGCCGAGTAGCACACACATCTCACCGGCGGGCACTTCCAGGCTAACGTTATCGACGGCGTTAAAGGACGTGCCGTTCTTCTGCGTAAAGGTTTTCGTCAGGTTTTCCAGCTTTATCATTATCGAATCCCCTTAGGAGTCAGCGCCGACTGCAAACGGTGCAGTAGCCAATCAAGTACAATTGCTAACAAACAAATCATCAGTGCGCCCGCAATTAACATGCGCACGTCGCTGCCGCTAATGCCATCAAGCAGTTGCAGACCCAGACCGCCCGCGCCAATCACGGCGGCGATCGCCATTACGCCAACGTTCATCACCACCGCAGTACGAATACCGCCAAAAATCACTGGCAATGCCATCGGAATCTCCACCCAGCGCAAGCGCTGCCAGAAGGTCATGCCAATGCCGCGACCTGCTTCGCGCAAACCCGGCGACAAATTCTCCAGTGCTGTGTGGGTGTTGCGCACAATCGGCAGTAATGAGTAGAGGAACACCGCACAAATAGCGGGAAGTGCACCAATGCCCTGACCGATCATCGAGAACAGGGGGATCATCAGGCCAAACAGGGCGATGGTAGGAATGGTGAGCACAATAGTGGCAATGCCAAGAATCGGGGTAGCCAGCCATTTAAATCGCACAATCAAAATGCCCAGAGGGACGCCAACGATGATGGCGCATCCGACCGCCACCAGCACCAACCAGGTATGCTGCCAGGTCAGAGCCATCAAGGTATGCCAATTGCCCATCATGTAATGCAAAGTATCCATGATGCCTCCTTACAGCAGGTTTTTAGATTTCAGGAAATCACGCGCCACCTGCTCAGGGGACTGGTGATCAATATCGACACGTTTGTTCATCTCGGTAATCGCTTCATCAGTGATTAAAGGCGAGAGTTGATTCAGTGCCGCTTCCAGGCCGGGATGGCTGTCGAGTACGTCTTGGCGCACCACTGGCGTGACGTTGTAACTTGGGAAGAAGTGTTTGTCATCTTCCAGAACTTTGAGTTCAAAGCCTTTTACGCGGCCATCGGTGGTGTAAATCAAACCCGCATCGACAAAACCATCACGCACAGCGTTATAGACCAGGCCGGGGTCCATCTGACGAATTTGCGGGCGATCCAGCGGCATGTTGTAGGCTTTCTGCAGCGGTTTCAGGCCATCCGAACGTCCAGAGAACTCCAAATCCAGCCCCAGCTTCCAGTTATGATCGGGATCGTTCTTGCGTATCTCTTCCAGCTTCGCCACCAGCTGCGACATGGTGCTGATACCTTCTTTGTCAGCGCGGGCACGCGTCATAGCAAAAGCGTAGGTGTTGTTCATGGGCGCAGGATCGAGCCAGATTAAACCGAGTTTGGCATCAAGCTGTTTCACCGTTTTATAGGCTTCTTCAGAGGACATCGGTTTATTGATGTGATTAAAGATGATCAGAGACGTACCGGTGTACTCCCAGGTCATATCAATCTGTTTATTGATCATCGCATTGCGACCAATGGTGGTGGCGATATTGGTTTTCGGCACCACCTGAAAACCCTTCTTCTGTAGCCACATTACCGTCATCGCGGAAAGAATGTGCTGTTCGGTAAAGCTCTTGGTGGCCATGACAATCGGTGTGGCTGCCGCAGCGGTCTGGCTGATAGCCAGTGTGGCGGCCAGTGCCAGCGCAGTGTGCCTGGCCCAGCGTGTTAAACAATGCATCTTACCCA
Organism: Pantoea sp. CFCC18177; assembly: GCF_059412425.1. Classification (NCBI taxonomy): domain Bacteria; kingdom Pseudomonadati; phylum Pseudomonadota; class Gammaproteobacteria; order Enterobacterales; family Erwiniaceae; genus Pantoea; species Pantoea sp. CFCC18177. Next base: position 11,666 of record NZ_JBNBPL010000012.1, read on the forward strand.
TCACTTAGCTCCTTGTGTTAAGCCGCAGAGTGCGGGCTGAGGAAATGTCCCAATGCTGCCAGCAGCATATCGAGGATCAGGGCAAACAGCGCTGTTGCCACTGCACCGAGGATCAGGGTTGGGAAGTCATTGAGATAGATGCCAGGGAAAATCAGTTCGCCATAGCTGCTGGCACCAATCAGAAATGCCAGCGGCGCAGTACCCACGTTAATCGCTGTGGCGATACGCACACCAGCCAGAATGACCGGCAAGGCATTGGGGATTTCCACCTGCATCAAACGTTGGAATTTGGTCATGCCGATACCGTTGGCGGCTTCAATCAGCGACGGCGGCACCGCGCTTAAGCCGGCATAGGTATTGCGCACAATCGGTAGTAATGAAGCGAGGAACAGGGCGATCAATGCCGGACGATCACCAATGCCGACAATCACCATCGCCAGCGCCAATACGGCAAGCGGAGGCAGGGTATTACCGACATTGAAAATCTGCATCACATACTCAGCCCAACGGCGAGCAAAGGGGCGACTCAGTAAGATCCCGCTGGGAATGCCGACCAGCAGTGCGAAGAACATCGACCAGAAAACCAAAAACAGATGCTGCTGACCCAGGTAAATCAGGTCTTCTTTACGGTCACGCAGGGTATTGAGTCCGATGCCCCAAACCAGCAGCGCAATCACCGCAACAATGGCCAGCAGTGCCAGCCCGGTTCGGCGGACGAGCGATGCATTTTGCATGCAAGTGTCTCCCTGATTCAAAAATTCGTTTGATATGGTGGTGCCATTCTCAGGATGTCAGCGTAACGCCTAAGACGTTGCGTACGAAAATCCTTCACCCTGTCAAAATGCAGATAAAATGACTCTTCCAGACTTCTTTCTCAGTGAATAACTGGAAAGAGGCTTTAAAAGCTATAGCAATGCTTACCGTAATGCGCCAGTTTTTACGTTAAAATCAGGCAGATAGAAAAGAGGCGAAAATGCGGTGAACCCGCATGAAATAAGGCATCATCCAACAATAAAAAAAATTCATCGATATGGGTGACGTTGTCACAAATGGAAGCACGCAGAGGAAACTCATCTGGTGGAAAATCAGCTAGCCTTGAAGGTAAAAAAGGGAGACGTATGACTGAAACTGCACAATTGAATACGGAACATCGCCACTGGATCCTCATCGCCTGCATGTTAGCCATGTTTATGGCGGCGATCGAAGTCACCATCGTTGCTACCGCTATGCCTACGATCATTGCTGAACTTGGCGGTTTTTCGCAGTTCGGCTGGGTATTCTCTATCTATCTGCTGACTCAGGCCGTGAGCGTACCTTTATACGGTCGACTGGCGGATATGTGGGGGCGGAAACGGTTATTTTTCATTGGTGTCTCGCTGTTTCTCATCGGTTCGGTGCTGTGCGGGTTTGCGCATACCATGACGTGGCTGATTCTGTTCCGTGCGTTTCAGGGCCTGGGTGCCGGGGCGATTATGCCGCTCACCACCACCATCGTGGCCGATATCTACTCACCCCGCGAACGCGCCAGCGTGCAGGGTTGGCTTTCAAGCGTGTGGGGCGTGGCGGCCATCATCGGACCCTTAAGTGGTGCCTGGCTGGTACAGCATTTTAATTGGTCAGTCATTTTCTGGATAAATGTGCCGATCGGTTTGTTCTCCATCTTTCTGTTGGCAAAATTCCTGCCCGCGCGCGAACATCACACAGGCGCGAAGCTCAATCTCACCGGCAGCTGCTGGCTGATGATCTGCGTCACGGCACTGTTGGTGGCGCTGTTACAAGCGGATGCACTGGGTTACTGGCTGTTGGCATTTCTGCTATTAGCGCTGTTGGCCGGCTGGCAATTGAAGCAGCACGAACAGCGTGCTGCCGCGCCGCTGTTTCCCTTGGCCATCTGGCGTAGCCGATTGATTGTGGCGGGCAATGCCGGAAATCTGATTATTGGCGCCACCATGATGGGCATCAGCGCTTTTCTGCCAACGTGGATCCAAGGAATTAACGGTGGCACGCCGTTGCAGGCGGGAAGTGCGCTGGCGATGATGTCCATTGGCTGGCCGCTGGCGAGTACCCTCAGTGGCAGATTAATGCTGGTCACCTCGTATCGCTTCACTGCTCAACTGGGGGCCTTTTTACTCATCGCGGGCAGTGCACTGTTGCTGTTGTTACGCGCCGACAGCTCAATTATGCAGGCGGGGTTCACGGCATTTGTGATTGGCACTGGCATGGGTATGACCAGCACCACTTTCCTGGTCTCGGTGCAGAACCATGCGCACTACGAAATTCGCGGCATCTGTACTGCATCAATCATGTTTAGCCGCATGCTGGGTTCGGCGGTGGGCACGGCGCTGATGGGAGCGGTGCTGAATTTCAACCTTGCACTGCGTCTGCCGCAGGCCGACGATCCGATGCAAAAAATCATGTCGCATGAGAGCCGTCAGGCACTGCCGGAAGGCACGCTGCATAACTGGATTGGTCAGATTGCCACGTCACTGCATTGGGTGTTTGTGGTCGCGCTGCTGATTGCCATGCTGACACTGTGGATTGCATGGCTGATGCCACGCCAAAGGCCGGAAGCCGAATAGAAAAGGGCGGCTGAGTGCCGCCCGGTAAGCATTACTGTGCAGGGGTATCTTGTGAGCTGCCTGCGCTGGCCGGAACATTGCTTTCCGCATCACGGCCATTCTTCTTGTAGACGATTTTCTGAGTATCATTCTCGCAGTGGCCCACCACCTGACCGCCAGCCTGATCGGCCTGGTCATTGGGGACGATATCCAGCGAGAAGTCCGATTCGGCCACGCCATTATTGACGATCTTCTTACTAATATCGGCTTTAACGCTTTCACAGGATGCTTGGGCCAATACTGGCAGAGCCAGCATCGCCATCAACACAACGGCATTACGTTTTTTCATCACACTCTCCTTGGTTCTGAATTCCCATGAAAACTATAGCAGCAACAGCGAATTAAGGTGCGACAGTACGCCCAGTGCGGCGATCAAGGCAACGCAGGGTATTGGGTTCCCAATAGGCGTTCACGTTGTAGCTCTTTTCACAGGCGTCACGGGTATCAAAAGCTTTGTCCGCTTTATCAAACTCTTTCTCCACGCGCGTATTGACCTTACCGCGCAGATTTTTCGTGTCATTCCATTGTTCCTGGCTTTGACGTGCCGCTTCATTGCTGGCAGCACTGTTACCATCTTCAATGATCACGCGGTCAGTTTTAGCCACAGCCAATGGCGCGGTCAGCAGCACGCTGGAAGTCAATACGGCAGCCAGCAGGGCAGAAAACAGATTTTTCATTGTCATTTCCTTAAGTTAACACCAGCACAGCCGCTTGGTCGGCTGTCACAACCATGGGCGTTAGTATATCATCGCTGCTTCTTTACTCACCAGCGGTGAGCCGTTTGTTTAACCTGGAGTGAACATTTTTATGCTGGTGAAAACCACGTTGCTGTTTTTTATCACTGCGATTGCCGAAATTGTTGGCTGTTTCTTGCCGTGGCTGTGGTTGAAGAAAGGCATGACAGCATGGTTATTGATCCCTGCTGCTGCGAGCCTCGCCCTGTTTGTCTGGCTGCTGACGTTGCACCCGGCCGCCAGTGGACGTGTGTACGCGGCCTACGGCGGTGTCTACGTGATGACAGCACTCATCTGGCTGCGCGTGGTGGATGGCGTAAAGCTCAGTACCTGGGATTGGGTTGGCGCGCTGGTGGCATTCTGCGGGATGCTGATTATCGTCACGGGATGGGGTCGCGCATAGGGCACACGGCAGTGCGCCCTTGGGCATCGTTTAGCCTTTATGCACTTTCAAACCCGCGAGGGTCTGGGCCACGGGCATAATCTCTAATGTATTGATGTTAACGTGTTTAGGCAGGGTGGTTACCCAGTAAACGGCTTCAGTCACGTCTTCCGCGGTCAGTGCGGTAGTGCCTTCGTAAACCGCATCGGCGCGACCATCGTCACCTTTGAAACGCACGTTGGAGAACTCGGTGCCACCTACTAAACCAGGCTCAATATCGGTAACACGCAGCGCCGTGCCGTGTAAATCAGTGCGCAGGTTGAGGCTGAACTGACGGACGAAGGCCTTGGTTGCGCCATACACGTTACCGCCCAGGTAAGGCCAGCTCCCCGCGATGGAGCCAATGTTGACGATATGACCAACATTGCGCTCCACCATGGCAGGCAGTACCGCGCGAGTCATGTACACCAAGCCTTTGTTGTTGGTGTCGATCATATTTTCCCAGTCTTCGATATTGGCTTTGTGCGCCGGTTCAACACCCAACGCCAGGCCAGCGTTGTTCACCAGCACATCAATATCGCGCCACTCAGCGGGCAGAGCTGCAATGGCTTCATCGATAGCAGCACGATTGCGCACATCCAACTGAACGGTATACAGATTGTCGCCAAGCTCATCTTTCAGCTCTTTTAAACGCTCAGCGCGGCGTCCGCTGGCGATCACCTTGTGACCTGTAGCAATGAAGCGGCGGGTGATACTTTGACCAAAACCAGCAGTAGCGCCGGTAACAAAAATAATCATCTCACTGTTCCTTAAACAATTGTACTTCAATGTTAACCAATTGATTTTAAGTATGAAAACCAATCACGAAAGTAAAAAGGGGCATACAGGGGGCATGACACTAAATTGCCAGCACAGTGTTGAGCATGTCAACCTGACTGCCGCTTAACTCTCCAATCCAGGAACCATACACATCATAAACCATCTGTGCATTCTCATGACCCATCTGGGTGGCGATGAACGTTGGATTGGCTCCGGCTGACAACATCCAGCATGCGTAGGTGTGTCTTGTCTGGTAAGGCGTTCTGCGCCGTATTCCCGCACGTTTGATTGCTGCATCCCACCGGCTGCTGATCCCGCTTGTCGAAAACCAGGGCTTATCTTCCTGTTCCAAGCGATTTGGTACAAACACAAATCGAACATTCTGCTCCTCAGTTTTCCCATACTCACGAGGATGAAACGTGATTTTTACAGCAGGCTTGTGCCCGGTCAGCTCCAGCTGAGCACGAAGAGCTGCTATGGCCGGTTTAAGAAGGTGCACAGTGCGAATGCCGGCGTTAGTCTTTGGCGGTCCGAACTGCTTAACGCTGGTAAGATTGCGCCTGACGTGGATCACGCCTTTATCAAGTTCGACATCTTCCCATGCAAGCGCTGCAAGCTCTCCGTGGCGTAGACCTGAGTACACAGCAAATGGCCATAGGTTCTTAGCCTGACCGCGTGATGCAATAATCAGTTGCTTTAACTCGTACTTGAGTAGGGGATCGGGTTTGCCCTTTATACGTTTTAACGGCTTGATACCCTCATGCGGTTTATCTTCGATAAAACCGCAGCGACAGGCGAAATCCATAACCCGACCTAACATCTGCATGTATGACTGCACAGTACGCACCTTACGGCCTTTCCTGTTCTGCTTCGAACCGTGCGCATACAATGTCATGCCATTCAGAAATTCGCTGCGATAAAAAAGAATATCGTTATGCCGGATATTCTTAATCGGGGTGCCGTCACCAACAATTCGTCGGACTACTCTTGCGGTGGCAATGTAACCTTTAAACGTGTTTGCTGAAACTTCGGGCTTTATACCCTCCATCCACATGTGTATCAATTCGCCAAAGGTTTCAATTTTTTGGGTTGTATCGAATTGCAACAGGCGGGATGAGCCAGGAAAGCGTTCATGGTAGTTGAATTCACCCAGGTTAATTTCACTGACAATAATTGTGCGTAAGCTGCCCGCTTTTTTTATATTGGCTGGCGTGTTAATCCAGCCTTTGAGCGTTTCACGGCATCTCTTACCGCGGTACATAAACCAGATGCAGATGCTCTTGTTTCTGATTTCCACACCCGTTGGTAATGCAGCCATCATCATGAATCCTGAATGAATTTGTTAATCCTTGGATAGTTGTACCAGGTCGTGCCTCTTTTGCTGTTACGATTCCCTTTAGGTGATACACGCTTAAAATGGACCCCTTCAATCCAGCAGTTAATTCTGTAATTCTCAATCTGGTTCTCATTCAGGCCAGTACGTTGCATGAGCTTAGACTGAACAATCCATTCTTCATTAAAAATGATTTGAGCCATACGGTATCTCGATCGGATTTTCGAATAATGAATATTTCATTAAAACTTAAAAGGAAATAAGTCGGGTAATGAACTGTTATGAGGGGGAAGGAATGGACAGCTCTATTAAAAGCCAGCTGACCTCAGCCACGAGAGAAATCCTTCCTCGTATGTCGGTCATACAGCTGCATTCGTTGTGTTCAACTTTAGCTATGGCAAACCGACATGGAATCGGTCGTTTCCGCCTTGGGGCATGCTGACTGAAAACTGAATAAATTGAAGATAATCTCCTGTGAAGAATGCACGCTATTCTTAAAACAGGAGGTGCCTATGTGTGGTCGATTCGCGCAGTACAGCAGCAGGGACGAATACTTTGAATCACTCGGGCTCAAGCCTGACGAAATTCTTTATGACCCGGAGCCGATAGGGCGTTTTAACGTCGCTCCCGGCACCAAAGTGTTGTTGCTGAACGAGCGGGATGAGGAGTTGCACTTTGACCCTGTCTACTGGGGCTATGGACCGGACTGGTGGGATAAGCAGCCACTCATCAATGCACGAGGTGAAACAGCTGCGACTGGCCGCATGTTTAAACCCCTCTGGAGTCATGGCAGGGCGATCATCCCTGCTGATGCCTGGTATGAATGGAAACGAGATGGCGAGAAAAAACAGCCATACCTGATTTATCACAAGAACAAAGAACCTTTGTTCTTCGCGGCAATTGGTAAAGCACCTTACGATAAAGACCATGGCCGTGAAGGCTTTGTTATTGTAACGGCAGCGAGCAACAGAGGCATGGTCGATATCCATGATCGCCGCCCACTAGTTTTGAGTGCTAATGCTGTGCGCGAATGGATAAGTGGCGAAACCAGCCCGGAACGCGCGCAGGAGATTGCTCATGACGCCGTTGTACCAGAGAGGGATTTCACCTGGCATCCAGTAACAATCAAAGTAGGCAACATCCATAACCAGGGTGCTAGCCTTATTGAGGAAATCAAAACTGAATAAGCAGGGAGGCTAAATGCCAAACCGGGATGCGGAACTCAACACCGGTGCCGAACACCTTTTCATCGAGAGGGGTTATTGTGCGCTGGGTGCATTCAACGATTTGCTCATTTCGGTATGGTTTATGGTGGGCAGCATTTTCTTTTTATACGATAAGCGGATGAAGGATGGAGCGGGGTTATTTGTGGCAGGCCGCCTGCAACTGCTCTGAGGCCGTTGATAACACTTTGTGAACTCATACATGTAACACATGCGTGCAAACTAAGCGCACGAGTAAGCCATGTCACCCGATAATTAAAGAATTCATTTCACTCGCCTGAAATCATTGTGCGAATGTCCTAAGTTGCCGGCGTTATGGCTCTTGACGTTTCTATCCGATAATATTAAAAATATTATCGCCTGACAGGTCATGTTTAACCGTCCAATCATTCATCTCGCTTGTCAGGCCGTAGCCCCGTCCTCTGGATGGGGCTATTGTTTAGAGGGAAATTACCAGCCAATCGAAATGCCCGCTGCCACCCCCATATTTTTACTTGTGTCATAGCTCATAAAGGTACTGGCCCGGGCACTGTTCCCTAATTTGAAATGAGAGCCAAAAGCCACCGCACTCTGGCCACCATATGAACCGCCGCCGAGGCCCATGCCTACCGTCTTACCTTCAATGAAGGGAATAGCATTCATGGCCATCGCTGCACTGATCCCTGCCATAGCCTTTTTATGATTTTTAGAAACAGTTTGATTAAGTTTCTGAAATCGGTTGTTCGTCATCGTTTCGAACTGTTTCATGTCCTCTGACAGATGAGAGATTGAAGTTGAGTTATTTTTTGTGGTGATATCAACCTCTTGGAGCTTTACTTTATTCTTCGCTATCCCTTTTTTGTTAATAACAATATCACTTTTATTGTCATTAATTGATATTGTCTTTTTGATACTATCATCTTTGATTTTTTGCATGTCAGAATCAATGTTTTCTATATCTTTTTTTATGACGGGGATCTGCTCATTGTGATTCAGAACATCTGCATGAGTTTTTATGATGGTCTTTTGTATTGCAATAATATTTTTTTTAATATCAGAAAAGTCATTGTAACACTTCTCAAGTATACAGAATTTCGCATGTGATGGTATAGGGAAAGTAACACTAGCTATCAACATGGCCGTAAATATTCTGTTTCTCATTGCTCCCTCTCTAAAGTTCACCTGAGTTTATTTATTAGGCTTTGGTGTTTTATTGTGCCTTAGTAAAACATTCGTGCGAAACCTGAAAATAGTTTGTCTGTTAGTTGATGTTCAATGCTTGTATTTGATTGTCAGCTCTAGGTGCCCCCTCTTTAGGATGTACTAAAATAGTATGAGTTGGTTTAAATACATTTAAGTTAGATAAGTGATTTTTATTTAATCCTTTCTGGAGTGAGTTTTTTTAGAGACAAGGCGACTAATGTCTGAGGCCGCCACGTCCACGTTTATCGTTGTATAAAGGGGCGCAATATAATCAACAGGACGCCCTTTCAAATCAATGTAATTAGATGCATCTGCATGGCTCAGGAAAAGCTTGTCCTGGGCCTCTCCGGGGAGTTTTACGATCCATGCAGCTGGTGTTGATATCAGTGAAAGCTTAGCGATGATATAAACCAGTTGTTCCATATGCTCTGAGGTGGAATTGTTTAAATGACAATCTATATAGTTTAATAGCTTTTTGTTCATGAATGCCTCTCAGTTTTGAAAACGGAAGTATCCCTGTTTTATTTTGATTTGGCGAAATTCTTGATGAGACGCTGATTAATCGACTTCACCACATTCTTGATTGAGAAGAATTTATCACCCATATTTAGTTGGATGAAGTCATAAAAGTGAATGTTTCGCCTCTGTATCTAAAAGTTTGGTGTTGGCAAAGTGAAATATAAGACTATTTTTGAGACCATCCATTACGTAAAACACTCTGACAATACTGGCTGCGATGTTCTGACCATTCAGCATTAACCTGCCTCCTTGCCAGTTTCATGGCTTTTAACCAGAGAGCTCCGGCTTTTTCGTATTCACCTAAACCTTCTGAAATAGCAGCTGCTTCAGCGGCATGGTAATACCGGTTGTTACGAACAGTTCTTCTCACACTCATTCCCTGGCACATTTTTACACCTGTATTCACTACATTATTTCAGACTGGCTGCTTCTTCGATTTCAGCTTTTCTGACCAGGAAGACATCGGTTGCCCTTTCAAGCAATTCTGGCGTAGCAGCCAGAACCTTTGATGCGTATGCATAGCACCGGGCCACCGCGCTGACGGTTTCCGCGTTCATCGCAGCCTCACAAAAATCGGCCAACAATTTATCAGGGGTCCGTTCCTGATTATCCTCATCTGTCTGTTTGGCTTTTGATGTCCTTACTGGACGTGGAGTGGGTTTTGGCACAGGAACGACAGGTTGAGGTGATGGTGGATTTGGCGGTGGGGCCGGAGCTGGCGTATCGGATACGCTTTGTTCATCACTCGATGCTTGAGTTTCAGCCTTACCATGTTCAATCACCGCTTCGGCTTCCTGCCTGGACCGATTAATCAGTGCGTTTAAATCGGCAGATTTGACCGGGGTAATATCACGTTCAACAGGCGGGGCAGTGTCGATTTCGTCTGGTGTGTAAACGCCCAAAATAACGTCCGGACAATGCAGTCGCGCCCAGCGTTTGACCGCAAGATACGCCAGCTGTTGTTTGGGGTCGCTTGCCCACAGCGTTGAGTTGCGCACCTGCGCCTGTGTTAACAGGATTTCCAGCTCGCGTGGCTCTTCCTCATTCTTCATTGTTGCCCAGACCCGCACTCCACAGCCGGTTTCATCTAGGTGCGTCCATCCAGGGGCAACGTATTTATTTCCCTTTGACGAGGTTTTTTCAACAAATTTGCCGATAACATTCTCCCACGGGCCAAACCATGTGTACTGAATGCGATCGCGTGTGGGGGCCATGGTGGTGATGACGGCATTAACAAGCTGAGCTTCATAACCCAGAACGCCGTTAACGATGAAGGTTTTCTGTGCAACAGCAAAAGGGTTCATGCGCCACTGCAACGCCTGCATGGTGACGGCGAGGCAGTCTGACGCATTACCTACAAGGTGTGCTGGTACCGTTACCCGGCTGCCGGCCATGATTCCGGCAAAATGCACCAACTTATCCAGAGCATCGGGGCTGAAAATGGTGGCAGCTGTGCTGGTATTTTCTGACGTAGACTCCATCACTTGGGTCTCCATAATTAATACTCCTGTCTGCGTGCCCAGGCCGGGCGTTGGATTGTCTCAATGCCACCCCAGTGATCGTGAAGGCGGCAGTGGTGGTAGGTGTTGAGATTCTGGCGGAAGAGTTTTTTACCTGAATGCATGTCTTCGTCATCCAGCTCAAAAACCCTGACGGGGTAACGGCCGCAGTCGATCGATTCGCTGACGGCGATAAAAACAAACTGAGGGTATTCGCCGAAGCAACTGTTAAAACCTTCACAGTACATCGCGGCCTGCACGTGGTAGCGGAACTCCTCGATGTGACGTGAGAAGCGGGACATGTCTGCAACTTTTTTTACATCAATAATGACAGGGCGGTCGGACAGGTATTTATCCGGTCGAATTCTACAAAGCTCGTCTGTTTCACTGTCCCGCCAGTAAACCGACGATTCGCAATGCCCGTTTTCTTTAAGGAGAAATTTTGCTGCATGGTGAGCCATCGCACTGTCACGCATGAGAAGAAGCTTGCGCCCCTGTTCTGCATCGAGAACGGTCATACCCATCCGGCTACTGTCATCCAGAAAAACCTGTTCTTCCTCTTTTCCCTTGGTGGTGCGACGGTTAAATGAAGGCGCGACAACATACCGCCTGTCAAACTCATCAGGTTCCAGCAACATGCAATGTAGGGCACTGCCCATCTCCAGAGCTGCTGTTTTTTCCGTATCGACAGGGGCATCTTTACGCCATTTATAGATGGCAGGGTTAAGCGCTACATCATCAAGCTGTGACTTACTGACGCCTGGCCCTGCGTGATAGTCCGCGTTGCTGATGTCGTGATACACACCGGGTTTTACTGGCATGGTTCCTCCCATTTCAGTAACACCTGCAGGTCATAATTTTCATTTGCCTGCAGGTAAGCGAGATTGAGTATGAAATCATGATACTCAGCGTTTGCACTGGTACCGCTGCAGCACCGACTGACCTGAGGATGAAGCTGAACAGAACGGAATTCACTGAGTCTGTCTGGAAAGCACTTCAGGATGCGGGCAGCTTCGTCATCTATCCACTGTTCTTTCTCAATGGCTGCCTGCTCTGCTGCATCGAGTTGTTCCTTACGGCGTTCGAGCTGGATATAGGGCATCATGGCTGCCCCTCCTGAAGAATCATTTCGGTCAGTCGATCGGTCAGAACCTGCAGTAACGGTTTAGGCGGTTTACGACAAAAGCTGTCACTGTTCAGAATGTTTTTACGGCTGAACTCGACAGAGCGAATGGGATGAAAAGGACGTGCGCAGGCGGCATCGCCCCTGATGCGATGATTCATCATGGGTAAGGTTCCTGTTAGTGGGTTGGGTCAGGGCTATTGCTGTGAAGAAAAGGGGCCAAGTGAGATTAAAGGGGGCAGTTCTGGAATTAACTCAGCGCCTGATAACGATGATTTCAATCGCGATCATATTCAGACGAGCATTTGCGCTGTTATCCGGTAAGCGGGCACCTTCGGTCAGAGCACCCTGCAAATCTGCATCTGCAAGTCTGGCTGTGCGCATATCTACATTACGCAGATTCGCAGCCATCAGACGTGCGCGGCTGAAGTCGGTGTTGTTCATACTGGCGCCGGAGAGGTTGGTAAAAGGCATAAACGCGCTGCACAGGAGAGTGTTGTTCAGACAGGCCCCCTGCAAATTTGTCCCAATCATGATGACGCGGGTCAAATCTATATCATCAAGCGGTGCCCCTCTTAAATCCATAAAACTAAAATCGGCGCGTTTACCTTCGCGCCCAGAAGAGCGTAACCACACTTTATGTGCGCATAAAACAGTTTCAAATTGAGAGCGAGTCATAATATTACTCCAGTCATAAATGGAAAGTAATTGCATAGGGGAAACCGTGTGGCGGTTTTCCACTATTGGTTCTAAGCAAAATGTTTTTCAAATTAGGTTTCATAATTTTCTTCATAATGAACAAGGCGAAAAATATCAGTCACCAGAACGAACTACTCATCTTAACTCTTCGCTTCTTGCTGCTGCACGTGCAGTGAAAATGGATGAAGCTTTGCCAGAAATGACTGTCCGGATGCAGAAGACACCCGACGTCGTAACTGTTGATTGTGGTGCTGCATTTAATGCAGCATTTGCAACACGGGCATGTTTCAACAAGTTAAGAATGCAGGTCTTAATGATGAGCATCGATTCCTCACCATTTGTGATATAAGTGATTTTCAACGTGAATCTCCATAATCTATATTTAGTAGAAATAGGCATTTACTCAAAGCCAGTCGGGTCTTCCTCCTTTTCCTGTATATAAGTCCATAATATCGAGCAGTCTGGGGTAAAATTTTATTGCACGTTCACCATCCATAGATTCAATGTCGCTTTGTCTGAAGCGTCGCCAGTCTTCAATTTTATGAACCTGACAACCTGCACTTAACGTTACGCCATGCATAATTTGAATGCTGTACTCCTCACCGAGAATAAGCCAGGTGTCAGCAGGTAACCGCGTACCGAATAAATGAGCGCCTTTAAGGTTAGTGCCTGTTAAATCAGCGAGACGCAGATTGGCATCATAAAAATCTGTGCAGAAGAACTTAGAGTAACTCAGTGATGCATATTCGAATTTCACATGTGAGAAGTTCGTTTTTTTCATGTCGCATCCATTTAACGCAGCATGGCGCAATTTCGCGCGACTAAAATCACAGCCGCTCAGATCACATTGAGTGAAAATTGATTTCTCCAGGTTTGTGTTATAGAAACAGTGGTTGGATAAATTTCTGTAATTAAGAACCAGTCTTGTTCCTTCTTCACCGGCTGATGCCAGCCAGACATGATGTTCCTGTAGTAACGCCGATAACTCATCCTCGTTAATTACATTCTCAGCAGTTGCATTTGAATTATTTAAGATTGAAAGGTCAAACATATTTCTTTATTCCTGTTCAGAGTTCTTTGTCATAATCGGCATGACTGAGTAATACCCACTTTCTCCCTCCGTTTTTGGAAAGAAGACGCCAGGAGGGAGTTACACAGATGGAAAGATAGCCATGCCGGATAGATCGCCGCGGTTTTATTTGTCCCAGACGCCATTGCCTGAGGAGACAGCGCGCCCGGATGTACACCCGCTGAGGTGCTTTGTGTTTATTCATGGTTGACCACCAAGGCCTCTGCGCATGCCGCTGCAAGTTTCTGAATGAACACCCAGCGAACGCCTTCTCTGAACCTGGCAAAGACTTTCGTGCGTCTGAGAGAACTGGCGGTAAAAATGTGCCAGCCATATCGGTATCGATAGATCATTGTTTACTCCTGATGAGTGAGAGATCTACTGGAAGGTTATTAATGCCTGCTTTTAACCACATCAGGCGAGGTGGTTCCCGTGTACCCCTACAGCGAGAATTGGTGGTAGCATCCCCGTACCCCTACAGCACCGAGACGTACAATGGATGTGATCACAGGCTTCAACATTGCCAGACAAGCATTCGAGTTACTTAAAGTCATCAAGGATGGCCGGGATGAGTCGCTTATACGCGAGGCAGCCGGTGAGTTATCCGAGAAGATTACGGAGTTGCAGATGCTGAATGCAGAGTTGTTTGCCTATATCAGGCAGAGAGACAGGTCACTATGGAACTTCGCGAGCAAAAGAGAAAAATCGAGATTTTTGCAGTGCAGGGCGGCAATTACGAACTTCATACAACCGATGGCGGTTCTACGGTATACCGGTTAAAGAAAACGGAAGCTGAGAACTTCCAGTATCACTATCTTTGCGCCCATTGCTACAGTGAGAGCAGGATAGCGATCCTTCAGCCTAAGCCTGAACGCAGCCAGCATGCCGGTTTTTTTATTCATTACTGCCCTCAATGCAAAAACGAATACAGAATGCAGAAGGTTCCTTTTCGTGAGTTACCTCAGACTGTCAGACCCTTTCCGCATTAAATACGACTGATGCGGAAGAAGATGTTTAGCCGAAAAAATCCCAGCATAGCCAGGATAATATTGTTCAGGACTATCTTTCACCAGACAATGAGGCTGAATGGTGTTTATTATACTTTCAGATTGTGTGGTGTCAGGCGAGATATATAACGCGTTATTTATAACGGGTAACGACATTCATTAACCTGCATAAATAACTATTGCTACTATTGCTCAGATTCATGCTGCTGTTCACACCCGCAGCATTTGGGACGTAAGTCTGGATGTACCGCATACAGGGGCTCCAGAATTTCACTGATTATATTATCGAGGGAGATCTGCACTTTCTCCATGTACCCCTCTGACTCCTCCTGAGTTACTTTTCCCTCAGATTCATACTCATAAATATTACCGACTGAGATACTCAGTTCACGCACAACCATTAATACCGATTGTTTAACGCTGACTGCTACTTCGCGATTTTTCACAAGGTGCTCCTGGATTGATTAAGCCTTTAAAGGCTAGTTTGAAGGGGGGTAACAAAACAGGTATATGCTGCTGGTAGATTTCCGACTAACTTGTCAGCTGTTTTGGCAAAAAAAAATCCCGCACGAGGCGGGAAAGTATTTCAGGTATGCAGGTGGACGGCCTGATACCGTACGCCCGGCAAGTTGGGCTAAATCGCTACGCGATATTACTAGACGAGGAGTCAGAATTACTTCCTGACGAAGAATTTATAATCTAATCGTTGTGCATTTTTCTGAATAAATTCATCTTTTCGCTCATTTCACCTCTGAAATTTTTTTATAGGTTGAGGATTAAACGTCAGGCCTTGCTTGTTTTCATTAAAAAAATGGATAAGCAGGGCGATTTTTGTTTTTGAGGTTTGCTTTGTCCAAAACAGTCGCGCCGAGCATCACGAATCCTGGCCAGATCAAAATCACTGGCATTGCGGTGATAAGTCTTGATATGAGTCAGGGGAGCTCGTGGGTCGAAGCGTCTGTTACAAAGCGGGCATACAGCGGTAGTGCGTTTCATGCTTCCTTCTCCAACAAAGGACATGACACTGGGCAATGCCATGTCTTTTGTTGCGAGATAGGGTGGGTTTTGCCTCTTCGGGATATCGCACTCCTGTGCTCCTCCCGCCCGACTTTACTGAGCCGTACAGACTGCTTTGGCGGTCAACTCTTTTGAAAACCAGACTACCAAATATGCATTCATGAGTTCACGTAGTGTGTCATGTATGCCCTTAATTCAAACTTAAACCTATATACTCGTGTGATCAACCTCATTTTGTGATCATTCGCTGAAATAGATCTAGGTTGTTGAATTTGATCAGAAAAAACTTTGGCCCAGCATCGAGCCAAAGTTAACTGGAGGATTCATCCGAAAAGAGTATCTGGCCAGGCAGCAGCAACAATCTTGCCAATAATTACGGCAGAGTCATTTTGAGGAATAGTTTGGTAACGGGTTGCAGTGTTCAGAGGTTCAAGCCAGCCCCGGCCATCCTCTTTAACAAATTTTTTGAATGCGATCTCATTTTCTGAAATCAGTTTTACCAGGCAGAAATCACCTGGGTCAGGGGTGTGATCAGGATCGCAAAGAACCAAAATTCCTTCAGGAAAGCTTGGTCTCATTCCTAACGGTGCTGTCATTGAATGGCCCACTACTTCATACCAGAATGCCCGGTCTCCTGCCTTGGTACCAGATGGAGCAGTGAGTATTTCCTCGTCTGCTAAAAGTTCATCAAGGTTCTGTTTTAGAAGCTTTTCTGCCTGCAAGACTGGATAATTAAACTCGTTAAGAACGTTGATAGCTTCATCACCAAACAGCAGAAATGCCGGGGTTACATTCAATGCTCTTGCCAGTATTTCGGCATCATCTGCGCTTAATTTCCTGACCTCAAGTTCATAGTTTCCCAGCCTTGAAGCAGTAGGCCAGCCGCAAACTTTAGCGAGTTCAGCCTGGCTTAAGCCTAAGCTATCCCTCTGTTTTTTAATCCTTTCTCCAATTTTACTTGGCATAATTATCGCTCATTTTCACACAACGTGAATGCATTATACACGGTAATTGACCTCGCCCCACAAATTGTGTCTAATAATATTTGACTTAAGTACGCGGGAGCGCTCTATGAACCAGATAGCCACATTAAGAAAGCAAATCGGGGTTTCCCAGGCTTGTCTCGCCAAAGCAATTGGCTGGATCCCTTAACGTTTATCAAATTACGAGAATAACCTCCGCACGCCAGGTCTGGAGGACTGCAGGAAGATAGTGATGGGTTTAAAAAGTCTGGGGTGCCCTTGCTCAATTGATGACATCTATCCACCCACTTCAGAGGTAGTTCAGTAATTAACTTTAAGATGTAAAAGCAACTATCGTTACCTGAGCATTCTCACGGGACGTTGTTTGAATGCTCCTAATCCCACCCGTTACAGGAGTTAAATTCATGCGCAATGCAAATCCAAGCAAAAGCCAGAGTTACGCCTGCCAGGGAAGGCATTTGCTGGCTTCTGCCCATAAGGCTTTACTCAAAACCCGCCAAACTGAAGTTGCCCGCCGACTGAACGTGGCCGACTCCACCATTCTCCGTAGAACAGAAAAATACCCAGAAATCATGGAAACGCTGGCAGCAAGTGGGGTAGAGGATTTTGTGTTAAGGGGGGAGATGAAAGTGCCACTGGATCAGTATCGGTGGTTGCTCACCGTGGCCATACAATTTGCCGAGTTCGAACTGGAGCGCACAAATGAGAAAACCCCGGACTGCGTCAACAGTACCGGGGTTTAATGCAGAACAGTTTCGCTAGAAACCATCTCAATTATGTCAGCAGCAGCCGCGTAAGTAAACGGCTGCAATTTGAGTTTAGGACCAGGAAATGAACGCTGAAAAAAAGAACACACCAGCACCCCCATCTTCCCGTTCAAAGGCGCATTTGTTGGCGCAGCATCTTCCGGCTCTGATTTGTGAAGAAGGTGAAGAATATGACCCGGCCATGCAAAAGCGTTTAAAACAGGAAGCAGTTCGTGACCATCAAGATAACACTGTAACCGGGCTGGTGAAGTTTTGGTCTGCTGCCAAACATCATGTCCGAAAGGGCGTGATACCTGATGCTGATCTCTCATATGTCGATTACATCGTGGACTATCCCGGTTTCGGTCAGGCCATGCAGAAGGTGGGATGGATTAAATATGACAAAAAGAAGAACTGCTTGCTGATACCAGCAATGAAAAGGGAACAACTGAAGGCGGAAGCCAAAAAGGCGCAGGCTGCATTGAGGCAAAAGCGTCACCGGACGAAGCTTAAGGTCAGGAACTGGATTATTGAAGGAAGAAAGGCTGCTGCTGTACTTGCTAATTGCTCGCGTTTTAAAAATGAGAAAGCCGTTATAAACAATGATGTTGTCTATGATGAACAGGGCAGAATGACCAGACTAGGCTCGGTCATCATGAATGGAAACGAGATGCAGGTCTTTTTCAGTTCTCCCCGACACCGTGTAAGAGACCGGCATGGCAGCTCTCCCTGGGCATCTAATAAAACGGTCGGCAATTCAGGGGTCACTTGTAGCGTTACGGACAGCGTTAAAGTAAGTGATTCTTGTGTCACTCCTGGTTTTGCAAAAAGCGTTACGCTCTGTAATTCAGGCGTCACTCCGGGCAATGCGAACAGCGTTACGCATGGTGATTATGGCGACACTCCGGACGTCACGAACAGCGATACGGTCGGCGATTTTTGCGTCACTTCGGGCGTCATGAAAAGCGTTACGCACGATGATTCTGGCGTCACTTCGGGCGTCATGAAAAGCGTTACGCAGGGTGCTTCAGGCGACACACCAGGTGTTGCGGAAAGCGTTACGCACGATGATTCTGGCGTCACTCCGGGCGTTACGGAACGCGTTACGGTCGGTGCCTCAGACGTTACTCCGCGAGTCGCGGAAAGCGTTACGCACGGTGCTTCAGGCGTCACTCCGGGTGTTGCGGAAAGCGTTACGCACGATGATTCTGGCGTCACTCCGGGCGTCACTCCGGGTGTTGCGGAAAGCGTTACGCACGGTGCTTCAAGCGTCACTCCGGGTGCTGCGGAAAGCGTTACGGTCGGTGCTTCAGACGTTACTCCGCGAGTCGCGGAAAGCGTTACGTTCGGTGATTTTGGCGTTACGCAGAGCTTCACGAATCACGCTCCTCGACGCCTCTCGCGTGTTATACCTTCGCGCGCGCACACCCGTTTTAGTTTTTTAAGATCTAAAACACTAAGATCAAAACATAAAACAACACACAGCGCGCGCGAGAAAATTTTCATGGCGGCGATGAGATTCAAAACCAAAACTGCCATGAGTCAAAACCCCACATGGCCAGCGCGCTTTGGTCAACACGAACAAATTCCGATGGGCCTGTCAAAACCACGAAATCATCCCAAGACATTCGACCCGCTGCTCAACGTGACTCAGAGTTTTACGCTCTGGCGAAACGACCAGAGCGCGGCCTGTGTGACCCAACACACCCGACATGCCGAACCGACCCCATTGCCTGAAAAAACGATGAGCGAGCCGGGTAAATTCAGGCTGTTTTCCGAATGGTCACCAACTGCAGACTTCCTGGCACACGCCCAACACATCGGCGTGACGCTGTTACACGAAGCTACCGATTACGAGGTGGCGGAATTTATTAATTACTGGTCGGAAGAGGGCGTACAGCACACCCAGAAGCAGTGGGAGATGAAGCTGGCACGATTTATCGGGAAGGGGCGTAAGAGGGAGGCTAAGCGCGCTTCAGGGCGCCAGGACTTCACAATTCCAACAAGCATGGATTATGCAATCCCGGATGGGTTCCATGGGGGCTGATAAGACAACCATGAATAAAACAGCTCCCTTAGTGAACATGGGAGCTTGGAGGGCTGCTTAGAGCGAGGAACGGACATTGCTAAGCATGAATTCAGATGCATAGGGGGAGACAATCTATAATATCCCCAAAACCGCCTTGAACGGTGCTCTAGACAGGCGGCAGGGATTTGAAGGGGGAATAACTGTACCTCATCTGTGACGACTATTCCTTTTCAGGTCCTCTCCGGCTTACCTTACCACCTTTACGGCCCGCTTCGCGGGCACGGTCCGGATCGTTTCGGAAATTTCCTCCGCTAGCCTTACCCCCTTTACTGCCTGCTTCTGCAGCGCGTTCACGATTATGTGCAAAGTTGCCCAGACCACCGCGTAAAATTTGTGATGTCATGACGCCCCCTGTTAGCGATAAGCGAAGCTTTAAATATAGCAGGCTAATCAGAACTGGCAGGGATCAGGCTAACGATTTTTAGAAAGTCGAAGTTCTACATAACAGCCACTTACGTATCTTTTTACTATAAATTGGTTCTGGATAAAGGCGTAAAAACATAAACACTGCTAAAGTTTAATTGATGAGTAGCCACTGTAGCTTCAGTGTGGTGTAGTCAAAAACGCTTTTCCCTGGTGTGGTCACTACCATATGACACCCGCTCCGGCGGGATTTTTTTTGCCTGAATCCCAGGATTAATTACAGGGTGCAAGGCAAAAAAATACCCGCTCATGGCGGGTGAAATTCGTTACAGAGAATAGTCTCCATACCTATTCCGACAGGAAGAGGTAATTAACGTTCAGTTTATTTCTCTGTTAACGATGACGGTGTGAACCTGCTGCCCTGTCCGGCAGCGAGTTCTGCTAAAGCAGTTCTTATCTGAGCGCGATTGGATTTCTGCTCAGTGAGAACGGATTAAGCCAGACGATAATACACCATTTTGCCTAAACCGAAGGTATTTTCGCAATCTCCAGCCCCCCCAAAAAAAAATCCAATGACCTGCCTTCTATTGACCCATACAGGCTGCTTTATGCAACTTCAGCGAAGGAACGCGGCTGTTGTAGGCCAGGCTTAAAAGGCAGTTGCGAGCGAGGAACGGACATTAAGTAAGAGATTGACAAGCATTCTGCGATAATGGTTGTATAATGCAACTATTATCACAAGGCAATCATAATGATTTCAGAGCGTCAGAACATAAAAAACATCCGTGCTGCATCACGTTTAATGGTGAGAGAGTTGGGCTTCATGAACCAAAATCTGGCTGCAACAGATTATCCTCCCTCTGCCGTTCACGCATTACTTGAAGTTGAAACGCATGGGTCAGTAACCGCCGCTCAACTGGTGCAAATTTTAGAGCTTGAGAAGTCCAGCGTCAGCCGCATGCTTGCTAAGCTCATCGAAGCCGGAGAACTTGAAGAAAACACGTCTGCTGATGATGCGAGGGCGAAGCTTTTAAGCCTCACTGGGAAGGGTAAAAAGACAGTACAGAGTATCAATGCTTACGCTGATCAGCGGGTCGCGGCAGCTTTAGATAAGCTCGATCCCTTTACGCAAGAGACTGTATCACATAGTCTTTCTTCATATTCCAGTGCACTGAAATCCAGTCGCGAAAACACCGAAGGGAAATTGCAAAGCAACTTCAAAATAGTGGCGGGCTATCATGCGGGTATGATTGGCCGCATTACCGAAATGCATGGAGGCTATTACGCCAGAGAGCATAATTTCGGCCATTTTTTTGAAGCTAAGGTTGCCGCAGGCCTTGCAGATTTTTCAGCTCGCCTGGATAAGCCATGCAATCAGATTTGGCTGGCAATGGTGAATGAGCGCATAGTCGGCTCAGTTGCAATAGACGGCGAGGACCTGGGTAATAATGAGGCACATCTGCGCTGGTTCATCCTTGACGATGGTTGTCGTGGCAGCGGACTGGGTAGAAAACTCATTGGAGAAGCGATGAGATTCTGTAATGAGCAGAACTTCTCTTCTGTACAATTATGGACATTCAATAAACTGACCGCGGCAAGACGATTGTACGAATCATTCGGATTTGAGTTAGCGAAAGAATGGGAAGGCGACCAATGGGGCAGTATTATTACTGAGCAGCAGTTCTCTCGCAAATCATCTTAAAATCGCTAACTAATTCCCCTTGAAGGACAGAAAGTTTTTCAGTGCTTAGATTGTTCAATCTTTCTGTCCCTGATTAGCAATGTCTGCTTCTGGCACACTGCTGCCGTTCAGTTCGGGCTTCTTCATAATATGTAAGCTATAGGCCAATTTTAGTTGGCAATGGTCAAGTAACTTACAAGCGGTTGCCAAGTAAAATGCAAATAGGTAATCAAGTGAAGGATAATAACCAGCCGGGAATGAAACAGACGCCTTTTTTAGATAGGCGCCTGAGAGAACTTCAGCCCGAGAATGACTGCGCTAATCTGGGAAATTTCAGATCCTTAAGCAGGATATATCCATTTTAATCCCGTCACGCTTATCCTTCCCGGGTCCATAAACCAGAAGGAAGATAAGATGAAATTGGAGCATTACTTATTGGGCGGCGCGCTGGGTATCTTCAGCGCGACCGGCTATGCTGCGGAGATGAAAAATCCGTTGAGCGTGCACGTGCTGAATCTGCAGACCGGCGTTCCGACTGCCGGTATTGAGGTAGAACTGGATAAAAAGCAGGGAGAAGAATGGATCAGGCAGGGCGGTGGAACCACTGACGGAGAGGGTCGCATTTCCTCACTCTATCCTGCGGATCAGAAGGTACAGACAGGCATATACCGCGTGGTTTTCAAAACCGGTGACTATTACAAAAAACACGATCAACCGACCTTTTTCCCTGAGATCCCGGTGATGTTCAGTCTGGCCAGAACCGATCAGCACTATCATATCCCGCTGCTGCTCAGTCAGTACGGGTACTCGACTTATCGGGGAAACTGAGAGCAGACCCCGCTGTTAGTTACACAGAGTCTGATCAGGGTTATAGCTTCTGAGAGTCGCCATACCGTCCAGCCGGGGAGGGGAAAAAGCTACCAACCCAGCGGGGCCCTCCCATAAAAAAACCGGCTTAACGCCGGTTTTATCCAGATAACTGTTGTTTACCATTTGTACTTATTAGAATCTTCCCAGTCCTTGAGCTCTTTTTCAGCTTGTTCCTTACCGTAACCGTAGCGCTCCTGAATACGACCGACCAACTGGTCGCGCTTCCCTTCCGCTACGTCCATGTCGTCATCGGTGAGCTTGCCCCATTGTTCCTTCACTTTACCTTTGAACTGCTTCCAGTTTCCGCTGATGCGATCTTCGTTCATATCGGTCTCCTTGGTTAACTGAAAGGCTGCCGCCGGGCAACCTCCTTACAGAACTTTATGCTAATCAGTATGGCTCATATACCTGATTTTTCCTGCACAACGTCACACTTACGGATTTTTCCTGAAGGGTGGTTAACCCAAACGGCGGAATGGTCTTACTGAGGTATTTGCTCTTACTTGACTATCATGTTGGCAGTTTACTCGACTTCCCTATTCCAGTTTTCATAGTCATATTCAACAAAAGTGCATCAAAAAACCTGATAAGTTGACAGGCAGCTATCAGCGATGAACGGACGTCCAGTTATAGATTGAGACGTCCAATTCATTGAGAGTTTCTTAATCTGTTATTGCAAACTCTGTTCAATATGAGCTTGCACGCAGAGCAAATTCCTTACGAGCATTCAACCATGCGAGATAAGCAAAACCGAGCGCGATAAATGACAGAAGGGCTCCGGACCAGTTTGGCGAAACGAGTCCCAATCCGGCTGCTATGGTGGCTCCTCCTACCCATGCACCGAGCGCATTACCGAGATTAAACATGCCAATATTTACGGAAGCTGCCATTGTTGGCGCACCGGCATGGCTGGCACGATCCATAACCAGTTTTTGAATGGGAGAGACAGTCGCAAAACCAAACGCAGCCATGAGGAAGACGGATGCACCGGCGACCAGCTTATTTTCTACGTCAATCCAGAAAATGAGTAGCACTATCCCCTGAGCAGCCAATGTCACAAAAAGCGTGCCAAAAAGCGAACGATCGGCAAAACGCCCCCCCATCCAGTTTCCCACGGCCAGCCCCAACCCGAATAAAACCATAAGCCACGCCACACCAGTGTCAGAGAAACCCGCAACCCCGGTCATCATGGGTGCGATATAGGTGATTGATGTAAAAAAGGCAGCCGGACCGAAGACCGTAATTCCCATTACCAGCAAAACCTGGGGATCGACAAAGGCACGCATTTCGGTCCTTAAAGCGATAGGCTTGCCCTTTTCAAGATGGGGAACGAGCGAGGCGATAGCCGCGACTGTAAGCAGACCTATGCCTGCAATAACCCAGAAGACCAGACGCCAGTCGAACGCCTGAGCGAGCCAGGTCCCCAGCGGTACGCCAACCAGATTAGCCACGGTCAGACCTGAAAACATAAAAGCAATGGCGCTTGCCTGACGATCCGGAGCAACCAGTGAAGCTGCAATGATCGACCCTATACCGAAGAAAGCACCATGATTGAAGGAAGTAATGACACGACCCACGATGGCCACAGGCAGTGTAGGTGCTAAAGCGGTAATAACGTTGCCAAGGGTAAAAATGACGGCCAGCGCTACCAGCATGGCCTTACGGGGTATCCTCGACCCCAGCACTGTCATCAGTGGTGCGCCTATAAAAACACCCAGTGCGTAGGATGTGGCCATAGTCCCGGCTGAAGGGATACTTACGCCAAAGTCCGTCGCTATCTGTGGAAGAATTCCGGCAATCACGAACTCTGTCAGACCTATACCAAATGCGCCGATGGCGAGTGCTAATAATGCGATGGGCATTGAAACTCCAAATTGTGTGCTTAACTGAATATCATTAGGTAAATTCAATTATATTCATATCTTCATTCAGCACTGGGACCCCTATGAGCGCATTTGATAAAGAAACAGATGGTATTCGGCAGGTAAAGCATAAACCTGCAGATCTGGATGCAATTGACCGAAAAATATTAAGCGCGCTGGCAGAGGATGCTGGCCGCAGTTATACCGAGTTAAGCGAAATCGTGAATCTATCGGCGCCGGCAGTTCATGATCGGGTCAAGCGGTTGAAACGTGATGGGGTGATTAAGGGGACGGTAGCGATACTTGATGGTTGTAAGCTTGGCAGGACGCTATTGACGTTTCTTGTCGTGGATACCAGCAGTTACCAGGCGACACGAGCACTTCTGCAGTTTACCAGTCGAAGGGAGGTTGAAGAACTGCATACCGTCGCGGGTGACGGTTGCGTTCTGATAAAGGTGCGTGCTGCTGATACCGAGTCGCTGGAAAACTTTTTAATGGAAATCCAGAGTGTCGACGGAGTGAGATCGGTGCGAAGTTATATTGCACTATCCACATTTCTCGAAAGAGGCCCTTCTCCTGACTGAGGAGAAAGGTTCAGGGCAAGTGTCAGTAAGCGGTCTTTCACCCTTTTTTAGTACTAAACTAAGATTTCGGGTGACACCCGCCCTTATTAATGGCTGTGCGATACATAGCCTTCAGGCATGTGATCAGGATTTCTTTTTATGCCACTTGTCGTCGCTCCCTTTTTCATAGGTATGCTTGACTGCTGCCCAGGCCACTTTATGTGATACTTCCTCACGAGAACTGTCATCCTTGCGGTCTTTTTTGTCTTTGTACTCGTTCCAGGCACTGTTAAATGCCTCAAGGTAAATGTCCTGCGCATGTGCAGGAAGGACATGCCTGACGCTGTCTGGCAGGGAATCTCGTGATTTATAGGGCATATTTACCTCACTCTGATTAGTGAATTAAGCCTGGTTCACTTGTGATAATTTTCAACGTGTATTTCAGGGTACATAAAGAATGTTAGTATTAATGATGCATCGATGAGACTTCTTCAACCCACAGATTAAGCTCGTCTGCGCTTCTAATCGAGTTTTAAAGATATCTTCACGCTACTGGTCAGTTCAGATACTCAGAAAGGGTACTGACTTACCGTATTTTTGTTGAGATTCACTCTAGCCCAAGCGGTATAGATGCGCCGCCATAAACATTCACCATGTTAAATGGTTATCAAATTTAAAATTCAAAAAAGCATTTTGAAAAAAACCATCTACCATTCTAGGTAAGTGGAATTAATCTTCATTTCTACAGATGGTTTTATTTTTCTGTGTCTTACCGCTTCCCTTTTATATAGGGTTTCATCTGATTACTTAAGAGTCTTAACGTTGTAAGTGGTTATGTTTCCTGTTTCTTCGGGCAGTTCCTGGTTATGAATACAAAAAATTAATCTAAGGAAAACAGCTATGACTCACATTCACGAAGAATCTACTGTTAACAGTACGTATCCCGATACTCGTCTGCCCCCGCGCTCCTCGAATACCAGCGCTGTATCATGGGGTGCCATCTTTGCCGGCGCGACAGCTGCGGCATCCCTTTCTTTGATTTTGATAATGCTCGGTGCCGGTTTAGGTCTGACTTCCGTTTCACCCTGGGAAGGTCGTGGACTTGACGCAGGTACGGTAGGCATTACCGCCATTGCCTGGCTGACCTTTACTCAGGTTATTGCCTCAGGTATGGGAGGTTACTTATCTGGGCGGCTGCGCACGAAATGGGTTGATACGCACACTGATGAAATTTACTTCCGTGATACCGCACATGGTTTTTTGGCCTGGGCGGTTGCAGCAATCATATCAGCTGCGCTGTTAACCAGCACAGTGGGATCCATTGTTGGAGGAGGGGCTAAAATTGTCGGTACCGTTGCGGGGGGTGCAGCAGCAACCACGGCAGCAGGTGCCGCTGATATGGCGAGCGGGTCGTCTGGATCGCTGGGTTCGTCAATGGATTACTTTATTAATTCGATGTTCAGGGAGAACAATCATGCCACTTCTCCGGATAACGCAGCTAATCCCGCTTCGTCAACTGCTCCTGCAACGCCATCGACCTCTCATCAAGAGGTTTCTCCTGCGCAGTTAGGAGAAGTGTCCGGAATATTTGTTAACAGCATTACCACCGGAGCCTTACCGCAGGAAGACCGTCAGTATGTCGCCGGGTTGATTGCTCAACATACAGGTATCAGCCAGCAAGAGGCTGAAAAGCGGGTTCAGAGCTCCTATGACAAAGCACAGGCTAAATTAAAAGATGCGAAGGATAAAGCGCAGCAAGCAGCGGACACCGCGCGTAAAGCCACGAGCTATCTTATGCTCTGGATATTCATTTCTCTGCTTGCGGGTGCCTTTGTAGCCAGCCTGTGTGCGACCTTTGGTGGCCGTCAACGTGATTTATAATTCTTAATTTTATGAGAGGTTTAAAATGCGCTCATTACTACTGTTCTTTTTAGGTGTGCCAATTCCAATCATTATCCTGATTGCACTTTTTGTTCATTGATGTGGATTGGATAGACAGACATTAACCCGTCAGGGCTGGACAGAGGTATGAAATAAATAAATGCCCGAAAGGGCATTTATTTCTCTCACGCCCATGATGGAGCAGCAAGGATTAAAGTCGTTAGGGTTATTCATAAAGGTCAGGTGGCTTTATAGTTTGTTAGCATGTGGTTATGAAATGATTTTATGGTGAGAACTTTACAGCATCTCCTTTTCAGACACTCCTGCTCTCCTGAATAAGCTCAATAATGTGTTCGCATTGTGCTCACTTCAGATTTATTTTCATTAAAAAGGCATAAGTAATTACTGGATGTTACTCGCTTGGCTTATTGCGCTGATGATTGAATTAATACAGTTTTTAGCACGCTTCGCTTGATACCGGTTCGGTTTCATAAAGCGAGCTAGCCTGATAATGTGTTGGTGACAATCTGCGATTTACTGGAGCGTGAAATGCATACAACAATAATTTATCGAAGCCATCTCTCGGATGATGTCCCTGTCAACATACTGCCTGGAATGGTAGATAAAGCAACCCGGCGAAATGCCTGTCATCAGGTGACGGGCATTCTGCTTTTTAACGGGACACATTTCTTCCAGATCCTTGAAGGGCCGGAAGAGGGCGTTCTGGATATTTATGGACGGATTTGTGCTGACAAACGACATCATAATGTTGTTGAGCTGATGCGTGACTATTCCCCCTCCCGTCGCTTCGGCAACCACGGTATGGAATTGTTTGATTTGCGCGAGCATGACTCTGGCAGCGTGTTGCAGGCCGTGCTTGACCGGGGGACGTCAAAATACAGACTGACCTATGCTGATCGGGGTTTGCAATTTCTCCGGACCTTTGTTGAGGCTCGAGAGAAAGAGAATTATTTCGAAGTGCTGCCTGCAGACTACTGGGAGTTTATCCCGGCGGATAATGAAACGCCAGCAACAGCGCCAGGTGTAACATTTCGTCCCGTTGTGGATCCACTGGGACGCGAAGTCACGGCACTTGAGGCAATACCTGGAGAGGCACTGGAAGTGCTGACGGATGCTCAACGTTATGCACACAACCTGCGTGCGGTGACCCAGGCATTACGAAAGGCTGGCAGTTCGTGTCCGGATGGGATGACACTGTACATCAGCATTTTGCCGATGACGCTGGTTTCTGTCGATGGGGCTGTCGACCAGATTGTGCATGCTATCAAAGAGGCTGAACTTGTGCCACAGCAGGTCATACTGGGCGTCAGCGAAACGGAGGTGATTTCACAGCTCGATGCTTTTTCGGCATCGGTGCGCCAGCTCAAACAGGCAGGCATCAGCCTCTCGATTGATAATTTCGGCGATGGCTCAGCCGGGCTTTCGCTGCTGGCACACGTTCAGCCTGATCGTGTGCGTATTGGTGCCGGGATCATTCGCGACATACATCGCAGCGGCCCAAAACAGGCAGTGGTTCAGGCGGTGATTCGGTGCTGTTCTGCACTGGAAATCAACGTCATTGCAGCGGGTATAGAGCGTCCTGAAGAGTGGATGTGGCTTGAAGCTGCCGGGGTCATTGATTTTCAGGGTAACCTGTTTACTCATGAAGGTAGCGCTGTGGCATGGCCTGAAACCCGCGAAGCTGTCTGAGCACGGTAATTTGATTTAAGGCGGTTCGGGAGAAATCCCGATCACGCCTGTTAGCTTCAAAAATTTAGATTATATCTCGATACTTGCTTTCAAATAACAGTTGGATATTTAGTATGAGGAACGTTTCGCTTATACATAAATATTATTTTTTGGATTTTACGTGACAAATATCACATTTTTGCCAGGCTTAATTATCGCACTGACAAGGAGATAATGAGATATGAGTTCATTTACTAACAAAACACTTATTACCCAGCAATATCCTAAACCTCCTTTTAAAAAACAGCATCAGCCGATTCCCGGGCTGGCAAGTGAAATGGAACCTCGTCCCGACCATGGTGAAACAAGTTATCGCGGTACCGGACGTCTGACCGGTCGTAAAGCACTGATTACCGGAGGAGATTCCGGTATAGGACGTGCTGTCGCCATAGCATATGCTCGTGAAGGAGCAGATGTTGCCATTAATTATCTGCCGGAAGAGGAGCAGGATGCGTCAGAAGTCGTGCAATTAATCGAAGCGGAAGGGCGTAAAGCTGTCGCTATACCGGGTGATATTCGCTCAGAAGCGTTTTGCCAGCAACTTGTAAAAGAAGCTGCAACAAAATTAGACGGTCTGGATATTCTTGTGAATAACGCCGGTCGTCAGCAATTCAATGAATCCATTCGCACGCTTTCCACTGAAGATTTTGACGCGACCTTTAAGACCAACGTTTATGCCATGTTCTGGATAACCAAAGCGGCGCTGGAATATCTGCCAGCCGGTTCATCAATAATCAATACTACGTCAGTTCAGGCATATAAACCGAGCGCTATTTTACTGGATTATGCCCAGACAAAAGCAGCAATCGCGGCTTTCACAAAAGCACTCGCGAAACAGTTGGGTGAGCAACAGATCCGCGTTAACGCTGTCGCACCCGGACCGTACTGGACTGCGCTTCAGGTCTGCGGAGGTCAGCCTCAGGAAAAAATCGAGGAGTTCGGTGCTACCGCTCCGTTAGGTCGACCCGGCCAGCCAGCAGAAATTGCCCCGCTCTATGTCACCTTTGCTGAGACCACCAACAGCTTCACTTCCGGTCAGGTGTGGTGCTCTGATGGCGGCACGGGCACCGTCTGATTCTCTGAAGTATTGGTGAAGTTCGTGGCCGCTAGCGGCCACGTTGTTGTCTCAGCAAGCAGGGAAGACCCATGAACAATCAGGTATTACATTCGCCGATCTGAGGATGCAAAGACGTGAATTCATTGCCGGCGGGATAGCAACATTATGCCTGTCTCACAAAGCTTTTGCTGTGGCAGAGTCCATCGTTAAACCGCAACTGCAGGTTGCGGCGACTTCACCCTGGATTGCCAATGGTGTTGCCGTAACAACCGGGGGAGCGTTGTTTCTTAATTTTCCTCGCTTCAAAGGACATCAGAATTCGCCTTCGCTCGCACGCGTGACCCCATCCGGATTAATACCTTTCCCGGGTGGCAACTGGAATGGGTGGAAACCGGGAAACGACGGCCATGACACCCTTGTGAATGTTAACGCCTGCCATCACTTTGGTGACAATTTACTATGGGTGGTCGATCAGGGCGCACCTCAGGGCGAAAAGCCATCACCCGGGGCGGCGAAGCTTGTTGCGTTTGACGCATCTTCGGGCGAAACGGTAAAAGTCATCCGATTTGATGAAAAAGCGTTACCTGCAGGCGGGGCACTGAACGACCTGCGTATACACGGGAGTTCGGTATACGTCACAGATTCGGGATTGGGTGGTTTGCTAATTCACGACTTAATTTCTGGTAAAACAATACGAAGGCTGTCTGAAAATAGACTGCTACGCAAACCAGAATCAATCGACCAGAAAGGTTACAGGGGGCGAATTCTTGAAGATAAAAACGGAAAACGGCCCAGCGTACACAGTGATGTTATTGAAGTCAGTCCTGACGTCAAGTGGCTTTACTATGCGACGCCGACGGGGCCGCTCTATAGAATCCCCACCGCATCACTACACGATACCGGGTTGAATAACGATGCACTGGAGCGGCGTATCGAAAAAGTAGCGGATATTCCTTCAGTCGGTGGGTCCGCCATCGATGCTGCGGGAAATATTTATCTCTCAAATGTGGAGAAACGTTAGGTCGATATACTGCTGCCTGATGGCAGGCTGGAGACGCTTGTTCAGGATGAGAAGCTGATGACACCCGATGCTCTGGTCATTGCTGAAGGCTGGATTTATGTGCCCGCTCCCCAGATTGAATACCTGGCAGACAACAATAAAGGTAAAGATAAAACGCTTGGACCCTGGAAAATTTACCGCTTCGCATTTACTCCTTAATATATGTTTCGCCTGATTTCTTTTTACTCCGATGGGGTTGATGCAGGACCATGAGAGCCTCTTTTTCTGTATGAGCTAGAATTAAAAGATGTTTACGCTTTCAAACTGAAAATCGACTTACCCAGACTATCAGGAGATCAAATGGCTGACATAAATGAACGCATTGGAATCCTCGAGCAGACTATCAATGACCTACAGCTCGACCTTTATATATCTAAGGTCGCCATAACTGTTTTGTCCTCAGTGATAGAAAAAATGGGTGGTGAGCCCGGCTTGCTAACCAATTCATACGAACCAGAGAAAAGTTCGGCCCCCCTGGTGAAGTTCAATCACCCTGGTCAAGAAGACAATGCTGACGATATCAGAAAAAGAGTTTTAGCCCTGTTATCGAATCCGGAATAAACGGTGTAACGAAGGGGGCATCATCAAGAAGATACGGGTAGAGCGAGCTGCGGTTGCGTTACCCAGCGTTCTCATGATTTCTCCTCCATCGTTTTAGTTGCAGAGTGCATTCATCATCGGGAAGACCACATTGCTAAAAGCGTAAAAAAACGCGCTACTGCCCCCGAACAGAATTGTGTTGATGATCGGCCATGCTCTTCCGTTCATTTGTGATAATCATCCGAAAGAACTAAACAGATGTTATAGTTCAGTGCGGTCATTAAATAACATGGACACCATTTTTATTTTAGTTGCTTTCCTGGATTAAACGAGGCGGGTATTAATCCTCAACGTGTTGAAACCTAAACAAAAAATCCCGTCGAAGCGGGAAGAAGCAGAGCGGGAATTCCTTTTACTTGATTACCCTTACAGTCGAACATGGGGCACTTTTTTAATATAGCGCCTGAGTATCAACTATCCATTTTTCATGTGCGCTTTACCCACATATCCACACGACGGCCAGTTTTTGCAATGAACCCATTTGAATGACTAATTTTCCGACAAATTTAATCGGCACTTTATGGGGGGGCACTCACGTTTTAGTCATCAAAATAAGAAAAAAACTGCACATAATGTCGTGCTAAACATCAAAGCCCTTTAAATAAACTCGCTTAAACAGAAGGTTATGAAATAGTTCTGTCGCTTTCTCGGCAGCCAGTTGTTTTTAACTTTCACAGGTTCATCTGCTCCACTGCCACCGGCTGGCTTGTCTTTTGCGTTATGGCGACCAGGCTTTATGGGTTAACCGATCCACATACGCAAAGCGCTTTCAAAGCAAGGAGAGACAGATGGGTAAGAAAATAGCGGTACTGATCACCGATGAATTTGAGGACTCCGAATTCACCTCACCCGCCGATGCTTATACCAAAGCAGGACACGAGGTGGTGACCATTGAGATGCGAGCGGGGAAAACGGTCAAAGGTAAGCAGGGTAAAGCAGAAGTCAAAATCGACAGGGATATTGATCACGTCAGTCCTGCAGAGTTCGACGCATTACTTCTGCCAGGCGGCCATTCACCTGACGCCCTGCGCGGTGACGATCGTTTTGTGAATTTTACCAAAGAGTTTGTCGCCAGCGGCAAACCCATATTCGCCATTTGCCACGGACCTCAGCTACTGATAAGCGCAAACGGCGTGCGAGGCCGGAAGATGACTTGTGTCAAAGCCATAGCAATAGACCTACGGAATGCAGGCGCAGACTTCTATGACAAAGAGGTCGTGGTGGATGATGATAAACTGGTCACCAGCCGCACACCGGATGATTTACCGTCGTTCAACCGTGAAGCACTGCGTATTTTGAATGTCTCTAGTTAATTAGCTACTTGTCTTCGCAAAACCCGCCATCCTCAGATGGCGGGCACATGTCACTGGGTGATTACGGGATGCTGATCAACTAAATTGCGGCGTTTTTTCTTCAGTTCCTCAATTCTTTCATCTATGTCTTAGATGCGTTGCTCAATACCATTGTGATGTTCCTGCAGTAACTCTTCAACCTCTCCAAGTGATGAGGCCGCAGGGGTATCGCCATAGAGAGGTTTGTTCGCCGTTTCTCTTACAGTGAAGCCGGTTACAACCCCAATTACCCCTACACCCATCAGATACCATTCAGACATATAAAGGTTGCCGGTTTCTTCAACCAGCCACGCAGTCAGTGTAGGCGTGACGCCCGCAACCAGAATAGAGATGTTATAGGTACTCCCCCAAAGCACGTTAAAAAGTGATAATGGATTGAATGAACGCTGTCTGAAAAATAAGCGGTGGAGGGAAGTAAACGAAGCATGCGGTATATTCATGCAGTCTGGCGGTGTTAATATTTTTAAATAGGTGCGTGTTCTAGGTATTCAGTTTAGTGTTACCACTTTATTTTTATGAAAATCGAACTCCATAAGCATGATTCCGGACTTCATCTATAATATCTAATCGATATTGAGACAGGAGGCCAGATGGCAAATACAAAGAATGAATCTAAGGAAAATCAACATTCAGTTGAACATGATTTGATACTTCAGAGCGGTTGTGCGTGGAACGGCCAGGTATATGAAGAATATCCTGCAGGTAAGCCACAGATTTCGGTGATGCGCATGACACTGCCTCCACATAGTGAGTTGCCATGGCACACTCATCCTATGCCTAATACTGCTTATATTCTGTCTGGCCAGCTAACGATTGAAGATAAAGAAACCGGCCAGACTCACTGTTTTGAGGCCGGTGAAGCTTTGAATGAGACTGTTGACAGTGTGCATCGCGGTTATACAACGGATAAGGCCACTGAGCTGGTCATATTTTATGCCGGTGTGGAAGGGCAGGAACTAAGCGAACCGTTACCGGGAGAGGAGCCTGAATTTTGAATAATGTGGAATGCCGATAATCGATCAATTGCTTTTGTCTGTGTTAGGGCACACACACTAATAATTCACTTTTTGACTGAACGATATCGATGAAGAAAACAATTGGAATACTTGGCGTAGGTGAGTTAACAGAGAAGTTAGTCATGGGACTGATAAAAGGAACTCCTGAGCAAAAGATCGTTTTATCTCCTCGCAGTTCGGATCGCGTAAATCTTCTATTACATAACACAGAATGCAGCGCGGGAAAAAGTAACCAGGACGTGGTTAATCAGGCTGATATCGTCATTATCGGTGTACGCCCGGACTCACTTCAACAGCTGGCAGAGGAGGTCAGTTTGCGGCCAGATCAACTGCTGATTTCGATCGTTGCGGGGGTAAAACGTGAGCAGTTGCAACGCGTGTTCAACCATCCAAATGTTGCCCGGATGATGTTGACCTACGCGGCTAAAATTAACCGAACGACAGTCGTGTTAACTCCAGAAAACGCCAGCACCGAACACTATTTTTCCTGTCTCGGTGAAGTCATCATGATCTCTGAAGAGCATAACTTTGAGCTGTCTACCGTAGGCATGTGTATGAATGGCTGGTTCTACGAATTTGCGGGGCAGTTACAGAACTGGATAATTGAAAAAGGCATGGACCTGAAGACGCAAGACGCCTTGTGTTGGGAGCAATGCGTGATTGCGCAGAATATGGCAGTTATTGCTCTGATAAATCTTTATTCGACATTGCGAAATCTATCGCTACGCCGGGGACCTTCACCTGTCAGGGGCAGACAATATTGAATGCCAATCAGGCATTTACCCCATGGGAAAAAGCAGCTGATGCAGTTTATGACTCGTTGAATCAGGCAGACGAGAAATAAAAACACTAAAGTAGTATAACGAAACAGGCAGGGAATGTGTTCACTGACCCTTGCCCAGTTTTCTCCATATATCATCTCTGATTTTCTGCTTGCCACTCATGTCGCTTTCTGTCTCAAGCATGCCCAGCAACTGCCAGAACTCGACCTCCATTTGCTGACGCTCAGATGGAGAAAAGTTTTGAGCCGGAGGTTCAGACCTATTTTCAACGCTGATCTCGTTATCTAAATCACACACCATATTATTCACTCCCGATATTCACGTTCCGCTTATCATTAATGCTTCACGCTGGATGAAAAGTAAAGCCTGGTTGAATATCTGATATCTGCAAGCAAAACCCATCTAAAAAATATTCGATTAAAAATATGCTCAATGTACCACTAAAAATTAATGG
The DNA here is from genome assembly GCF_059412425.1 of Pantoea sp. CFCC18177. Lineage (NCBI taxonomy): Bacteria > Pseudomonadati > Pseudomonadota > Gammaproteobacteria > Enterobacterales > Erwiniaceae > Pantoea > Pantoea sp. CFCC18177. Next base: position 45,998 of record NZ_JBNBPL010000012.1, read on the forward strand.
TGCTAAATAATATATCACTGCGTTTTATCGTCAGGAATAATGACCCGATTTTTTAAAGATTGAAAGAAGCGTAAAAGGCTGACTATTAGAGATAAAAGGCAAAACCCCGCACCACTCAACAGGCTGAACTCTATCGCCTGCGCTTCGATAATATTGAAATAAATTGCGACCATCGCTGACCCCATTATCTGTCCGAGAAGTCGTGAGCTTCCCAGCAGGCCGCTGGCGACGCTGGTGTTTTCATCGCTTACAGATGTCATTATCAGGTAGTTATTAGGTGACTGGAACAGCCCAAAACCCGCGCCACAAAGTGCTACCCGCCATATGATGTCAATATCATCTGGTGAATCCGGTAGCACTGTCATCAGGATCATCCCACAGACCAGCATGCCAAGCCCCATTGAAGCAATCACATTAGGGTTATGCCGTTTAAGCAACTCTCCCGCTACCAGAGAGGTAATGGTTGTCGCAAGTGGCCAAGCTGTCAGCAAGAGGCCAACCTGAACCACGTCCCTATGCAGGATGTTGTGGAAGTAAAAAGGCAGCGAGACATAGGCCAGTAGCTGTGTGCTGTAGGAGAGGGTGGACATCGTCAAAGAAAGTGAAAACGTCCTGTTTGCAAATATGGATAAGGGAATCAGAGCCTGATTCATCTTTCGTCTCTGGTTGTCGATCAGCCACAAAAGCATGATGACCGACCCGCCAGTACCGCAGAGGGCCATAAGGATATTTTCTCTGGTCATACCCAGAACAAAACACGCAAGGAAAAGTGTCAGAGTGAAAACCAGCATTGCACCTGAGATGTCGAATTTCGTTCTCTGAAACGGTTGTTTGTTCAGGTACAACATGCTCAGTAACAGGGACAAAATTGCTATTGGCACGTTAATGGTGAAGAGGCAATTCCAGCTGGCTACGGACATGATGGCGGCGGCGATGGATGGACCCGCTGCAGCTGAGACGGACACTATCATCACGTTAATGGCCAGGCCTCTGCCAAGTAATTTCTCCGGGTAAATCTCTTTTATCAGTGCAGCATTAACACTGAGAATGGCCGCTGCTCCAAATCCCTGTATCACGCGAAATATCGTCAGCATGTTGAGTGTATCTGAAATGGCACAGCCTAACGAAGATATCGCGAACAGCAGCACACCAGTCTCAAAAACACCCTTATTGCCCAGTTTCTTTCCGAGCGCAGCCAGAGGGAGTAGCGCTGCAACAACTGCAAACTGGTATGCGTTAATGATGACTATTGATGCCGACGCGCTAACCTGAAAATCCTTGGCAATAACCGGCAGGGCGACATTAGCAATCGTGCTGTCCAGCATGGAGATAACAATACTCAGGGATACGGCTATCACAGCCAGGATCCTGGTGGTCTGAACCTCCTGTTTTATATACATACAGGCTCCATTTGACTAAGAATATGGTGCGCCGCCAGTTTTACTGCGCTTAAAATATGTCATGTGATAACGTATCAATTAATGCTCATGCATTTTTCAATCAACCATCAATGGATGACGTAATGCTGAGACGTTTATTTCAGGTTGAACTGAGGGAAGTCACTACAATGATGGATAAATTAAACATGAACACGCATTCATATTTCTGACTAAACGGGAGGCAACACCTGTTCTGTAGGTGGGCGAGTCTGAGGGGATTTTGAGGTTGAATTAAACATAAAAAGTAATGCAAATCTGAAAATCAGGATTATACGATTGGATGTAAAGATAAAAAAAAGCCCGCTTTTTTTGCGGGCGTAGCAGAAGGGCTGCTTGTTAATCTCGTATGTAACGCGTGCTGAATGAAGCGACCACAAGTGTGGCATTTACATATTACAGAAATATTTAGTTACTGGTCATATGACTTAATTATTCATCAGTTTGTATAACGTGAAACCAAGCGTGAGGTATACGAGAAAACAGTTCCTCATTGGATTTATTCCACATACCTTTTACGGCTGATCACATCGTTGACAACGCACTTTGGATGCCTTGCGAACCTGCAGAAGCCTTACCTGCATGGAAAAGTCTTGGGGTGGCGATACACATTCAAATATGCGGTACCGATCATTATTCAAGCTTACCTACTTTCACGTATAAAGCAGCCGCATTTTGCTACTGAACACGACTGAAATCAAAAGCGTCTTAATAAATCATATCAAGTATCATTATTGGCCACACGGGTAGCTTTCCCTCCTTTACGACCTGCCTCTCTGGCTCTTTCCGGATCGTTTCGAAAGTTACCGCTACTGGCCTTACCGCCTTTACTGCCAGCCTCTGCAGCACGTGTTCTATCCGCTGCAAAGTTTCCTGATCCACCACGTAACGTAAGATTTTTCATGGTTGCTCTCTTCCAATAATTAACAATCGAAGCTTAAATATTAGTGTGCAAAGAATAATTGTTTTTTGAGATTAATCTCGAATTTATTCAAAAATACCGATGATTACTGGAGGAAATGGCAATACGGATAGTCGTTTACTCAACATTACGCTTCATTATTCATGAGAAGTGCTAAACTTTTATGTAATGCATTACTGGTGTTTCAGTTATGTGTTGTCAAATCGCTTTTCCCTGGTGTGGTCACTACCATATGACACCCTCTTCGGCGGGTTTTTTTTCACCCCAATTCCCCCGGCTTCGGTTACGCATGTTTGGGAAAGGCGTGTTTAATCAATCACCCCAATATCATTTTTGCGCTGAATCATCATTCCACCGTCTGGCTCGCGCCATCATCATTCCTCTATTAGGGTTAACTGATGTCAGAATTACAGAGGAAATCTGATGAGTGAAAATAACGCATCCAGTGAATATGCACTGTTGGATAAATACTGGCGTGCTGCTAACTATCTTTCTGTCGGGCAGATATACCTGATGGAGAATGCGCTTCTTCGCGAACCTCTTAAACCAGAACACATCAAGCCTCGCTTACTGGGGCACTGGGGTACTACGCCGGGCCTGAATTTTATTTATGCCCACCTCAACCGGATCATTCGCCAGCGCGACCTAAATTTACTGTATGTCTGTGGGCCCGGTCATGGTGGGCCGGGCATGGTGGCCAACACCTGGCTTGAGGGCAGCTACAGCGAAATCTATCCGCATATCTCGGACGATGCGGAAGGAATGCAGCGCCTGTTCAGGCAGTTCTCTTTTCCTGGTGGTATCCCCAGCCACGCCGCACCTGAAACGCCAGGGTCGATAAATGAAGGGGGCGAACTGGGCTATTCACTGTCACATGCTTTTGGCGCCGTCTTCGACCATCCCGAATTAATTGTGCCTTGTGTCATTGGCGATGGTGAAGCGGAGACGGGGCCACTGGCTGCCAGCTGGCACGGTATCAAGTTCCTCAATGCCCAGCGAGATGGCGCGGTACTGCCGATCCTGCACCTCAACGGCTACAAGATTGCCAACCCGACGCTGTTGGGCCGCAGCAGCGACGAGGATTTGGAGCAGCTCTTCAGCGGTTACGGGTACGAACCACTCTTTGTCAGTGGTCATGAACCAGTGGATATGCATAAGCAAATGGCCGCAGTGCTCGACAATGCCTTCAGTAAAATTCAGGACTATCAGCAGGAAGCCCGCAACGGCATAGCGTCAGAGACGATACCACGCTGGCCGATGATAGTGCTGCGCAGTCCAAAAGGCTGGACCGGGCCGAAAGAAGTGGACGGAAAGAAAGTTGAGGATTTCTGGCGAGCGCATCAGGTGCCGGTTTCCGCCTGCCGGGAGAATGATGAACATCGGGTGATCCTGGAAAACTGGATGCGCAGCTATGAGCCAGAAACGCTGTTTGACGAGAACGGAAAACTGATGCCAGAACTGCGGGCGCTGGCACCTGAAGGCAGCAAACGAATGGGCGCGACGCCTTACGCCAACGGCGGCCGAATCCGACGAGAGCTGATCACCCCGGAAATTCGCGAATTTGCACTTGATACGGGGTCACCCGGCAGCAGGACCGGAGAAGCCACCGAGCAGTTCGCCCGCTACCTGACCGAAATATTCCGACTTAATCAGGACAATTTCCGCCTGTTCGGTCCGGACGAAACGGCATCAAACCGGTTATCTCCAGTCTTTGATGTCACCAGCCGCACCTGGATGGCCCAGCTCAAAGATTATGATGAACAACTGGCGCGTGACGGACGTGTAATGGAAATTCTCAGTGAGCATCAGTGTCAGGGCTGGCTGGAGGGGTATCTGCTGACAGGCCGGCATGGCCTGTTCAACTGCTACGAAGCGTTCATCCATATCATCGATTCGATGTTTAATCAGCACGCTAAATGGCTCAAGGTCACCCGTAAACTGGGTTGGCGAAAGCCCGTCTCATCGCTTAATTACCTGCTCTCATCCCACGTCTGGCGCCAGGACCATAACGGTTACAGCCATCAGGATCCTGGATTTATCGATCACGTTGCCAACAAGAAAGCTGACATTGTGCGCATCTATCTGCCACCTGATGCCAACACGCTGTTGTGGGTCGGCGACCACTGCCTCAATACGTGGGACCGGATCAATGTCATTGTGGCCGGCAAGCAGCCCTCACCGCAGTGGCTCGATATGCCTGCCGCTATTGCCCACTGTGAAGCCGGGATGGGTGAGTGGGGCTGGGCGAGTGATGCGGGGGAACCTGACGTGGTAATGGCTTGTGCCGGGGATGTGCCCACTATGGAAACGATGGCGGCGGTGGATCTTCTGCGTGGCTATTTACCGAATCTGCGCATCCGGGTCGTCAATGTGGTCGATCTGCTCGCCCTGCAGACGCAGGAGCAGCATCCTCACGGAAAATCTGAAGCCGCGTTTGATGCGCTCTTCACGCGTGACAAACCGGTTATCTTTGCCTTCCACGGTTATCCGAGCCTCATTCACCGTCTGACCTACCAGCGAAACAATCACAGTAATTTCCACGTGCATGGCTTCAATGAGGAAGGCACGACCACAACGCCTTTTGACATGACCGTGCTGAACGAGCTTGACCGCTATCATCTGGCACAGTCGGCCATTCTCCACGTCCCGGGGCTGGCAGAACGGCATCCTGAGTTGCTGGATGACTTACATGAGCGGATTGCGGAACACCATCGCTACGTGCGCGAACATGGGGAAGACGTGCCCGAAGTCAGGGAATGGAAATGGTCAGGCAAAGGCAGCAACAACTGAGAGCGCTGCGAAGACGAAATGCGTCTTCTAATCCCCTTACCCCAGAAAGGAAACGAAACCATGAGCATAAAAACCAGTGATTTCTTTGTCCAGCGCCTGAAAGAGTGGGGCGTAACCCGCATCTATGGCTATCCAGGTGATGGCATCAATGGTGTTCTGGGCGCAATACAGCGTGCTAACGAGAAAGGTGACGGAATCGAATTTATTCAGGTTCGTCACGAAGAGATGGCGGCCTTTATGGCGGCGGGTCATGCAAAATTTACGGGCGAACTCGGCGTGTGTTTATCAACCGGCGGGCCGGGCGCGACACATCTCCTGACCGGTCTCTACGATGCTAAAATGGATCATGCGCCTGTGCTGGCCATTGCCGGACAGGCAGAAGCTACTGCCAGGGGCGCAAGCTATCAGCAGGAGATGAATCTCGACCGGGTGTTTGCCGATGTGGCTAACTTTGTGCAGGAGGCCGCGGCACCGGCTCAGGTACGCCACCTCGTGGATCGCGGCGTGCGCATCGCGAAAGCACAAAACGGGGTGGCTGTACTCATTATCCCCAAAGATATCCAGGATGAGGAATGGCAGGCACCTCCCCATCTGCACGGGTTCACTCATTCTGGCAGTGGCTACCAGCGTCCCAAAATAATTCCTTATGAGGCCGACCTGCAGCGTGCGGCAGAAGTGCTGAACGCCGGAAAAAAAGTGGCGATCCTTATAGGCTCGGGTGCACGTGGTGCTGCAGTAGAGGTGGTGCAGGCGGCGAATCAGCTGGGCGCTGGCGTGGCTAAGGCCCTGCTGGGAAAAGATGTACTCCCGGACGATGCCCCGTTTGTTACGGGCTCAATTGGTCTGCTGGGTACCAAACCTTCCTGGGAAATGATGCAGAACTGCGATACGTTGCTGATGATTGGCAGTGGTTTCCCGTGGACAGAGTTTCTGCCTGAAGAGGGGCAGGCGCGTGCCGTGCAGATAGATATCGATCCCGCTATGCTCGGCCTGCGTTACCCCTGTGAGGTCAATCTGCACGGTGATGCCGCTGAAACCCTGCGTGCGCTTCTTCCACTGATCGAACAAAAACAGGATCGCAGCTGGCAGGAACAGATTGCCGTGCAGGTGCAGGACTGGTGGAAGCAGATGGAGGAGCGTGCGCTGGCGCCTGCCAGCCCGGTTAACCCTCAGCGCGTGGTCTGGGAAATGTCTCCGCAGCTGCCTGATAACGCCATCGTCACGTCGGATTCCGGTTCCTGCGCTAACTGGTTTGCGCGAGATTACCGCGTTAAGCAGGGACAACGGGCGACGCTCTCCGGCGGGCTGGCGTGTATGGGGGCGGCCGTGCCGTATGCGATTGCGGCCAAGTTTGCTCATCCTGAACGCCCGGTTGTCGCACTTGTCGGTGATGGCGCAATGCAGATGAATAACATGGCGGAACTGATCACCATTCAGAAGTACTGGCAGCAGTGGACTGATGGCCGGCTGATCGTCTGCGTTTTCAATAATCAGGATTTGAATCAGGTTACATGGGAGCAGCGCGTGATGGAAGGCAATCCGCGTTTTGAAGCCACACAGCAACTGCCCGACGTAAAATATGCGGCATTTGCCGAATCGCTTGGGCTGGTGGGCATTTATGTTGATAACCCTGAGCAACTGGCAGGCGCATGGCACCGTGCACTCAGCGCTGACCGGCCGGTGCTACTTGAGGTGAAAACGGATCCTGAAGTCGCACCCTTACCGCCACATATCACGCTTAAGCAGGCTAAGGCATTCATGTCATCAATGGTGAAAGGCGATCGGGGGACATCACAGGTTATCCGGGATACGGCCAGCCAGTTTTTCAGTAAAAAGCATAATTAACAATTAAAGGTGTTCAGAAATATTGTCCTCTGAACACCCTGAGTACGTCATCAATCAGGCTGCTTATCGCCTGACTCTGGCGCATTTCTTTCGTCATCTTTGGGCTGTTTATCGGGTGTTTTTTTCCGCGGATTGTAATCGGGATTATCACCTTTAACGGGACGGTCGGTCATATTGCTCTCTTCGTTTTAGCTTGATGGGTACTGAGTGTAGTTAAGTACACGTTTAAGAGCCAAGCGGTCAGGCCGAATCAGCGCCCTCAGCATCCATGGCCAGTGCGCTGGCGCTGGCCGGATCAAACAATGACAGACTTTCAATCTGGTCGACCATGATGACCTTACGAAACTCCAGTGCGGACTTCGGCTTTGAGGTGAAATCAATGTTGTGCATGTGGTACCAGTGGCTGTAGTTGTGCTCAACCGCCAGGTTAAGCGTACGGGCGTCGCGATAACCACTGAGCATGGGGATGAGAACAATATTGGCTGTACTGGCGTACTCAAATGTGGCGGCATGGATCATGCCGATGTAAATGCGTCGGGACTTAAGCGTGACCCATGCCAGTTCGCCTTCTTCCATGCATTGCAGCAACATCGCTTCGATACCGTTTGAGCGTGAGAGGCGCTGATAGAGATCTTTACGACTGCTGGCGGTCAGGCGAGCGCTGTTAGCCCAGTTAGATCGGTAAACGCAAAACGTGACAGCGAAAGCCAGCATAATGACGACGGGCGCCTGAATACCCAGAAAACTCCATGTCATAAATTCGACATGCCAGCGCGCGTGGATAACTTCTGACAGGCCAAACGCGTTGTTCACGGCCGACGCCGCCAGAAGAACCAGCCAGACAAAGCCTGTCGCAAGGACGCCCTGCAGAACAAAAATACAACCATACAACGCAATCAGAAAATAGACATCCCAACCGATCGAACGTTTTATTTTTAACCGGCTCGACATATCCCGGCTGGTATACCAGTATCCGCACACCATCAATACCATAAAGATTGCTGTTCCCATTAAATATCCTTTAACATTTTAATGTGCTCTTTGAAATCTCTTTGCACTTTTGGGCTTAAAGGATTGACTGACGCATTGCCATCTTCATCAATAATTATGCGGTCTCCCTCTTCAATGGACTCTTTCATATCCTGTTGGCTTATGACCTGTAAAAGGGATTCCGGACTGCTGAACAGAGAAGATAAAAATCGAAACATAAACTGACTCCGCGGGGATTCATATGGGGGATAATGGCAGATAATTAGAGGTTTAGATCTTTCTGGGGGCGATAAAAGATAAAAACGCGCTTTTTCAGAGTAATCCACACAACAAGCGAAACCGTTAATCAAGATCAGCATTGCGTTCAGAAATAAAAAAACGGTGCGATTTGCAGCAGTCGCACCGCTTAGTCTACCGACAAATTATACGCGAAGAAAACAGAACGTTGATATTCATCATGAAACTTCAGTCAGAGCAAGCAGGAAGCGACGCTCTCTGCTGTGTACTGACACAAGAGGGGAGGTAAAGTGCCCTTTGGTATTTATCTTCGCTGCCACTCAGGAAGAACCGCGGTGGCTGTTTTGACCACCTTTTTTACCGGACTCGGACGCTTTATTACGGTCATTTTTAAAATTACCGCCGCTATGCTGCCCGCCTTTTTTTCCTGCTTCAGAAGCTCTTTCTTTATCTTCTGCAAAGTTGCCTGAACCGCCTCTATGTTGAGCCATAATACTGCCTCTTCATGAGTGATAAATAACATGACGGGATGTGCGCGTCATGTGCGTGTTGCGTTATTAATATTAATATATCCTCGCGGGCATGCAAGCGTGACGGTTATATTCTGTGCGATGTACTTTAATGTGCCATATTTAATTCTCTGGCTATCCTAATTAAAACGAAGCGTCAGTATGCTTCGGTTATTTACAGGAATCTAAATATGAAAGCGATTGTTTATAATGGGCCTTTTGATGTCTCCGTTAAAAATGTGCCTGATGCGAAAATTGAACGTGCCACGGATGCGCTTATTCGCATCACAACCACCAATATCTGCGGCTCTGATTTACATATGTATGAAGGGCGGACCAGCTTTGAGCAGGGCCGTATTTTCGGTCATGAAAATCTGGGCGAAGTGATTGAGGTGGGAAATGGCGTTGAGCGCATCAAGGTAGGGGACCGTGTCTGTATGCCCTTCAATGTGGGGTGTGGGTTTTGTGAAAATTGTGAGAGGGGTCTGACGGGGTTCTGTCTCACGGCAAATCCCGGCAGTGCGGGTGCCGCTTATGGCTTTGCAGAAATGGGGCCGTGGGACGGTGGGCAGGCAGAGTTATTACGGGTGCCGTTTGCTGACTTCAACTGTCTGGTGCTGCCTGAGGACGCATTTGATAAAGAGGAAGACTACGTCATGCTTTCTGATATCTTCCCGACAGGATGGCACGCAACGGAACTGGCAGGTCTGCGGGCAGGGGAATCTGTCGCCATATACGGCGCTGGGCCAGTGGGATTGATGGCTGCCCACTCCGCAGTTATTAAGGGAGCCTCTCAGGTCTTCGTCATTGACACCCACAGCGATCGTCTGGCTCTGGCTGAAAAGCTCGGCGCAACGCCTGTGAATGCCGTCGGTGATGAGGCGGTGCAAAGGATTCTTGAACTGACGGACGGTAGGGGCACGGACTGCGGCTGTGAATGTGTAGGGTATCAGTGCTGTAACAAGCATGGCCATGAAGACAACAGCGCCACCATGAACAGTCTTGTGGCATCCACCAAGGCAACAGGAGGTATCGGTGTCGTCGGGGTGTTTGTTCCTCAGGATCCGGGCGCAAAAAGTTCTCTGGCTCAGGAAGGAAAAATGCCTTTCGATTTTGGGAGTTTCTGGTTCAAGGGGCAGTCTGTCAGGACTGGCCAGGCCAACGTCAAAGCCTATAACCGCCAGCTTGCACGCCTGATTCATCAGGGTAAAGCCAGCCCAGGACAAATTGTTTCACACCGGTTGAGCCTGGCTGAAGCCCCTGAAGGCTACAGCAACTTTGATAAAAGGGCGCCGGGATGGACTAAGGTCATCCTGAAGCCTTAAGAGGTTGTCAGCCAAAAATCAGCCTTGCCAAAGACCCGCAGGGCTGACATGTTTCTTTTCGCCGACCCTACGTCCTACTGACACTGCTTCGCTTGAACTCCCGTTCATGGCTGCCATGCTTAGTCTCCACATATTTAATAAAGTGAGGACTGAGTATGTCGAGATTTTCAGAAAAAGTTGTTGTGATTACCGGCGCAGGTTCCGGCATCGGTGCTGCTGCCGCAAAGCGTTTTGCCAGTGAAGGGGCTTCGGTGGTGCTGGTGGGAAGAACCCGTGAAAAACTCGAAAACGTACTCAATACCCTACCTGGCTCGCAACACCTGGTTGCTCAGTGTGACGTCGGCGATCCAGAGCAAGTGAAACAGCTGTCAGAAGAGGTGCAGCGTTCATTTGGTAAAGTCGATGTGCTGGTGAATAATGCGGGTAGCGTGGTTCAGGGGAAGATCCATGAAGTCTCAGTCGATGACTGGCGAAAACTCATGAACACCGATTTGGATGGTGTTTTCCACTGTACCCATTTCTTCATGCCTGGTTTGCTCAAAACAAAGGGCAATGTGGTGAATACTTCTTCAGTCTCCGGACTGGGTGGTGACTGGGGAATGAGTGTCTACAATGCGGCTAAAGGTGCGGTATCGAACTTTACCCGCGCGCTGGCTATGGATTATGGCGCTGACGGAGTCCGGGTAAATGCAATTTGCCCCGGGTTCACCCTGACCGACCTCACCGAAGATATGAAGAATGATAAGGCGCTGCTGGAACGCTTTTATGATCGTATCCCTTTGCAGCGAGCTGGAGAAGCCGAAGACATCGCCAGTGCTATTGCCTTCATTGCCAGCGACGATGCGCGATACATCACCGGGGTGAACCTGCCTGTCGATGGCGGTCTTACCGCGTCGAACGGTCAACCCAAACAGGCGTGACTTTCAGCATTTTGGAGGAGAACATATGGTCTCCTCCATTTCTTGCCTTAAGTCCCACAAAAAACATTTCCGCTTCAGGTTCTGATGGTGTGTAACGCGAGTGACCATGTGTTCCGTCCACATTCTGCACACCGTTCCTGATGCCCCATATTCATCGTCTTTGTGACGCCGCAGCGGTTGCAGGCATACAGTCCGTCTTGAGGAATACGCGTGTAGCATAAGCGGTGTTCAGCCGGGAGCACAGACAGTCCAGGCACTACTTCGTCATCCCTGTAGAAATACAGGCTTAGCTGGCCATCGACTTCCACCAGACCCAGCCGAATCTGCCCAAGGTGCTCCGCTCCTTTCAGGCGCAGCTCCATCAGGAATTCATCTTCTGAAATGTTGAGCCGGTCGAGATTTGCCGACACATATTTTCCGTCAGCGATCAGAGTAACCACGTCTCCTTCCACCAGCGTTGAGATGTAGGAAGACTTCGTCATGGCCCATGTGGTTAACCTGTAGAGAAGGAGCAGAACCACGAATACGAGAATGACGGGCAGAACGGGGACATCATCATAGAAAGTGACATCCCCTGAAGCAGACCCCAGTGTCAGTATGACCACGACCTCAAAAAGCGACAGTTGCTGGACACCTCTTCGTCCAGAGATTTTGAGGAAAATGAACACGACAGCATAAGCGATAAATACACGAACGATGACTTCGAATAAAAAGGTGTAAGGTTGGTCGTTGATAAGAAATTTATGCAGATCGAAGCCTCCCATATAGTCTCCTGAACGGGGTGGGGTTTGCTGAATATGTTGATCATAGTAATTATAGACGCAAGACCTTAAGGCGTTAACCTAATTGAGTTAGGTTTAGAAAAGCCTCATCCAAAACATCCCCGATGATATTTGCAGGTGTTTGCGTTTTTTCTTTGCTTTACTCACCCCATTGACAAACGAAAGATATATTTCGCAAGATTTAAGGTTAAGAAAAATAACTAAACCCATTCTGAAAGTTAATCCTATTTCATTGCAAGGAGTCATGGTTATTTGTTGATATTAAAAGGTGATGCCTGGTATGGTAAATGTAACCGCAAATATAAGGTAAACGATTGCGTTGATTGCTCGGTCGAAAGTTAGTAGTAATGAATTTAGCCAGGGATGGCTCACTTCACTTTACATTATGAATTTGTTGATGGAATCCATATTATGTTGTGTAGTAAAAAATATGTTGTGGTTATAGGCGCAGATAACATATTGCATTGTGGCCTCTTTCATTTGATTGAAACCGAGTGCATCAAAAGAAATCTTATCCCTTTTTACTCAGATAATGATCATGACTTCTGGATAAAGATTTCTGATAAGCATTCGGGTGCGTTCACTCTTGCCATTCTTTGCCTGGGAACAGAAGATTTCTTTCCGACGTGGTTCAGTACGTTTTTAACGTTGATTAGAAAGACTGATGGCAATGTTCTGATCTTTGCAGACAATCATGAGCTGCTTTGTAAACGGAAAAAAGGCCTGCTAAAGCGTGTTTGCGAGCTGGAATATGTTCTGGATGTTTCGATGCCAGTGAGTTACCTCTCGTTCCTGGTAGAATACTACATGAATCGGGAATGTTCTGTTTCAGAAAAATGCAAAATGTCGATGCGTGAACTGGCCGTCATCGATGGTTTTCTGAATGGTGTCGACGCCGTCTGCCATTCATCCTGGATGGGTATTTCCACCAAGACGCTCTACCAGCATCGCAAGAACTGCGCCAACAAACTCGGTGTCAGAAATCTGAAAGAATTACTCAGACTTTGAAGTTCAGGGGAAGCAGCGTGCCAATTATCAACATCTCTAAAATAGACTGGTTCCGTATCCTGTCAGACATGAGCCGATCAGGCTACTCGTTGCAGGATATTGCTGAAGAACTGGACGTCGTCGCCTCCACCCTGATTGGATGGAAAAAAGGGGCCAGCCCTCGCCACCACACCGGGGAAGCGCTGATTGCACTGTGGTGCCGCGTGACCCGGAAGAGCAGGGACGAATTACCTAAGGAGAAGTTTGTGCAGAAATTCATTTTTCACTCTTCAAAACGTGAATGCGCACATTCAGAAAAATGAATTGAGATTTACTCATAGTGCCGGCTGGTTAAACCGGCACAGAGTAATCCGTATGAAACTTGAAAGTGTTGTTAAGTATCATTGTCCCCGTTCAGCCACACCCTCTGTTATTTCGTCTCCATCCTCACCTGATGACATTTCAGGTACGGACATCATGGCCGCACTGGGAATGGCGCTCAGGCGCACACCTCTCGGCTACTCGGCCTTCTGCGGCAAAATGAACCTCAGTCATCAGGACAAACAGCGCGCCGTGACCCTGCTCACCGCCATCGGTTTAAACCGGTCCGTTTTCTACCCGGCCCTGAGAAAGCTGATGGATTCAGAACGCCTGGCTGTTGTCAGGATCCTCGCAAACTACGCGTTCCTCGATTATGCGCGCAGCCCGGATACAGAGTTGCCATGTCATGCCTGTAACAACACGGGCTGGAAAAAGAGTAAGCGCTGCAGCAAGTGCGGAGGCAAGGGAGTGATGCGCGCCGCCTGCAAAGACTGCAAAGGTCGTGGCCAGTCCGTCCATCGCCTGAAAACCCAGATACAGGGTGTACCTGTTTATCAGCACTGCCAGCGCTGTGCCGGACGCGGATTTGAGCGGATTGCTTCCGCGGTGGTGTTCCGGGCGGTGTGCCAGGTCACCGATACGATTTCACTGGATACCTGGAACAAAAGCGTGAAGCAGCTGCTGGCGTTTCTGATTTCGGAGCTTTACAGGGAAGAGGCCTGGGCGGAGAAGCACCTTTCAGTTATTACTAAATAGTGCGCGATACACAAGCTGGCGATGTTATCGCTCGCTATTTACTTTTCCACTTTTTGGGGTAGAATGGCTCTAATAATGGGTTATTACCCTTCAACAAACGCTTAAGCCCCGACTTCACCGTCGGGGCTTTTTTATTTCCTGGCCATGCTATCCCACGTCAGGCTATGACTTCTTTCCAGTTTCACATCCTTCTCCGGCAGACCTTTATGAGCAAACTGACTACAGGTGTCGCTTACAGCGCATCTGCGGGCGCGATCGTCCACAGCATTCTCACCTTACTGAGTCCGGAAGAGTGGAGCGCCCTGGGGGTGCTTGCAGGCATCGGCATCGCCATGCTGACCTGCATCATCAACTGGTATTACCGGCGTAAGGCGACCCTCGCAGAGATCAAAGCCAGCCATTGCACCTGTAAGGACGTCAGCCACTGAATCATGGCCATTACATCATCCCTGCGTAAGCGCCTTCTGGCCATTGCTGGCGCGGGTGCATTCATGATTGCCGCAACATTACTGGGGGGGAAGGATGGGCTGGAAGGGCGCCGCTATACCCCTTATCAGGATGTGGCAGGCGTTCTGACCGTGTGTGACGGGCATACCGGTCCAGATATCGTGAAAGGAAAAACCTACACCGATGCCGATTGTGACCGCCTGCTGAATACAGATTTGAACGTCGTTCAGCAGGGGGTGGACAGTCTGGTGCAGGTTCCGCTTCGTGAGTATGAGCGGGCTGCGCTTTACAGCTTTGCCTATAACATCGGGCTCACCGCCTTTGCCTCATCGACCCTGCTGAAGAAGCTTAACGCGGGGGATGACTTAGGAGCACGGGAAGAACTGCATCGATGGGTATTCGCAGCCGGCAAAAAGCGCACGGGGCTGATTAACCGCAGAGAGATCGAATTCTGGCTGTCCGGAGTGAAAGATGGACTTGGTAACTAGCCGTTTTAACCTCACGCTGTTGCTGGCTCTTATGCTGGTGGCCATCATTGCTGCGCTGGGCATTACCGTCACCGTACAGCATGTCTCCGTTACGCATCTTATCCACTCTAACCAGCAACTGCTGTCAGAAAAAAAGTCTGCTGAAGCGATTGCCCGGAACTTCATTAAAACGACCCTTCTCATGAATGACCTGGCGAGAGCAACTCTGCATGATAATCAGTTACAGCGGGAAGAAAGCGATCGCAGGGTGGTGGTTATCAGGAGGCTTTTTAAGGGCAATGACTGTGCCGCTCAGCCTGTGCCTCCTGACGCAGCTCAGCAGCTGCGTGCGCACCGAAACGCGGTACATTGATACATCTCCAGTCCCCATTCCGGCAGCGCTGTTGGCGGATTGTCCGGTCCCCGATATACCAGAACAGTTTTCTTGGGGTGACAGTCTCGAACTGAATGAAAAACTGCTTACCGAACTTCAAAATTGCAACAGAGATAAAGCGGCTATACGGGAAATTGAAAATACCAGGCATTCAGAGGACAGTAAGCAAAGCAACCAGTGACGTCAGTATTCAGGCAACATTAAAGCGTTTTTAGTTTTAAATGAATCATCTGATATCAGGTAGCTTATATAAGCCGTTACTCAGTACATCACACTGATGTTGTAAGCCAAGCGCGTCGAAGGGAATAATTTCTACCCGAAGCCTTCCTCACATTTTTCAATAGGGATGAAAAGATGTCATTCATGATGACTAAACTTTTATCACCCATTGAGGGTGCTGGAGGAAGATATGTCTGAACGTCCAGATACTGAACCAGATAAAGTTAAGCCGCGTCCGGGTGCTGATTAACGTTAAGTTGATAACGAGGATGATGGGTGCGGTGAGTAGAGTACCACTATCTGTCAGACGAGCCGCCTTTGGCGGCTCTGTTAGTTATCCGTAGCGGGTACCCGGTCGCTTATGCTGGCTGACTGCCATCAATCGAGGGTGAATCAAAACGAATATATTGTCGTATCGCTTCGTGAAGTGCGCGGTTACGGCCGGTATCGAGACCGCGCTCTTCGTACTCCTTAGCCATCTGAATCAGGACTTCATCGTACTTCCCTTTAAAAGTGATGTTGTTCAGGGCCACCTGTTTGATCATGAGTTCACGCAGTACATCGGTCTCGACCTTGAGGCGCAACACGGTTTCCTCAAGTTCCTTAATTCTGCTCTCAGCTGACATTGTCACTCCCTATATTTTCAATTTGACAGTATTTATCACAGACAGATAACTGCATGAAAACTATCTCATTGAATAGAGAGTCGCTCAAGCAATAACAGGTATTACCAGGGGTAAGCGAACCGTTAATTCATGCCTTTTGTTACTGCTTTGCATGCTAAGGCGATTTGTTTTTCCTGGCGTTAATTTCAGGGTTTTCTTTAAATGCTTTGATTGGTATTTACTTAACTTTGAGTCCCTAGTCTGAAATATGGCCTACATTTAAATAACATTAACAGTGAGGTTATTTATGAAAGACCATAATTCTAATGAGCAACGCAAGAAAGAAGGGGATGTCCACAAGGGATTACCTGAGGCGGCACCTAATGCGGGCAACGCTTACGAAGAAGACGATCACCCGGCAAAAGACAATCCCAATGAACACGGTGAGATTCCCCGTACGCGCGATGACAGCAAAGATCATAAGAAAGACCCCTATAAGGACGAGTAGTAGAACCTGAACAGCCAAAACCATGTTGAAGGAGACAAAGCATGAATCTTTCAAAAATAGCCAAGCATCTGGACCTCACTCAGGAAGAACTGTTGGAAATGGGGCTTAGCCCTAACGATATTCACCAGGACAACAGTCAATCTGGTGATGATGGGCACTCATACTACTTCAACGTACCTGACGTGACGCCGGATCGCATACTGGGCAAGAAAGGCTGGTCTCTGGGTGAGCGGGTAGAAGTGGATGCCAGTGTTCTTGATGCTGATAGAGAGTAGCCAGAGTTTTAGCCGTTACGATCTTGCTCGATGGCAATTACACAATCCAGAAGACATTTAACATTTATGGCCGCGCCTTATCAGGTGCGGCTTTTTTACGACATAGTTTCAATCTGCGCAATCGCATGCGCGTATAACGAGAGCCTTTCATAAAGTGAGCCTGAGAAAAGCCGTTAAAGGCGGCGACCTCTCTCGGGCGGCTTTTCTGTGCGAACAGGCTCACTTTCTAAAAGGTATAACTCATGAACGTAATTCCACTGGAATACAAAGGCGAAGCTGTTTGCTTCAATACTGATGGCTGGGTCAATGTCACTGGTGTGGCTGAACGATTCGGTAAGCGAGTCGATAACTGGATGCGATTGGTTGAAACGCTTGAATATGTCCGTGCGCTAGATCAAGCACTCACCGGTAACGAATCTAAAATTCTACATCCCTCACAATCCAGTTATGTAAGAACGAGCAAGGCTCGAAAGGACAGGGGCGGCGGCACTTGGTTGCATCCTAAGTTATCTGTGGCATTTGCTCGTTGGTGCGATGCAAGCTTCGCCGTCTGGTGTGATCTGCACATCGACAGCCTACTCCGTGGTGAATTGTCCGAGCAGCAGAGGTTTGAGCAATCATGTCGCATTCGTGATGATCGTAAATCAAAAGCAAGTAAAGGAGCACGAGAAATGGCCCGATGGAGATGGGATAAGCCTGAATTGGATGCCCATGTGGACTACTGGCGAAACCAATTACAGCTCATATTGGATATCGCCATCTAGTGAGGGAAGCGCCTACAAAACACAAGATTTTCACAATAGTGTAACCATACTGTGAGTGACGTACTAGTTACATAGAGCGTTTATATAAATAAGCTTATCGAAGGCTATCAAATAAACAACTGCTTCAAAGCAATAAATCAGTAATAATTATGGTGAGAAAGTTTAAGGTTTAGACCCATTATTCAGGGTGCTGTCTCGGTTGGTTTTCCCTTCCCATTACTTTAATCTGGCGTTTAATAGGCTTAAATAGATAAAGAATATCAGCTATTTTGATATAGTCAGGAGGGATTGGTAAGTTCTTATCACCACTAAACTCTTGCCTTGTGAAAGAGCGTTTTATGGTTCCTGTGGTTTTATCATACGTTCCGATGATTCTTCTGCTGAGAGTGTATATTTCAATTTTTTCTCTATCTAAAATGCTAACTTTCAAAGCAATATCATCATTGTAACTCCCAGCTTTGATGCAGGCGTTGGGGAAGATTACGAGCAATTTCTTTAGGGAATGCACTAGATTATCTGACATGTCTATTTCCTCTTTATTAGTTTTAGCAGATGGTTAGGGCTTTGCTACTAACTATTAAATTATTAATGATTTCTCTTAACAGGTGGTTCGAATTTTCATGAAAATTAATGCCCCCAATCTTTACTCGCAAACGACTTAACTGTGTCCACCCGCATGATAAAACCTATGCCGAAAGTAATTACGCTCCTCCAATTTGGCTAAGAATAGCAATAGCTGCACAAGTAGCTGCGTAACCGTTATATCTGGCCTGCATTTGCATAGACAGGATCAGATTATGCAAGTCAATGTCATCCTTTGCATCACCCATTGTGATTACGACGGTGTGAGGCTTGATATTTGATTTTACAAATACAGAGCCCAGCCAGAATCCAGCGGACAAAACTCCAAAACCAATTGATACTGCGTGATTATCGGTTATCCAGCTCATAAGTTTTCCATAACTTTGCTTAGGTAATTACATGCTACTCACCGACAAACAGGAAATGTTCTGTCGAGAGTACCTGATCGATTTAAACGCCTCACAGGCTGCCATCAGGGCAGGTTACAGTCAGAAGACCGCAAACCGCATGGGTTCTGAAAACCTGTCAAAACCTGATATTGCGAAGCGCATTAATGAACTTAAAACAGCTCGCAACGAAAGGGTAGAGATAAATGCAGATTACGTTCTGCAGCGGCTGGTGCAGATCGATGAGATGGACGTGCTCGACATCCTCAAAGATGATGGTGGCCTTAAGATGGTCCACGAGTGGCCTAAGGTCTGGCGTACGACACTGAGCGGTCTGGACGTGCTGACGACCATCACCAACTTCGACGAAACCACAACAGAAAACATCCTCAAAAAGATTAAGTGGCCGGACAAAGTGAAGAATCTGGAGTTGTTGGGCAAACACATCGCAGTGCAGGCATTCCGCGAACAGGCCACACATGCGCTGACGGGTAAGGATGGCGGTCCTGTTGAAGTTAAGCTGCTCTCCCGCGAGGAATACCGGCAGGCCCGCCGGGAAATGCTAGAGGATGACGACTGCTGACTACAAGACTGCTGCAAGGCGCATAGAGTGTGAAGAAGACGGGATGTACTTCGCCCGTTATTTCTTCAAGCAGCGCACCTGCAGCAGGATGATAGTCGCGCCACACCATCAGGTTATACAGCAGACGCTGGACCGGGTGATTGATGGCAACATACAGCGACTCATCATCAATGTGCCACCGGGCTACACCAAGACCGAGCTTGCCACCATCAACATGATGTGCCGCGGTCTGGCGCTGAACCGCCGCGCCCGCTTCATGCATCTGTCGTATTCCCACAACCTGGCGTTACTGAACTCGTCGACCACGCGCAGCATCATTAAATCGTCTGCCTATCAGGCCATGTGGCCGATGGCGCTGCGCGACGATGCGGACAGTAAAGCGATGTGGTGGACCGAATACGGCGGCGGGGTGTATGCCTCGTCAGCTGCGGGTCAGGTTACCGGCTTTCGTGCCGGGCACATGGAGCCGGGGTGGCAGGGCTGTCTGGTTCTGGATGATCCGGTGAAACCTGATGATGCCTACAGTGAAATTATCCGCGACGGGGTCAACACCCGCTTCAACGAAACCATCCGCTCCCGTCTGGCCATTGAGACCACGCCCATTGTCGTCATCATGCAGCGCATTCATTACCACGACCTGAGTGGCTATCTGCTGCGGGGTGGCAGTGGTGAGAACTGGCACCACCTGAACCTGCCTGTGCTGATTGATAACAGCCAGAGCTATTCAGCGCAGTACCCTGAAAACTCACACGCGATACCGGTTGAGCATGGTCTGCCTGATGGCTGGCTGTGGCCGTACAAGCACAATGAGTCGCACCGGGTTTCGCTGTTTTCTCACCGGCGCACCGCTGAAGCGCAGTACATGCAGCGTCCACGGCGGTTCAATACCGAAGGCGCGCTCTGGACCGAAGCGATGGTCACTGGTGCCCGAACGCTGGAGATTACTCTTCAGCCATCGCGTACCGTTGTGGCCATCGACCCGCAGGCCACCAATAGTGAAGAGAGTGACGAAACGGGGATTGTTGTGGCGAGCAGTTACGGGCGCGGTAACGACCGGCTGTTCTCAGCTGACGCGGACTACTCCGGTAAATACTCGCCCAACGGCTGGGCGAAGCGGGCCATCAGGGCTTATGAAGAGCACCGTGCTGAAGCCATCGTCATCGAAACCAATCAGGGCGGTGATATGGCGGAGGATACACTGCGCAATGCGGGTTTTCGCGGGCGCATCATTCGTGTTCATGCCAGTAAGGGTAAATTTGCCCGTGCCGAGCCTATCTCTGCGCTGTACGAACAGGGGCGGGTGGCGCACCGCGGTAATCTCTACCAGCTCGAGAACCAGCTGCTGGAATACGTGCCTGCCACAGCCAAAAAATCCCCCGACCGCCTCGATGCGCTGGTCTGGGCCATTACCGAACTGTTCCAGCCGAAAGGCACGACAGTCCGTCCCTTCTCTGCATAGCTTAATAACACCATGAGCAACGATGTCCGAAAGCGATCGCCCGTAATTGAGTCGATGGCCGGATGCTGGCCAATGATTACCGCACTGCTGGGCGGTACGGCTGCCATGCGTAAGGCAGGGAAAACGTATCTGCCTCGGTGGCCCAACGAAGAGGATGCGTTTTATCAGAACCGCCTGAATACGGCCACGCTTTTCCCGGCTTTCTCACGCACGGTTGAGGTGCTGAGCGGCAAACCGTTCTCCTGCCCGGTGACCTGGGATGAGAAGGTTGTGCCTGCCCGCATACGTGAGATGTTCACGGATATAGACCTGCAGGGTACCAATCTGCACTCCTTTTTGGCTGACATCTGTGAAGAGGCCATGGCTTATGGTCTCTGCGGAATTCTGGTGGAGCATCCGCCCGCGGATAAGCCGCTTTCCCTGGCCGAAGAGCGCCAGCGCGGCCTGAGGCCTTACTTTGTGAAGGTGACCGCCAACAGTCTTCTGGATTACGAGTCAGAACGCGTAAACGGCCATGAGACGTTCACCATGCTGCGCTTTGTCGAGACGGTGAGCGAGCGTGACCCGGAGAATGAATTCGTCGTGAAAGACATTCAGCAGGTCAGGGTGTTGAATCCGGGACGCTGGCGTATCTATCGTGAGAAACCCAACGCCACTAACGGTGCGCTGGAGTGGCAGCTGCATGAGCAAGGCACCACCAGCCTGAAGAAAATCACCTTTGTCCCGGTTTACGGCGACAAACGGGGCTTTATGAACGGCAGGCCGCCGCTGGCGGAACTGGCCTGGCTGAATGTCGAGCACTGGCAGTCGCGCAGTGACCAGCAGACGATTCTGCACGTGGCTAGGGTACCGGTCCTGTTTGGCAAAAAGCTGGGTGATGCGCCTATATCGGTTGGCGCGGCTTCCGCAATCATGTCCGAAGAGGAGGATGCCGACCTGCGCTATGTCGAACATACCGGTAAAGCCATTGAAGCCGGGCGCACTGACATCCTCGACCTTGAGGAGAAGATGCGCCAGATAGGGGCGGAGCTGCTGGTGGTCAAGCCCGGTCATCGTACTGTGGTGCAGACGCTGGCGGATAACGAGGCGGGCACCAGCGCCCTGCAGCGCATGGTATGCGACCTGACTGATGCGGCCCGGCTGGCGCTGCAGTATCTGGCGGAGTGGATCGGTGAAACAGACGGTGGCCATGTCACCATCTTCAGTGACTTTGGTGCCACCACACTCGCCGAAGCATCAGCAGACTTCCTGGTGGGCATGCACAAGGCACGTGCGCTGTCAGACGAGACGCTGTTCAACGAGATTCAGCGCCGAGGTTTGATCAACAGCGAACTCCGCTGGACGGATGAACAGCTGCGTATCCGCGCCATGCCGCCACCCATGACAGAAAAGCCGGTATCAGACCGGGTGTAACTCTCTTCAGGCCTGTGCTTCTGCATGGGCCTTTTTTATTGCCGACCGCTGCGGATGCAGCACGGCGCCACGAGCCGGATGGCTCTTACCCGGTTGGATGACCTGAATGAAACTGAAACTCGATGAGAACGGCAATGTTGTCGTGAACGATGGCAAGCCTATGTACGTGCAGGATGACGGCAAAGAAGTTGTCTTTGATGCCCCCGGCACGCTGCAGACCATTACCAGACTGAACGGTGAGGCGAAGTCACACCGCGAACGTGCCGAAACAGCAGAGACAACGCTTAAGACGTTCGAAGGTATTGCTGACCCGGCTGCCGCTCTTGCGGCACTGGAGACCGTGAAAAACCTGGCAGACAAAACGCTGGTGGATGCTGGCGAAGTCGAAAAGGTGCGGACCGAAGCTGTCCGCGCGCTGGAAGAGAAGTATGCGCCGATCGTCAAAGAACGTGATGACCTGAGCCAGAAACTAACCGCTGAGAAAATTGGCGGCAGTTTTGCCCGCTCAAAATTCATCGCCGAAAAGATGAGTATTCCGGCTGACCTGGTAGAAGCCCGCTTTGGCAGTAACTTCTAGGTGGTAGGTGACACCGTCACGGCGTTTGACCGCGATGGCAACAAAATCTTCAGTGCAATTAAACCCGGCGAAGCGGCCGGTTTTGACGAAGCGCTGGGCATTCTCGTTGAGCACTACCCCTATAAAGACCAGATCCTCAAAGGCACCGGTGCATCAGGCGGCGGCTCCGGAGGGGGTAATGGCAACACCAACACGAATACGCTGACCCGTGAACAGTTCGAATCACTCAGCCCTCAGGAGCAGAGTGAAAAGGCGTGCGCGGGTGTGCAGATTACTGATTAACAGGACACGCTGAATGTCTAATACCCTGACCCAACTTATTCCCGACCTGTATCAGTCGCTCGATATTGTATCCCGCGAACTCTGCGGGTTTATTCCGTCAATTACGCTGGACCCCTCGGCTGAACGTGCGGCACTGAACCAGCCGATCCGCATTCCGCTGACGCCTGCCGCAAAGGGTGAAGATGTGAAGCCCGGACAACTGCCGCCGGATGACGGTGACCAGGTTATCGATAACGTGCCGCTGACCATCACGAAATCCCGTATGGTGCCGTTCCGCTGGGAAGGCGAACAGCAGAAGGGCATTAAGTCAGGGCCTGGTTATCACGGCATTCGCCGTGACCAGGTGACCCAGGCGATGCGTACCTTGGTCAACGAAATCGAAGTTGACCTGGGGCAGCTCTTCCGCCGCGCCTCACGTGCAGCGGGTGAGGCGGGTAAAACGCCGTTCAAAGACACGCTTACCGATACGGCACAGGTGCGTAAAATTCTCACCGATAACGGTGCACCGCTCAGTGACCTGCAATGTGTCATTGATACGACCGCAGGTGCTGCGCTGCGCACCATGGCGCAACTGACCAAAGCCAACGAAGCGGGCACCACATCGCTGCGTGCGCAGGGCACACTGCTCGAACTGCATGGCTTTACTCTGCGCGAATCGGCGGGGGTGGCTTCACTGAATGGCCAGGCAGGGGCAGCCTTTAAACTGGCCGGGGATGAAAAAATTGCTGTTGGTTCCATATTCATCCCCATAGCAATCACATCCCAGCAGGCTTCCCCGGGGGATGTTCTTGTCGCCGGCAATCATAAATATGTCATTGCTAAGGTGGACTCAGAAAAAGGGGTGCATATTTTTGCGCCCGGTGTACGTGAAGAGATTCTGAAAGGTGCCGAGCTGAAAGTCGTCGGTAAGTTCACAGCAAACTTTGCCTTCAGCCGTTCTGCTATTATCCTGGCGACCCGCGCCCCGGCACTGCCGGAAGAAGGCGATATGGCCGATGACCGCATCATGATCACCGACCCGCGCACCAATATGTCGTTCGAAGTCTCGATGTACAAACAGTACCGTCGCGTTCGCTACGAAATAGCCGCGGCATGGGGCTGTCAGAACATCAAACCAGAACACACCGCTCTGCTCTTAGGTTAGCCCTTCGCTGCCATTTCAGGTGGCAATTCAAATAACGAGGTATCTCATGCTGACTCCACAACAGCAGGCTGATGCACGCCGGTACATGGGTTATTCGATGCTGGGTGATACCTCTCCGGACGATCGCTCAGATGTGGCGTACGCACAGGTCACATCCGGACGCTATCAGACGTTGGCGCATCGACTGAATACACTGCGGGATGAGGAGGAGGCGATTGTGACAAATTACCTCATCACACTGGCAGGACTTGAGAGCGGCATTGCCCGCGCGGCCGACAATCTCGATACGGATAAGGCTGCCGTCTGGCAGCGCAACCGCTCAGAGGTGGCAGATCGCACGCGGTTATACAACCAGTGGCGACGGCAGTTGTGTGGCCTGCTGGGTATCACTCCGGGGCCGTCTCTGGGTAATGGCACTGCGCGACTGGTCAGGAGCTGATATGGATGCGTTACAGCTTTCAGCCAGGGTAAGCATGGGCAATGGCAAGGCAGCAAAACGCCTTGGTAGCATCGCCCGTCATTACCGGGCAGTGACTCCCTTTAGTCCGCTTAAAACGGAGCCGCTACAGTTACTTTCAGCATCCTTCACGACTGACTACGGCTACATGCGCGCTGCGCGTTTTGGTCAGGTCGCCCGCATTGGTATTTTTGATGCAACGGGATTTGAGGTCGGCGACATCCTGGTCTCAGAAGAAGGCACGTTTTATGTGGCTGCCATGCCGCTGTTACAGCCCATATTGTGTGTGAAAGCAGAGCGGCAGATAACGTTGAAGCGCACCGCTGCGGGCAGGGCGAGTGAAGGGTTGCAGGATTACGGCGGTACGACTGCTGCCAGGGAAACAATAGTCATGTCCGACTGGCCTGCGAGCATTCTGCTTAACCGTAGTGGTGAGCACAGCCCGTTAAAATTACCCGGAGAAACCCGCAGCGCCTGGTACGGCATTCTCATGCCAGCCTTCGGTAATCTGCATATCCATACCGGGGATTTTATGACCGATGATGGTGGACACCGCTATGTGGTCACCGGCACCGAACTGACTGATATGGGATGGCGACTCACAGCGATGCGGCTGACTGCGTAAAATGGCAAGTGTTGATGACGTCGCACAATACCTGGCAAAACGGATAGCGGATGTGCTTTACCCCGGCGGTTCTCTTTTGCCCGGGATTGTTAATGCCCCTGTCAAAATTTATCCAGGCTGGCCTGCCTCACTAACCTTACAGTCAGACATTGAGTCTGGCGGTGCGCACGTCTCGGTGCGGCCTCTGCCTGCTGAACGCAGGATTCACTGTGCGCTGGGCAGGCCATTCAGGCTTCATGCAAAGGGTACTCCAACGCTGCAGTTCACCGTAAATGGCAACATCATTGGCGTGAAGGGAGTGGCTTCGGCATTAACACTCGTAAAAATAAACGTTGATAATAAGGTGTTTAAGTTTAAGTTTCAGACAGGAGATCAAGCCGAAAGGGCACTTCGCAAACTCTCTGAAACCATTCCATATTCATTCACTCTGGGCAGTGGTCTGTGGGTCCTTAAAGCTGAACACATCCATGTTTACGCATCGACCGCGGGCACGGCTGTTCGGGAGCTCCGCCGTCAGATAAAGGACTTTCAGATAACTGTCTGGGCACCCACGCCTCAACTGAGAAACACGATCGGCACAGCGATTGATGCGGCTCTTTCAGAGCATTGTCACATTGACCTCGGTGATGGTGTGCCCGCTCAGATGTTCTATGCCCGCCAGTTTGATTCTGATGCTGCTGAGAACTGGCACGTGTACCGTCGTGACCTTATTTTCAGTGTTAATTTCGCTTCTACCCAGACCATCAGTGCGCCTGAGGTAACAGACATCGCCGTTAATCTCAATGGCAACCGCAACCGCTTCAGGCCCTGATGCCTGACCTTCACACATCAGCTGTCACCAGCGGCCTGCACTACTGATTTATTACGGAGTAATTTTCATGCCGATTTATCCCTCCGGCAGCCTCAACACGTCTGCACTGACGGCACCGGATTTGTATGTGCAGGTTGTGCCATCCCGCACGCGGTTTATCAATGGAATAGCCACTGATGGTCTGGGCCTGGTGGGTGTAGCGAGCTGGGGGCCGGTAAACAGTGCGTTTTCTGTCTGTTCCGATACTGATATGGCTTTCTTTCTTGGTTCACCGAAAAACCGTCAATACGACCTCTCAACCGCAGTCGCGATTTCGCTACAGCTCGGTGCTACGAACCTGAAGTGTGTCCGCGTTACTAACGGGCGCGATACTGCAGCCAACGGTAAGCTCTTTGAGAATGGGCTCAAGAACTCATTGTTGCTAACCGCACTGTACAGCGGTTCCCGCGGTAATCAGATTAGTGCAGGCATCGGTAACGGTACCGCAGTCGGCTCCAGAAAGCTCACTATCAGCCTGCCGGGTGTGAGTGCCGAAGTCTTCGATAACATCCGGGGTGAGGGTGACGCGTTCTGGAAAGCCATGGCTGATGCGGTGAACCAGGGCCAGCTCAATATTCGCGGTCCCAGCCAGCTTGTCAGGGCAAAAGTCACCGAGTCGGAGGCAACGACACCGTCACCGGCTACTGAAGTCACCCTGAGTGGCGGTACCGATGGTGCAACAGGGATTAATGACACAACCATCCTCGGTCAGGACGGTATTGATACCCCACGTAAGGGTATGTATGCCCTCCGCGGTACCAACTCTCAGGTCATCAACCTCATCGATGTGACGGATAAAAACTGCTGGCCAGCGATGGCTGCGTTTGCGGCGTCAGAAGGGGCATATGCGATCGCGCAGGGTGCTGTCTCGACGGGATGTCAGGCGCTGTCCGAAGCCCTCAACAGTTCAGGTGTGGACAACTGGCATTTAAAACTGATTGTGGGTGACTGGCCGTCATGGAAAGACACTGCCAACGGTATTAACCGCATAATTGCGCCAGCCACCTTTGAGGCGGCGAATATTGCGGCCCGATCACCGCATATCTCCACACTGAACAAGCGCATCCCTGGCATCATTGCGACTCAGCGCCAGCTGGACGGGCGACCGTATTCGGTACCTGAAATCGGGGCGATTAACTCTGCCCGACTTGATGTCATCACTAACCCCTGTCCGGGCGGTCATTATTTTGGCATGCGCTCAGGGCGCAACACCTCATCAAACCCGACCCAGAATGATGACACCTACACCCGTATGACCAACTTTTTGTCTCTGACGATTGCGGCCAGTTTTGGTGGCGTGGTGGGTGACAATCAGACTGTGGATTTACGCCGTGAAACCAAGAGCACGCTGGAGTCCTTTCTGTCGAATCTGGAGACGCTGAAAATGATTGGTGACCCGAACGGCGGACCCGCTTTTGCCGTGCGCCTCGATGCCACCAATAACCCGGACTCCCGCGTTGCGCTGGGCTACATGACCGCCGATGTGCAGGTCAAATACCTGAACGTGGTGCGTTATTTCCTCGTGAATCTTGAAGGAGGCGGCAGCGTATCCATCTCCGTCTCCAACGACTCACCTCGTTAAGTTCGTTGCGCTAATATCCCGGAGATAAACCATGCCAACCCTTGGCTATACCGTGGGCCGTGATATCGCAGTCGATATCATTACGCACACGGGCAAACTTCGCATTCCCAAAATTATGAGTTTTGACTCAAAGCCGCAGGTCTCAACCCAGAAGATTACGCCGCTGAACGGCATCACAGACGAGCTGCAAATCCCTGTCGGCTGGCACGGTACCATCACCGCGGAACGCATGGATGCCACGCTCGATGACTTCTGGGCGAGGTGGGAGGACAACTACTTCAACGGTATCGATCAGCCCCGCGGCACCATTACCGAAACCATCACCGAAGCGAACGGCACAGTCAGCGTGTACCGCTATGAAGGCGTGTCTTTTCACCTCACCGATGCTGGCAACAAGCAGGGTGAGAAAACCGTCAACCAGACGCTGACCTTTACCGCCAGTCGTCGTAAGAAAGTTAACTGAGGCCACTGAGTGAAAGTCACTGTCCATGAAGAACCGATGCCAGAGACGGCATCGCCCGCAGTATCCAGTCAGGTGACTGACGCCCGGGGCCGGGTCATCAGCTACCGTGAACTGGACCCGTTACAGGAGTCGCGGCTGATTCTGGCCATTGGTGCACAGGCCGCTATGAACCCGGTTTATGTGAATGTCTATGCTATTCCGGCAGCAAGGGTCTCGGACATCGATGGCGATGAGTACGCCATCCCTCAGACTCAGGCGCAGGTGGATGCCATGATCAGCATTCTGGGGCGCGAAGGTATGGACGCACTGGCCACCCGTTTTTTCCCGACCGGAGACAATGTGACGGGCAATGACGGCTTCAGGGCCGCCACAAAAAACTTGCCCTGAACCCTGATTTTCGCAGCCGCTGCTGGCTGGTGAAGAACGGGGTTCCGTTCTCAATAGTGTTTGATGTGACAGACATGGCGGCGCACGAACGGCACGCGATGGCGATCGTGTTTTCGGAGCTGGAAGGTGCACAGTTTAACTGGCAAACATGGGGCTGGGAGAAACAGACGTGAAAGAGTTAGAGGGTTTTCTCGGGGCGGCTCTGCAGTTTGCCGCGCTGGAAGTCGCGCTGCACAAGCGACTGGCTGACGGACTCGAAGACGTCGCAGAATCTATTGTCCAGACGGCGAAAGATGAAATCGGTTTTTATCAGCCTGCGGTGGGCCCTTTTCAGGACTGGGCTCCGCTGGCTGAGAGTACCGAAGCGGATAAAGCGAGAAAAGGTTTCCCCCTGGAAGCACCGCTCCTGCGCTCCGGTGAATTCCGGGAGACATGGGAACATGAGGTCAGTGGTTTTCAAGCAGTGGTCGGCTCAAAAGACAAAAGGGCACCGTGGTTTGAGTTTGGTACCGTCAATATGCCTCCCCGCCCGGTACTCGGTCCTGCCGTCATTCACAATGAGCATACTATTCGCCGGATACTGGGCCGCGCTGCCGTCATCGGTATCACTGAAGGCACAGCCGTCCATAAAAGACTCGGCTATGACCGCCGCATATAAGTTCCGCTACGAAACTTCATCGAAAAACTTAAGTCAAATTAACGCCTCGCTTCTCATTCCGGCCAGATGCAGTCATTTGTTGCGAGGCAGGCCGATGAAAACTTTCGGGAGTTCTTATGCTGAAGACCCTTATTGCCTCAATGATGTTACTCGGGACTGACCCGGCGTCAGCCCATACTGATGGAGATGTTTCCAGGCACTTCCTGCGCGTGCCTGTTTCTGAACTGGTGGCATTTACACCCGAAAGGGAACCGAAGATTGAAGCTTTGATAAGAAGTAATCTGACTGATGATCCTCATTCACCACGAATAGGGGCCCGACAACCTGCGCTGACACTGGTCTGCTTCACGGATTACAGCTGCAAAGACTGCAAAGCGCTGGATGAAAAACTGCATCGTTTGCTGGCGTTGCATCCTCAGTTGGCCGTTACCTATAAGTTCACCCCCGGTTTTTTTCAGCCACTCAATCCCTCACGGATGGCACTGACCCTGTGGGACCACCAGCCTGAAAAATTTGAGGCATTTCACCATCACCTGATGAGCTATCAGGGGATGCTGGATGATTACAGCATCCGAAGTGCGATCCGGTCAGCAGGTGCCAGTGTTTATCGTTTCAGCCCGGATGTTACGCATACGCTTGCGCTGAACCTGGCCTTGATGAAAAAACTCAGTATCACTGATACCCCGGCCACATTGATAGGGGACCATATCCTGCAAGGTGATGTGCGGTTTGATGAACTTGAATCAGCGGTGAATGCATCGCTCAAAGGCGCATAAATTAATTTTGAAACAGTATTGTCTGATGGCACTTAAACAGGAACCGATGGATGAATAATTTCGCGTGGGTATTGGCAGCAGCCGTATTAATTACAGGAGTTTGCCGAATAGTCACGTGGTTCAGAGAGAGGAACCTGTTCTCCATATCCAGTAGTAAAGGACATCATGGGGCGGAAAAACGCATTATTACTTGGATATACAGGTGGGTCAAAACCGGAGCATCTATTTGTCCGCTGCTAATCCTAATTTTACTGATGCCTTGTTTTGGATGGGAGCCGTTTCGTATCTCGTCAGAGTCGATGATGCCAACGTTGCTGACAGGCGATTTTGTTATCGCTGATAAGCACGCTTATGGTTTGAAAAACCCTTTTAATCAAAACAAACTGTTGCAGGGTAACCATCCCCAGCGAGGAGATGTCGTTTTTTTTCGCTTTCCACTGCGTGAGTCAGAACTTTTGGTCAAACGCGTCATAGGGTTGCCCGGTGATCATGTTGTTTATGACACAGAAAAGCATTCTCTCTCCATTCTCTCCTCACCAACAGGTCTGGAGAGTGATGTTTCTCACGTGCAAATCAGCTACACAACACTTAAACCCGCCGACCCAACGGATTCATCTTATTACGGTCGCCAACTCACACAGCGATATGAAATGCTGGGTAGTATTGCCCACAAAATTCAGCAGGACCCGGCCAGAAGAGTTGGTAAGGGTAAATTCTTCCGCCAGAGAGGGATGCCTGAAGGTGAGTGGGTGGTCCCCGACGGTCAATATTTTGTGATGGGGGATAATCGTGACAACAGTTATGACAGTCGCTACTGGGGATTTGTACCTGAACATAACCTGGTCGGGAAAGCAGTCGCAATCTGGCTCAGTCTGGAGAAGCAGGAGTGGCCGTGGCCAATCGGCTTAAGAATCAATCGTATTGGTAATATCGGCTGATTTATTTCACACCGCAAGTCTCCGATAACTATCCCTACACATAAAAGAAGGCCCGCACAAAGCGGGCCTGATGGGGGAACCATCGAAATTCTCGTATGAACGCGTGCTGTGTCTGACAGCCACTGAATTGTGGCAGGGATATATTACAGTAATATTTTGTTACGGGTCATACGGGTTAACTATGTGTTCGACCAGCCATGAATATTTTAAGTGTGGCATTTGTGCGGAAAACTGAACCCTGAAAGTGCCAGCCTGTAATCTCTGCATTTTCTCGGGGCCGGTGGGCATGAAGACATTAACAGTTGTATCCTTGCTGGCACTGACGCTGGTGACCGCAGCTATGGACGTGAATGACAGTGACACCTACTACGGCGACAGCTGGGACAAGACCATGGCCGAAATCCATGGGACGTGCACACGAATAACATGCCCGCCCGGGACACGCGTCAAAGTGGATGTGGTGCCGGGCGATACCGGTATTGCGGAAACCTGGGACAGGAAGGTCGTCGATCTGCTTAACCTGGTAGGGATGAAGTTCGTGGTCATGGGTACTGACGGGCATTCTTCGTCTGCATGGGTGCTTGGACCTGGACAAATCGCCTACAGCATTCAGTGGATGTTCCTGAAAAAAGTGACCGAGAAGAGACGCAAAAGCTAGAAAACAAAAAGCCCGGGAGTGGTGGCAACCGGGCTGGGCACAATCCTGTGCCAAAGATTTCCAATAAGAGCATGGCCTCATCACAGGGAAGTAAGAGACGATTTGAGCATAGCTGCTGTGGTGAGGAATGCATGCGAAGCGGTAGGACCAAGTGGCATGTTTCATTAACCCGGATTGAGCCGGGCTAATGAATCACCATGAAGGTAATTTAATCAGTACAAACTTAGGCTTGCTAGCACCAACGGTGACTTTTTTAAAAGTGCATTTTGCTGGCGTGCCTAAATGTTTATTTATCTCATCTGGTGAGTTGATTGATTTGTCAATTCTCGCAGATTTCACACTTGGGTCACCAAGGATTATAAACTCGCATTGCCTTTTGTTCGGTAATGTCCCAATGAATATAACCTCAGATTCAAAGTCTTCTTCATGAATGTTATCAACACTTAATTTCTGCATGGCCAGTTCAAGCTGGACAGTGCTATTAAATGTAGTGCTGTGCTCATTATGTTTTAACGAAAAAACGGTTTTGTTAGTTTGCAGATATGAAACAAAAGCCCTTATTTTATCGAGTGCTCGAGAATCCAATTCATAGAGAGCATCGGTCAATCTGTCATCATCTTTCGCAATAGAAGCTTCAAGTATTTCTTGCGACTTATCAATGGCTTGAGATACGAGTGTTTTCTCATCAAATCCTAAAGGAGAGTCAGGGCAAAACTCCTCTAATACGAAGCCGAAAGAACCCCTTGCAGAAGACGTTATCATTAAATGGTTGTCTTCAGCAGCACGGACCTTTCCTCCAGTCGGAAGAGGGTCAATAAATGCTGCAGCAACATAGGAAATAGCTTCATTAAAATACTGAACTGCTTTTGTACCGAACGCAGCTGAAATCCCATGGGAGCCAATGACTGTTGGGCCTCGGAAAGTCAAAACAGCTTTTGTTGGAGGATATTTCCTGACATCAGCTTGATCAATAATGGAGTCAACTTTCTTAAGCCGAGACTCTAAACTCATTCGACTAATAGATTGGGAGTCTGGCAAATCAGCAAGTAACTTCAGGATTTGCTCTCTTTCACTGACAGCGAACAAATAATCACTATGATTCATTGCTCACCCCCATTTTGTTGCGCATGGTTAAGTATAGTTAAAGCTGCCGGATCAAGCTCAGGGGATAGGGGAACACTCAAAAAACCCTTCCAAGAGCTATCTCGTTTATGTGACCACATACTGTACCAATATACAGTACTTTTAACAAGGTTCTCCCCCTCAAGCTGAAGCGCTTGAAAGTAGGAGTCTACCGCAAATGTTGACTTGACGTGATCATGGTCAAAGAGATTTGGATTTCTCCCAACAATTATTTCATCGGTATCACCATCATCGCGCCTGTAAAATGTCACAACATCAATATCGTTTGGAGGCCTGTTCTCGATTAATTCAACGTTTTCCGAAAAGCTACCATCTAGCCATTGAAATCCAGAATGAATTCCCGCGCTATAAAGCTCATTACGGAATGCAAGAAAACCCCTGAGAATATTTATTCTCGCAGGAGTAAGGGCAAAAGTTGCTGTGAACCGAATAATGTCGATTGGATAGGGGGATCGGTTTTGACTCGTTGGATCCCTTTCATCTATTGGAGGGATAACACCCATTTCGTTCCAAATCGAATTTGATAATGACGCCACATTCACTCCCTATGGTGGCAAATTCTTATTTAACAATACTAACTTGGCTTTCTTCTTAAGCCCATCCTGATAGATGATCAGTGCTTACCGATATGGGGCAGTTGACCACTTTCTGTAAGCGAAGACATAAAGCATGATGAAATGTATACCGGGACACGATAGCAGCAACGCCATCTTCCATCCGAAACCAGCCTTCTGTGCCATGCGGAAGCAAGGGATGAACATCAGAAACCAGATGATTAGTGACAGGGCTGCGAGAGGGTTTGGCTTTTCCATTGAGAGTTCTCCATGAGTTGATTGCCTATGGTTATCGGCGAATAACGGAGATCATTTAGCCAAAAGAACCTTTGATCATCACTCTCACATCATGCCCTTTTAAAGATAAAGCCCACCTTAGTGGGCTATATCTTTAGTTGCCGCCCGGACGAGCGTCCGCAGAGCGGTTACCGCAACGTGAACCATCTGCAGCTGTATCATTGTTATGCTGACAGTTGCCCGCAAATGCACTCACTGAAGCACCCATAGA
The DNA here is from genome assembly GCF_059412425.1 of Pantoea sp. CFCC18177. Classification (NCBI taxonomy): domain Bacteria; kingdom Pseudomonadati; phylum Pseudomonadota; class Gammaproteobacteria; order Enterobacterales; family Erwiniaceae; genus Pantoea; species Pantoea sp. CFCC18177. The sequence continues at coordinate 79,522 of NZ_JBNBPL010000012.1, forward strand.
CAGAATGAGGCAAAAGATAGCCATTACTTTTTTCATAATGTTTCTCGCTGTGTGATTGTGTTGCCAAGTGGCGAAATTACATTACGTCCGAGAGGATGACTTATCAATAAAATTTATAGGAATAGTCTTAACTCGCTGTGGTGTCGCAATGCAACTGTTGATGGGTAAATCGCTGTCGCTGACCTGCCAATATTAGTAGGAGAAGATATAAATTATTGTTTTAAAGTTGAATTGCATGTGCATGATGCTAGGATGCGTCCGTTTGCAATCAATGGAAAATAAAAATGAAAAAGGTTTTAGCAGTAGCGCTGGGAGCGCTTTTACTTTCAGGTTGTACAGTGCGCGTGGCCGACATGACGGTGGGTAGTACTAAAAACTACAACCTCAATGCTGGCAAGTTTGAAAAGGGTGCACGTGTTACAGGTGAAGACAAAGCACCAATCGTTATTTTCCCTCTGGGCATTCCTAACGTTAAAACGGCAATGGACAGGGCGATCGAAAAGGATAAATGCGCGGTAGGCTTGAGCGACGTAGTGATTTCTCAACTGAACCATGCATTTATCTTCGGGACATTTGGTTTCCGTGTTGAAGGAAACCTCATCATCGATAAAACCATGGCAGGCTGCGAAAACCACGTCTGATATGAAGCCACCTGAAGGTGGCTTTTTTGTTTGGATGTTTTCAAAAAAAATAAGCAATTACTTGCTGCTTTTTCAGACGATTGGACCGCCTTTATTCAGGCTAATTTATCCTCTCTTTTAACGGAGGGAATCATGAATAAACGCAAACTCGCTGTAACTTTGGCTGCGGCCTTTAGTCTCTTGTGGATCAGCGCTACAGAGGCGAAATCATCAAAGCAGACCGACGATCAGATACGTCAGCTCATTATCGAAGATTCAATCGCGGCATACCCGGGTGTCTGTGCGTGTCCGTTCAACTCCGCCCGTAATGGCAGTAGTTGTGGCAGAAGAAGTGCGTGGAGCAAGCAGGGTGGGTATGCGCCTGTTTGCTACAAGAAAGAAGTTTCCAGAGAAATGGTCGATGAGTGGCGCAAAAGCCATGCATCCTGACGTAACCCGCGAAAGCGGGTTTTTTATTGCCTGAAATACGGAGTGTAGATGGATTTAGATGCCTATAAAGTCGCAGTCAGGCTCAGTCTGACCGAAAACATCTCCGCTGGTTTACTCGCTGTGTCCCGCAGGTTCGCTGATACCCACCAGCAGGCCGCATTGTTTCAGGCTCAGATGAAACAGATCGGGAGAATGACGATCGCCGGTGGTGGTCTGACAGCTGTAGGTCTGGGTATCACTAAGGGACTGGATGCGACCCTCAAGGCGGCTCGGGACCTGGTGCGAGGCCAGACTGACTTTCGCACGCTCAATCTTTCCGCTCAGAATAATGCTGCCGTCACGGGGCAGGCGCAGTTGCTGGCGCATCAGACGCTGGGAACTACGATCGCAGGTAACATCCGGCTGATTCAGGACCTGCATACGGCGTTCGGTGACCTGCACCATGCTGTTGAGACCGCACCTGAATTTGCGCGCTATGAAGCAACAGTGCGTATGGCGCTCGGCAAAGGCGCGACTGACGGACTGGTCAACGCCGCGGCGAAGGTGCTGGAGCACCGTGGTGGCGCAGTAGTTAATGACCCCGCCCGTTTCCAGCATGAACTGTCGATGATGTCTCAGGTTCAGCTTGCGTCCCGCGGGCGTGTCAGCCCGAAGGACTTCCTCGCGGCCTCGCAGACGGGCAAAGTCGCTTATATGATGCTCGATCCGCAATATCTCTATGGCCAGTTTGCGGGGCTGATGAGCATGGATAACGGTGGGAGTAAGTCTGGTTCCGCTCTAATGACAGCATTCAGTTCGCTTATCGGCGGACATATGGACCGCAAGGCAAAGGGATTTCTGGCTGAACTTGGAATGCTTGAAGAAAGTGTCAGTCCTTTACGAATGAAGATGATGCGCGAAGCTATGCGTAACATGTCGGCTGAAGACAGGGATGTATACAGGCTTAGCCTCGGCAGTGAGTCCGTTACCAGTGGTGGCCTCAAACCGGAGTACGCGCGACTGTTTTCCCGTCCTGATAAGCTGGCTGGCGTGATGGCGGAGAAAATCCGACAGCGTTACGGCAGCGGGCTTACCGATGACCAGGTCGGGAACATGCTCGGTGAATACCTGAACCGTAACGCCGGACAGTTTTATGGTCAGCACATCAAGAATGCGACCAAACTGAGAAAAGACGCCGCGGTATTCCACCGTGCGCAGAGCTACAGCACGGCTTACGACACCTATCTGAATTCACCTGATGGAGCAGCGGTTGCCCTCACGGCAGCCTGGACCAACCTGAAAGCCATTCTGGGCATCCAGCTGCTGCCCACGGTAACCAGACTGACGCTGGGACTCACGCGATTTATCGACAAACTCAGCAAGTTCGCTGAAGACAATCCATGGGCTAGCCGGATTGCGGCGTACTCTGCGACTGCGCTCGCGGGGTTATCACTGCTGTCCGGGGGGATTTTGCTGTTAGGTGCCACCATCACCGGTGCCCGTCTGGTGGGCAGCCTCGGTGTGTTCACCTCTGTCGCCGCGATGCTGGGTGGCCCGGTGACGCTGGCCATCGCAGCAGTTGCCGGTGCCAGCGTGCTGATTTACAGCAACTGGGAGCGTATCCGTCCCGCGCTGACGGGGATGTGGAGAGAGTTGAGTGAGGTGGCCAGCACAACCTGGGCTGCGATAAAGGGGATGGGGCAACACTTTATCAGTTGGTGGGAAGGCATTGAGTCCAGAGCCGATAAGTTCGGTGAGCGTTTTCAGTCAGGCTTTAACCGGTTGTTTGACTACATCATCGGTCTGCTCAACAACCTGCCTGGCGTAAATATTCCGACATCGGCTGAACGCCAACTGAAAAAGAGCGCTTACACACTTTACGATGATATTGAGGCCATTACCCGTGGCACACACGTTCCCGGAGCCCATTCAGCCATGGCGATTGCCCTGGCAGGTCAGGGCAGAAGTCAGGCAGGCGTAGATTACGCAAAAGGTATGCGGAGCCTGCATCGCGGTAATGACGCACCTCCATTGCCAGACAGAACTCAGCAGATGATACAGGTGCACAGTAAGGTATATCTGGATAAAAAGGCAGTGGGCGAAGCCGTAACGCAACATCAGGTGCGTGAGGCGACGCGTGCACCTGCAGGCACCAGCGCTTTCGACTCATCCATGCTGATGATGCATTCCGGCCATGCCAGCAGCCTGTCAGTTCCGTAGACCCCGTTTCGTTTAACTCATCAGTTTCGCAAATATTCAGAATTCAGAATGCTGTTATCGCCATGCTGCGCGCTCTGGTCGTGGGTTAACCATCACCTCACTGACAAACGCACAGTCGCGGATGCCGCGAGTTTCTGGATGGAGTATGGGTATGATGAAGAAGATATTCGTTTTACTTGGATTGATATCTGTTGGCTCGGCAATAGCGGGAGCTGACTTTTGTGGGCACCCCTCTGACACCAGCATTTCATCGCCTACAAAGGTGGCATTCTCACCTGCCAGACCGGCACAGGTCGAGGCACTGATTCATAACAAATTGCTGAATGACCCCATGTCGCCGGTGGTGGGAGCTGAGCACCCGGTGTTGAAAATTGTCAGCTTCGTTAACTATGACTGCATTCATTGCAGGCAACTCGACAGCAACCTGGAAAAACTGCTCAAGGCGTATCCCCAGATTGCTATCACCTACAGGTTGATTTCGTATGGTTCCGAAGCGTCTACCGCGGCAACGCGTATGGCTCTCACAGTCTGGATTGAGCAACCTGATAAATTCCATGCTTTCCACCATGCACTGATGGTCTATCCAGGCATGGCGGATGATGATCGTATTCGGTCAGCTCTAGAGACGGCGGGTGTAAAGCTGAATAAGTTCAGACCCGATACGCACCACATCATTGAGGTGAACAAGGAGTTACTGCGAACACTGCAGTATTCTGGTACACCGACAACGTTCATTGGTGATCGCGTTCTTTTGGGGGAAGTGCCCTATGAAGAATTGAGAAAAGCAGTAGACGAAGCTTTGAAGAACGTATGAGTGGCGTTGGTGCTGGAAAAGGAAAGTTTAAAATGCCATTCCCTGGCAAGTGATCCTTCAGCGAATCAGGCAGACGGATTAGATGGGCGGCGACTTACACTGCCTCCCTTTCGTCCAGCTTCAATGGCACGTTCAGGATTGTTTTTGAAGTTACCTCCGCTGAGGCTGCCTCCAATTTTTCCAGCTGTCCTGGCTCGTTCCGGATCGTTGGCAAAATTTCCTGAACCACCTCTACGTTTAATTTCTTCCACAGTCAGACCTCTTTCACAGTTTTTATATGATTTTAAAAGTGGTACACCTTGAAAATTTTAGCCAGGCACATCGGGTTTTCCACATGCTTAGATGGCTAATTAATTGAAACAGGTCAAAGAAATTAACGAAATTTGAGTTAAGTGGGGAATTAATTGAGAGAAAAATAGCTGCGCATATTAGAGAAAATAGAAGCCCGGAAGTGGTGGCAACCGGGCTGGCACAAAAGTGTACCGAACATTTCAAAGAGCGTGCTTCCATCACGAGGAGTAACAGACGCTTCTGCATATTAGACGGCGCATGAGATTTTGCATGCGAAGCGGCAGGGAATGCACCCGAATACATGCGTAACTCCCCCAAAGAAAGTTACACGTTCAAAAGGTGAAAATTAAATGCCATTATTAGATTCCCTGAGTCAGTTCGCGCAATGTATCGATCCGACAGTTACTCGCCTGGTGCTGGGTGAGTTCGAGTTTATGGAATTTGAGGTCCCCGAACGCATCGCTATCCCCGGTCGGCAGAAGACAGTGCAGCACCAACTTATCGGGGGCCGACGTATCATCGACGTGCTGGGTACAGAGTACGAACCGCTGACTTGGTCAGGAATCATCACCGGCTCGCAGGCCAGTGAGCGTGTCAACGCCCTTGAGCGGATGCGCGATGAAGGGCGACCGACTGTACTCACTCTGGACGATTACCGGTTTACGGTCGTCATAACCAGTTTCACGCCGGTGTATGAATTTATCTGGCGTCGTCCGTATTCCATTGAAGTAGCCGTGGTCAAAAATGATGGCGCACCGGCCAAAGTCGATGCACTGACCGGTGCGTTGCAGGGGCTGATTGACAGTGACCTGGGCCGCGCACTGGGGCTGGCTCATCTGATTAACATCGATGCCGTTACGCAGGCCGTTAAAGACCTGCATCAGGCTGTTAAGATGGTCACCGACTTTGCACATGCTACGGTCGTGCAGATTCAGGCTATTGTCAGACCGCTGATTGCCGCCCGTAACATCATTCAGCATGAGCTTGCGCTGCTGGAGGCCGCAGCAGGGAAAATTACTTCACTGGGCGGCCTGGTGCCAGGCAATCCCATTGCCAGAACCGTCAGCAATCTCCTCCTGCAGTTAGATCACACCACGCGCATTCCTTCGCTTTACCGTCTGCAGGACGTGCTGGGGCGGCTGAATAAAAACGTGAACGCAGGCCAGACGGCTTCGGGCGTCAGGGCGGTGACACTGTCGGGTGGTAACCTTTATCAGGTGGCGTCAGAACAGTATGGCGACGCGTCACTTTGGACCAGCATAGCTGATGCCAATGACCTGTCCGATCCGCAATTAAGCGGCATTCACACCCTGAACATCCCTACCAGCCCGACGAGTTAGCTATGGATATTAACCATCCCATCATTGAATCCAGCGCCCGCCATGTCAACGGGCGTTGTCTTTTAAACGGTATTGAAGTTCCCTTTGTCTCCTTTTCGGTTGAGGACAATGCATTTCGCGGGGCGTCAACGTTTGATCTGACTCTGGCCATTTCAGCGCTGCCAGCTTCCATACAGATGCTGAACTGGTGGGCGGTACAGACGACTATTCGTGTAGAACTGTTCATATCGATAATCACGCAGGCCGGCACTGACGAGAAAAAGCTCATCATGGGTAACATTGATGCCTGGCATTATCAGCCAGCGCGATTTGAGATAACGGCTGAAGGACGTGATTTCACCGCTCTGCTCATTGATGCGAAAACCACTGGAGACAGTTTCAAAAACCACACCAGCTCGCAGATAGCGACTCTGCTGGCGCAGCGTCACGGGCTCAAAGCGCACGTCACGGCGACAACTCAGCGCATCGGGGAGTTTTATCAGATTGATAATGCGCACCTGACAGGCGAGCAGACCGAATGGGATTTACTCAGCACGCTGGCAGGCATCGAGAATTTCTCGGTGTATGTGAAAGACGACAGCCTTTACTTTCACCCCCTGACAGATCCGCGGAATAAAGAACATTACGTGATCCGCTGGCAACCTCCAGGTGTCATGGCCTTTCCTCAGTGCAATCTCTCCGACGACCTGTCTTTTTCGCGTGCGCTGACGATTTCCAGAGGTGTCACTGTTGAGGTGCTGAGCTGGAATGCGAAGCAAAAAAACAGACAGTTTGTTGCGACTTACCCGGAATCATCAAAGGGCGCTTCACCCGGGCAGGCGAAAGCGAAGACGCAGGTTTATCGCGTGATACGAAATGGCCTGTCACCCGAGGCGGCAAGCGCACTGGCGCAGTCAATTTACCGCCAGATTGTCCAGCATGAGCTGTCATTCAGTGGTTCAACCTCGGGTGACAACCTGCTGACGCCACGTACACTGGTTCGTATTGAGGGCACGCAAAGCCCGTTCGATCAGTCTTACTGGTGCGATCGCGTGCGTCGGACGCTCAGTTGGGACAATGGCTACACCATGCATCTGTCCGGGAAGAATCACAGTCCGGCTCTGGAGGTGCGGCAATGAGAGTCTTACTGAATGTCATGGCGGCAACGGCAAGGCAGGCCACCATGGGCGAAAACGGTCCCCGGCAGGGCATCATCACCGCATACGATCCGGAAGCCTATGCGGTGAAAGTGCAGTTGCAACCAACGGGTGAGGAAACGGGCTGGATCCCCCTCAGCTCACCCTGGGTCGGCAACGGCTGGGGCATGGCCGCGGGACCGATGATTGGTGCAGTCGTGGAGGTCGAGTTTGATTCTGGCCTGCCGGGTGCTGGCATGGCGGCGGGGCAGTTCTACAACGATGAAGACCTTTGTCCTGGACCACCTTCCGGCGAGTTCTGGCTGGTGCATCAGAGTGGTTCACTGCTCAAATTCCTGAACAGCGGCGAAGTTCTGTTAAGTGCGAAAGTCAAACTCACCTATGACGCACCGGCCCATTATTTTACGGGCGGCAATGTGCTGATAGATGAGAACCTCACCGTGGTTAAAGACATCTGCGACTGTAATGGCCAGTACGGCACAGTTCACCGGATCCGCACTGTTTATGCCGGACACACACACTTCGAAAATGGCCGGGGGCAATTTACTCAGCCACCTAAACAACAAATCTCATCCTTAAAGTCGCAGTAATCCATGTTCGACCTCTACCACATGATGGGCGGAGACCTTGATGTCTCGCCTGCGGGCGACCTGCGCCCGGTAAATGAGCGGGAGCGGGGCAGACAGCGCATTTTGCGTCGTCTCCTTACCAATCCCGGTGACTATCTGTTTCACCCTGAATATGGCGCCGGGCTGGGAAAAAAGGTGGGGGAAAACATTCACCCCGGAGAGTGGCGCGCGCTGATTGTCGGGCAGATGTTGCTTGAGGAAGCCGTATCATCCAGTCCGCCACCGCAGGTCCGCCTGTCCCTTTTCGAAGGCGGTGTCAGTGTCTCTGTGTCATACACCGATGCGCTGACGGACACACCCGAAACACTCCGTTTTGACGTAACGAGGTATTAAGTGGCAACACTGAACATCAAATCCTTTGCTGAGCTGGTCAGCGACCAGGTTACCGCTATTCAGGCCAGGACTCTGAAACTGGTGGACTTCTCCATTGGCAGCATTCTCCGGTCGCTGGCTGAGTCGAATGCCGGCGTGGCCATGTGGATACAGCAGCTGATTGTGAAACTGCTGGTGACTACCCGCGCGGCAACCTGTTCAGGCGAAGACCTTGACAGCTGGATGGCAGATTTTAGTTTTACCCGACTTTCAGCTATCCAGGCAACCGGAAAGGTAACCTTTAGCCGGTTCACAGCTACGAAGCAGGCGCTTATTCCCGTGGGAACGTTAGTGACCACGGCAGACGGCAGCCAGACTTACACGGTAACGGCTGGTGAAGGCTGGAATGCAGAGTTGTGTGGATATGTCATGGACGCTAAGGTCTGTTCCCTTGCCGTGCCAGTTCTGGCGAATACCGCAGGTGCTGCAGGTAATGCGCAGAAAGGGATGGTCTGCGTTATTACAGGCTCGATACCCTATGTGGATACTGTCACTAACCACGACATATTCGTGAATGGCAAAGATTCTGAGCCTGATGACGATTTTCGCGAACGCTTTGTTCAGTGGATAGCCTCACTGTCAAAAGCTACGAAGGCGGCCATTGGGTTTGCTCTTACCAGTTTGCAGCAAGGAGTGATCTACACACTGACTGAAAACTGCAGCTATGACGATGCGCCAAAACCAGGATATTTTTATGCAGTAGTCGATGACGGCACAGGTATCCCTTCTCCTGATTTTCTCAAGCGGGCCTACATGGCCATCGATGCGGTACGGGGATTTACTGTCACGTTTGGCGTATTCGCACCCGAGGTTGTTAATGCAGACGTCACGCTCATTATCACCACAGAATCATCGGCAGACCATGCCGGGGTCATTAGTCTCGTCAAACAGGATGTCACTCAATACATAAACAGCCTTTCGCTGGGGAAACTGCTTGCGTATACCCAGCTGTTCAAGGTTGCATATGGTGCCAGTCACTTAGTGACAAACATCACAGCGCTTACGCTCAATCAGGGGATATCGGACCTTGCGGCCTCTCACCGGCAGGTTATTCGCCTCCACAGCATAATGGTGAGCTGAATGGCGAAAGGTGATCAGGACGACTTTCATTCACGACTCCGGGGGCTGCTGCCCACTGGCTGGTTTGCCGATAGCAGCCCACTGCTCAATAATGTGCTGGTGGCTGCTGCCCAGACACTGGCATGGTGTCACAGGCTGTATCGGCATGCACAAAAACAGACACGTATTTCAACCGCCACGGATGGCTGGCTGGATATGGCCGCATATGACTTCTTCGGTAACACACAGCATCGACCGGTGGGCATGACCGATGACGCTTTCCGCAAAAAGATTCTGATTAACCTTTTCCGTGAGCGCGGCACGCGCCAGGCCATTATCGATGTGCTTGAGGCACTGACGGGCAATACGCCAACGGTTTTTGAACCACAAAGACCCGCGGATACCGGTTCATACGGCGGGTCCGCGCTGGGTTACCGGATGGGGGGGGATACGGTTCGCTGATGACGCCTTATCAGGCATTCGTCATTGCACGCAGGCCTGAAATCTCAGGTCTCCCTTACATCGCGGGTTATGACACTTCGCCATCCGGATACGGTACGCCTTCGCGTGGGCAATACATTTCACTCGAAAAGTTCAGGGGCGAAGTGACAGATGCACAGTTATACGCCGCAGTAGCGGCGGTGAAAATCGAAGGCAGTATCGTGTGGGTCAGGCTGGAGTAATCACGAAATCTGCAGGATTTATTCGTCTGGCCACCTTTCAGGTGGCCTTTTTTATGGGGAAATTATGGATCGTCAGATTGTATATCCGGGGCAGATTCCGCTGGAAACTGACCTGCTGAATACCAACAAGTTTGCCATGGTTGGACTGGCTAAACTTGCTGCTGCCATTCTGGGGCAAAATACCTGTCTCTTCGGCCTCGCCTGCACACCCAGCATGCCTGCATCGATGACAGTCAGTGTGGGGGAAGGCCAGATTTACTCTCTGCAGTTTATTGATGGTGCGGCATATTCCTCACTGCCAGCAGACACCACGAACAGCATAGTAAAGCAGGGACTGCTCTTGGTCCCGATGACATTTAGCCTGAAGGCACCTGTCACTGCGGGTCAGAGTATCAATTACCTGATTCAGGTTGCTTACAGTGATGTAGATTCTGGCCCGACCGTCTTGCCTTATTACAACGCAGCTAACCCGGCAATCGCCTACAGCGGCCCCGATAATGCAGGCAACGCACAAAGCACAATACGATCGGGTGTCTGTCACGTAGCGGTAAAAGCTGGCATTGCGGCAGCCAGTGGGGCACAGATGACGCCGCCCCCCGATGCGGGCTACACATCAGCGTGGGTGATCACGGTTAATTATGGTGATCGCGTAATAGATTCGGAAGCTATCCGACACGCTGATGGAGCACCATTTCTGCCAGCTGACGGCCTCATCAGTGCGATTCAGCAGGGGCGTCTGAACTACGGGGAAGATACAGGTACAGCAAACCACTATCAGATTTCCTGTCATCCAGCTGTGAGCCACCTCACTGACGGTATGCGACTGCATTTCAGGGCGAAAAATTCCAATACAGGTCCGTCATCGTTTGCGGTGAGTCATCTGCCTGAAGCCAGCATATTCACTACCGGACATGAGGAGCTTCAGGCAGGGCAAATTACGCAGGGGCAGATTGTGGAAGTCGAATGGAACAGCACGCCAGGCGCATGGATTCTGTGCTCTTCCCCTAACAGCTACAGCCGCCAAGAATCGGACAAGCGCTACCTGTCGCTTGAGGGTGGCGAAGTAAAAGGGACGTTAAGGGTTGAAGGTACGCTGAGTACGGACAGAGCATTAGAAATCGGGAAGTCGAAACTTACGCCTGAAGGTGACATTTCCGGCGAGTTGTGGGCGGGAAGTTTAAAAAGCTGGCTCGAAAGTCATTCAACTATATTAAAAATTAAAAAGGATGATCCAGTTTTTATCTGTAAGGATCCGGTCAGTAAACTCATCATGCAGGGAGGGCAGATTCAAGCGAGCGGTGGTGTAGTGAAATTCCCTGCATTGTTTCCTAAAAAGTGTCTCAATATTTTAATAACACAGTCCGGTAAACATAAAATGAGTAAAGATAATTCGTATGTAGACAGTGTTAACAACTATCAGTTTACTCTACATGCTGGAAGCGGTGAGACATCTTTTTACTGGCTGGCTATGGGATATTAAACATGCAGTTCGGCTATAGCAAAAAGGTCGATGCCTTTTATTTTCTTGATGAGGAAGTTACATACAGGGAAAGTGGATTCTGGCAGGATGATATTATTCCTGTTTCTGACGAAATATGGCGTGAGTTTGTAAGAGAAGCTCCCCCAGGAAAAAAAAGAGGTGCAGATACGAACGGTCATCCATGCTGGATTGATTTACCACCACTATCAGAAGAGGAATGCCGTAAGCAGCGCCTGATAATAAAAAAAGAAAAATTAAACGAAGCAATCGAAGAAATCCGAGAGCTCGAGCTTATCTCAGCGATTACAAAACTTACTTCATCGGATAATGAGAAGCTGACAGAGTGGAAAAACTACCTTCAGAACATTTATAACGTTAGCCTAGAAGAAACGGATTTCATATGGCCCAAAAAACCTGAATCCGATTGATAAGTGAGAAAACTACTTTCCAGCCACTCTTTCGTATGTGGCAGTGAGAGTGGCTCTGATGTTATCCGGAAGAAATATAACTGGCGACCATGCCAAAGCCGTACATGGCCTCCGTGACAGTTCTACATCAGAAGCGATAACCCGCATTTACCAGGATGCCATTAATACTGTGTGCTTTCTCATCGAACATGGCTTTCGAACCTTCATAACCTACCGTCAATGACAGGTTATCAGTGACATTAGCAATCATGCCGAAGCCGTAAGCGAATTTATTTGATGCACTAACTGAATCACCAGTTGACACCTCCCCGCGTGAAGGCAGTTTTACCCGCGTGTGAGCAAGCCCGGTTAACGCATAAAGACTGACTGAGTCGTTGAGTCTGAATGTCGGACCTGCCATTGCTGAATAATATTCAGCACTTCTGTGAGGCGTTTCCTTATCTGCTTCCGTTTTATTTTTTCCTTTTTTAAAGTGACCTTTACCCCAACTGTTTTTCATCGCAGAAACAGAACCCATAATGCCCAGCGGATATTCTGTTTCATAATGCAGTTTAAGGTTGGCTCCATCCAGAGCCCCGAAATCTTTAAGCTCGCCATGCTGATACCCGAGGTAGACTGAAGTACGGTTACTGTTAAGGTCAGGTTTATTCAGTGCAGCAGATGCGGGCAACTGGAAAAGGGCCGTGGATAATAAAAGAGCGTAAGTTAATCTGATTTTCATGTTTATTCCCGATATTAAGTTAAAAGCGACTTTCTTGGTTCCGGGGTAAATTACATGATGGCCAAATCATTTAACTGCATGATTTATTCAGGAAATGAAATTACTAATCAGCGTTCAGTTGTTGTTTTGGATTAAGGGTGACATTCATCTTTGACACTCAGTAAGTATAAGGCTTCAAAACAGAGTTAAATACCCGACACAAAATCGGGCATAATGATTCAGGACTGAGGCTGACCGACAGGCCCCTGACCCTGCGGGCCACCCGGCACGGACTGTTGACTTGGAGCATGAGGGCGACCATCAGGACCCACAGCCGGTCCAGGTTCCTGGCAGCCAGCCAGCGTCATAAGACTGGCGACAATAAACATCCCACCTAAAAAGCTCTTCATAACATTCCTTTCAAAAGATCAGGCAACCCATCGTTGCCTACTAATCCTGGTCACGTCTGCCCACTTATGAAAGCGAAACGGCGGAACTAAATCCTTTTTACTACCAGTACGTTCGTGAGTTGTTGGATAAATCATGTTGATCAGTGCAGGTAAGAGTAGATACTGTATATAAATACAGTCATGACGAATGAAGTGACTACCATGCCTCGTGATTATGAAATCCTGATTGCCTTCAGACTGGCGATAAAACGTGATGGCGTTGGCCGCTATACCATCAGCACCACTGACTTTGTGAAGGAACTTGAACGCCTGAACTGGCACTACACACTACGTGCCGCTAACAAGTGGATCGAGATGCATACGACGACCTTCAGGGACATCTCACCGGAGGAGGGTGAAGAAAGGGTCTTTCAGGTGTTCAATCCCAATGGTTGAGTAGAAGGCATTTGATGCGGGGCGAGTTCAACCTGACTTCGGTTCAGCTGGTAAAAAAAACACATGAACCGGCCTTGAGCCCAGTTCATGTGGAGAGTGCTGACAATTCGATATTTATTTTTATTTGCCCGGCCTGCTGATCAGTGTCACCAGGGCGTGGGTCCCCATTGGGTCTGGACCAGAAACACAATCACCAGAACCAAGACAGTGGTGACTGCAGGTATGATTAGGTATCGCATATTCAGTCTCCTGCATGTCTGATGACAAGCATTTGAATCAATGGCAACCTGCGAGCATTTTTCACTGAATTGTTTACATGACCAGGAAGCTGATCGACCGCAGGTTTAGGCTTTCAGAACCAGTTCAGATACTCAGATAAACCAATAACCAGAACGACAACTGCAACAATGTTCAGTACAACGACAAATCTTGGTGAAACATCAATAAGTCACCTGTAATCAGAGCGTGCTGTTATGGTGCAGAATGGTTTGTAGTCATTGACCAGCAAACAGTGTCTCACCACCACGCCGGTGGAATAAAGCCAGTTGTCACATCGGGTAGCTGAGTGACGTTGTCACAAATACATACAATGATAGGGTGAGCTCATCATCACTTCACTAACTCAGCGCTTCGCATTAAAGCTTCTGTCACTAACACCCGATCGTTTTGCTCATAAAGCATAGTGCAGGTCTGTTTCAACCAAAAGCGGAGCCGTGGATGGGTATAGATCAGCTTTGCCTTTCACATAACGGCATTCGGGTTTAACGACTCGAATAGCCTGATATCGGACGATCAACAGTTAAAAAAAAGCCCGCACAAGGCGGGCAAAAGCAGTGGCTTAGGAATGTCTCTCTCGCATGAAACGCATCCTGTGTGCTGTGCTTCCAGCCAATGACTGGCCCACATACCTTAGACCACTTTTTACTGAGTGCCAGAAGTTCTTAAATTAACTCATTAAATTCCATTAATTTCCGATAAGTCATTAACTTATTATTTTTAAAGGGAATATAAAGGTACTTAACCGAAGCGGTATGATGTTCTGCAATATTTTTCTCCTTTCATGTGGAGCTGAACAAGAGCCCGTCATCTGCATAATTTTAGTTTTGACACCCGTCACCGTATTGCCTGACCAAGAAGTTCGACAAAATTCCTTTTCACACCAATACCTTCTTAAAAACACTTAAGAGGTGACTTGATTGATGGTGCAGTTAGAGATTACTGTTTAAATATACAGTATCTGACAAGGGCATCATTATGGAGTTTTACAGACCTGCGGACATCCGTGCCGTTCTTGAGTTACCACTTTTTATCGCCCGCGTTCCCTGCGGTTTTCCGTCGCCGGCACAGGACTACGTTGAACAGCGCCTTGACCTCAATAATCTTCTTGTGAGTCACCCAAGTTCGACTTATTTCATCAGGGTCAGCGGTGACTCCATGACTGAGGGCGGTATCAACGACGGCGATATGCTGGTGGTCGACAGTTCCGTCAAAGCGGAACACGGTGACATCATCGTTGCGGCCATTGCGGGTGAGTTCACCGTCAAACAGCTGATGCTGAAACCGTTCCTGCACCTCAAACCAATGAATGCGGCACACTCAGTCATACCGATACCGGATCCCGACCAGTTTGAAATCTTCGGTGTGGTGAAGCACTCCATCAAGACGATGGGCCGGTAATGTTTGCCCTGGTGGATGTGAACTCGTTTTACGCGAGTTGTGAAACGGTATTCAGGCCTGATCTGCGCGGCAAACCTGTCGTTGTGCTCAGTAACAACGATGGGTGTGTCATCGCAAGGTCGGCAGAGGCCAAGGCCATCAATGTCCCTATGGGGGCGCCGTACTTCAAACTCAAAGACGAATTCCGCAGACACAAGGTACAAGTGTTCAGCTCGAACTATGCCTTGTATGCCGATATGAGCAACCGGGTCATGACCACACTGGAAGACATGGCACCGGCCGTCGAAATTTATTCGATCGATGAAGCCTTCATGAACCTGACTGGCGTGCGAAACTGCCGCGTGCTGGAGGACTACGGTCGGGAAATTCGTGCGCGGGTTAAGCAGGAGACGCATCTCACCGTCGGCGTCGGCATTGCGCCCACCAAGACGCTCGCCAAGCTCGCCAACCACGCCGCAAAAAAATGGACAAAGACAGGTGGTGTGCTGGACCTGTCGAACCCGGAGCGTCAACGCAAGCTGATGGCGCTGGTGGCGGTTGAGGATGTCTGGGGAGTAGGGCGGCGCATCAGCAAAAAGCTGAATGCAATGGGCATCATTACGGCGAAAGACCTGTCAGAGCAGAGCACTTACATCATGCGTAAGCACTTCAACGTCGTGCTGGAGCGCACCGTCCGGGAGCTGCGAGGCGAACCCTGCCTCGGGCTGGAGGAATTTGCCCCAACCAAACAGCAGATTGTGTGCTCGCGTTCGTTTGGATCCCGTATCACCGAATATCAGGATATGCGACAAGCGGTTTGTGCGTATGCCGAACGTGCAGCTGAAAAGCTGCGAAGCGAACGGCAATACTGCAGGCAGATCGCAGTGTTTGTGCGTACAAGCCCCCATGCGGTAGGCGAGACGTTTTACGGCAACCAGGCGATGGGAAAGCTGATGACGCCCTCCAATGACACCAGAGAGATTGTTCGTGTGGCCATGGAGTCACTGGATCGTATCTGGCTGGATGGATGTCGTTTCATGAAGGCAGGGGTCATGCTGGGGGATTTTTACAGTCAGGGTGTTTCCCAGCTCAATCTTTTCGATGAGTTCAAACCACAGGCTAACAGTGAAGCGCTGATGCGCGTTGTTGACGGCCTTAATCAGAGCGGAAAGGGGAAATTATGGTTTGCGGGACAAGGGGTAAACAAGACCTGGGCAATGAAGCGGGAAATGCTGTCGCCGGCATACACTACCCGGTTTTCGGACCTGCCCGTCGCGAGGTAACGTTTTTACTCAGCCCTCTGCAGCAACTGTTGCCAGTTACTGATACATGCTATCTGGTTGAGTTGAAAGGCCGTAGTTACATGATTGACGAGCTGAAAAAACCTGTAGATGGCAGCACTGTTTTGATTGATGTGTCAGGCGTTCGTGAGTGGGGCGTGCTCTACTCGTATCCGCTAAGAATTGTGACTGAAGACGACCTGTTGTTCATGGATGATTTGCTTGATGATGTCACGATCGTTGGGACCGTGACTCATGAAGTGATGACGATGAGCACGGCAGACGGTTGCCCTTTCTGACGGTATCAGCGAGCAAAAAAAAGCCCGCACGGGCGGGCGAAATTCGTTACATGGGATAATCTCCATATAAGTTATGACGTTAGGTAATCTTGAAAGTTCGGATTTTCGTTCTATTTTAATTTTAAATCAAACTGACGCTCACCACGGGCGGGAAAGCGATGAGAGAACACAGAGCAGGAATGATTGGCTGTGCCATAGGAACGGCTGTAATTGAACTGACAGCGAGAGGCGTGGCAGTAAACAAGGAGAATATATTCTATGAACTTGAGAGGATTGCGGCTTCGTCAAAGGACATACAGGTCAAGGCCTTTGCATTAGACGCGGCAAAGCTGTTGAGAAAGGGCGAGGAGACGATACCGGATTAATTTCTGAAGGGGATCACCCCCGCCATTGTGACTGGCAGAGGTAAAATTGTAGCGGTTCAGGGTTCGTCGATTCGTGAAACCTTCAGGTGTGCGCTTTCTCCTTTGCCGAACACTTTACCGCTGACACGCACCTTGTCTTCAGCACTGTAAGTCTTCCCTTTGAAGGTTGAAGCTGGCGCATCAATGATGACTGTCCCTGAACTGTCACGAAACTGGTATGTATCACTACTTACTTTTTTGAGGATATAGCCCTCAAGCGTGGCATAGCCACCCTGTCTGAAGTCTTTAATCAGCTTAACGGGCGTTTCTGCAGTGTCTTCCGAACCCTTGTATCCCGCATCTTCCTTATGCTGAGGAGGTGGTGTTTTACCCGCTTCATATCCCCCTGTTTCAGCGTAAGCCCCAAAGCTTAAAGGGAGCAAAACAGCTACCCATGCAATTTTCTTCATCTCACTCTCCGTAGCGCTTAACGAGTATAAAGCCTGGCACAGAATGTGAGAATTTTTAGTTCACCCTCAATAAAAACGCATCATAAAAGCTTCTCGGCAGGGTAAATGATGAAACTTGTATCCATGTGGCTTAAATAAGCCAAGCGCAAAAGTATGTACGTCTTGATATAAGGTTGCCAAAGGAGATAATCATCGAAATCTCTTTACTATCTGTGACTTGTAGCGGCCTGATATAATGCGGCGTAACGCTAAGGCATATCCTTATCTCATTTCAGAAAAAACGCATAAAGATTATCCGCTGATTTTTGTTAATCCTTCTAAAATTAACCCGAATAATACATAAGACGATATCCTGCCTTGATGAATTAATAGCTGAGGTTGTTAATGTTGAAAAAGAATGACGCAATAAGAGATGGTACAGGAGAAGTAACAGTAATGCCGGAACTGAATTATGAATTCTACACAGTAACCACACCGGAACCCGACGGACGCTGTACACTTCATCGTAGCCAGTGTATTCGTTTGCCTGACAGAGAAAAACGGTTGTTTTTGGGATCTTTTACGTCTGCTACACAGGCTTCTCAGTATGTCATGGCGCACCACCCCTCATGGCATCTCGCAGAATGTGTATTCTGTCTGAATTCAGGCGCTGCTTTAGATAGCTTAAACTCTCCAAACTAACCGCCAGACTTTCCTTCTTGAGATGAATGTCAGCAACTGCGGGCATTCATCGACGAGTTGGTTACCTCTTGATGAGATGCGATCGATATTAACAGAGAGGTAGCTCACCAGGGTTATGAAGTCCTTTCACACCGCATAGTCATTCCAGTGATGACTGGTACTATTCTCTTTAGTCTGCTTACTGCGTCCTTTTTTTAATTCCCTGAGCGTTGGATGATGTTTTTCGGTATCAAGCCGGTGAGATCTGGCTTCTCCAACACTGATGTTGTTATCAGGCACTGCGAATATGAATTTTTCATACCCCTCGGTATAAGATGATCGGGCGACATAATGCGTCGTGTCAGTGTGCTGTACTTTGTTATCAAGATCTTGATGACTACCCACCAGCAGTGAAACTGCGAAGAAAGTGATTTTTAGCATGGTTTTATCCTGGGTAAGGAAGAGGCGATTAATCTGGATGTAATCTAAATGAAGTTCCTTCAATCCTATGCGTTTGGGCGAGGAGTGCCGGAGGTATGTATCGACCCGTACCAAAGGTAATTCAAGCTGCGTTAACTTTAATGACTTTTTTCATGTGGGTAATTGCATTCAGTTTATTACTCATTTGCATTTTACCTGACTGCCTGTTTGTACTTCTCTTGGTCATCTCCAACAGAAAATAGAGACAGTTTCTTACCGAGTTGACCGGCAGCTATGAGCGAAAACCGGACATACCGAAGCTCTGTTCCGATGCATCTTCAAAGTAGCTCATGTAACCTTCCGTCCTGCATTGAGGAAAAAAGGAGAAAATTCATGAGCGAAAAAAACGTGCAATACACTGTATTTCAGGGCCGTGCCGGCGATCATAACGATTTGGCGATGCCTGGTGCAAAAGCGATTGGCGAAGAACTGGCCCGCAGAACGGGAGTTGATCCGGTAATTATTGGCAAACCGGCTCAGGCAATGAACACCGGGTGGCGAAAGGAACTCGATGCGGCTTTACCTGCTTTAAAAGAAGTGCAGGCCCGCTTTGACGATGTTCTCAGTTCCGGCTCGGTTTCTGTGGCAGCAACCAGTCGCTGTGCAGTATCCCTCGCGACCCTTCCTGCCGTTGCGAAACATCACCCGGAATGCTGTATTGTCTGGTTTGATTCACATGCTGACCTGAACACGCCTGAAGCAACCGAAACGGGATATCTTGGCGGTCTTGCTCTGGCAGGTCCGTCAGGGCTTTGGGATTCAGGACTGGGAAAAGGACTGATGCTTGACCAGATAGTGCTGGTCGGTCAGCGCGACCTGGACTCGTTTGAGTTGGAACTTATTGAGTCAAACAGCATCCCCCATGTTAAACCTGGCGATAATCTTGCCGGAAGACTTAAACAAGCGATTGCCGGGCGCGCTGTCTATGTTCATCTAGACTGTGACGTTCTCAACCCCGGCATTGTGCCAACGGATTATGTGCATGAGGGTGGACTCTCGCTGGAAAACCTCAGAGCCTGCTGTGATGTTATCGCTGCGGGTTCGTTTGTCGGCATCGAGATTGCTGAGTTTCAAAACTCATGGGAGCCTTCTGGCGAACCCGTTTCTCCCTCAGCGCTCCTTAATGCTCTATCTCCTCTGTTGACACGCTAACGTAAGCTGGCAGTTAAATACCGCCAGCTGTTACCTGCATTTTTCCGCTGACGTCGCTTCGATCACTCTATTTAGTGAGCATTTCGCTAAAGCCGGATTGGGCTATCAACGGACATTAATAAATGTCAATCAACGTAGAGCAGGTTGGCTAGTCTCGGTGGTATTTCCATGCTGAAAGAAAAACGTCCACACTGTTGCGTGTTATATCATCAAGCAGTTTTTTATCCGGCAACTCTCTTGAAATTAGCGCAGCCGGCAACAGGTAACCCATGACTGAGCCTAGAAAACACGCGGCATTGACGCTGGTGTCCTTTACATCAATTTCACCGCGTTGATTTGCTTTATCCAGCAGAGTAACCAACGCGGCTTTTACGCGCTGGGAAGGGCGCTGCTGTAGGGTGTCAAACAGCGCGGGATCCTGACGTAAAAGCTGGATAAGCAGGCGCTGAAAATTGACGAATTTTTCGCGGTAAAAGTGATTTTGCACCAGGTTCGCTAATCCCAATAAACTGTCTGCCAGCGGCAGCGACTCATCTTCCACAATGACCCGAACAGAAGGTTGCATCTCATCAAGCAAAAATTGAAAGGTCTCGAGTATAAGCGCATTTTTCGTCGGAAAATGATTATACAACGTCTGGCGCGTGGTGCCTGCCTGGACGGCAATACTGTCCAATGAAACATCTAACCCCTGTTCTAAAAACAGTGTACAGGCCTCGCTAAGAATACGCGGGCGTGCTTTCATCGGTCTTCCCTGTGGGCGTTGAGTCATTGTAACTGCCTTATATTAATGCGATTTTTTTCTTTCTGACGTGCTGATTCTGGCTTTGCACCATATCACTGCGCGCAGAATTAGTACATAAAACAGCGGCACAAAGGCAAGAGATAGTACTGTGCCGGCAAACATTCCACCCACAACGGCGACACCGATCTCCTGCCGACTGATCGCCCCTGCTCCTGTGGATATGACCAACGGCAAGGCACCGGCAATAAAGGCTAATGACGTCATTACCACAGGGCGTAAACGCAACAACGCGCTGGAGAGAATGGCCCGCAACAAGGAGGTGCCAGCATTCTTCTGCGCCTGAGCAAATTCGACGATTAAAATGGCATTCTTTGCCGTCAAGCCCATGGTGGTGAGCATCCCTACCTGGAAATAGATATCATTTTCGAAACTGAATGCGCTGGTTGCCAGTACCGCGCCTAAAATGCCCAGCGGGATAATAAGAATCACGGCAAGTGGAACCGACCAGCTTTCATATAAGGCCGCCAGACAGAGAAAAATAAAGATAGCGGAGAGCACGTAGATATAAAGTGTTTGACCTGATGAAGCGATTTCCTGATAAGACAATCCACTCCAGGCAAGAGTAAACCCATTCAGTTGCGAGATGATCGTTTGCATCTGCGTCATTGCGGTACCTGAACTTTCGCCATCTGCGGCGGACCCGAGAAAAGGCACCGCCGCTACACCATTAAAACGTTGGAGCATCTGTGGACCGGTCACCCAATGCGAGTTTACAAAGGTGGCGAAAGAGACCATCTGATCATCATCGCCTCTGACATACCACTGCTCAATGTCTTCTGGAACGGAACGCCATTGCATATCGCCCTGCATATACACGCGCTTCACCCTTCCACGGTCCAGAAAATCGTTAATATAGGTTCCGCCCCAGGCAGATGAGAGCGTTGCGGTGATATCAGACTGGGTTAATCCCTGAGCCGTGGACTTATCATGATCAATGTCGATTTGTAATTGCGCTTTGGCGTCCAATCCATTGATTCTCACCGCGGTGAGTTTGGGGTCTTGTTGCGATTGCGCCAGCACTTTCTGTTGGGCGGCAATCAAATTATCGCCACCAGCTCCCGATTGATCCTGTAACCAGAGTTCGAATCCACTTGATTGACCCAAACCTCTTACGGCGGGCGGTGAGAGTACACTAACCGAGACATCGCCAAAATGTTGAAAGTGCTGGTTAGCGCGCGCGATGATCGCCTGTGCTGTATTTTGACTGCCGCTACGCAGATCCCAGTGTTTCAGTTCGGCGAAAGCCATCGCGACATTCTGACCGCTGCCGGCATTATTGCGACCGACTACCATAAAAACCACGTTGAGGTTATCTTTCTCTTCTTCCATGAAATAGCGCGCAACTTCATCGGCTGCGCGCTGTGTATCCGCCATGGTAAAGGCGGTCGGCGCAGAGATTTGCAACATAACAGAACCCTGATCTTCAATCGGCAGAAAGCTTGTGGGCAGGCGGGTGTAGCTAAAGAGCAAAATGAAAACGAGTAACCCGGCCAGGCCGAGAAAGATCAGAGGACGACGGAGCACATAGCCGACGCTTTTGAGATAGCTTTTCTGCCCTGATTCTACCGCCTGGTTGAAGTAGCGAAACAAGCGCGTGGAACGATGATTTTGTGGTGTTAAAAAAAGTGCGCAAAGCGTGGGGGTTAGCGTCATCGCGACAAACACAGAGAGCGCCATGGCTGCGACAATGGTGAAGGTGAATTGACGATAAATGATTCCGACCGAACCACCAAAAAAACTCATTGGGATAAATACCGCAGAAAGCACCAACGCGATACCAAAGAGCGCACCGGTGATTTCGTTGACCGATTGTAAGGTGGCCTCGCGCGGACTTTTCCCCTCATCCGACATGATCCTTTCAATGTTTTCCACCACGACAATGGCGTCATCGACTAACAACCCTATCGCCAGCACCATCGCAAACAGCGTGAGCGTATTAATGCTGTAACCAAAAGCGGCAAGCAAGCCGAACGTGCCCAACAACACCACAGGAACGGTGACGGCGGGAATCAGCGTGGCTCGCCAGTTTTGCAGAAAGAGATACATCACAATAACAACCAGAATAATTGCTTCAATCAGGGTCTCGATCACCTTTTCGATCGACACCGTGACGAAAGGTGTACTGTCACGCGGGTAAGCGACTTTTATCCCAGCGGGAAGAAGAGGGGTCAGCCTGGCAACTTCTGCTTTTACATTTTCTGCGGTCGCGAGTGCATTCGCCCCGGATGACAACTGAATGGAGATACCTGAGGAAGGGTGACCATTTAAACGCGTTTGGTTTTGATAATTCTCGGCACCCAGTTCAACCCTTGCCACGTCTTTGAGCAGTACTTTTGTCCCGTCGCGGTTGGTACGCAGCAGAATATTATTAAACTGGCTGACGGTTTGCAGACGTGACTGGGTAGTAACTGTTGCGGTGATCGCCTGGTTTTCTGGCGCGGGTAGTGCGCCTAACTCCCCACTGGTGACCTGAGCGTTCTGCGCCTCAACGGCGGTCTGAATATCGGAGGGCATCAGTCCCAGGCTGTGAAGTCTGACCGGGTCCATCCAGATACGCATGGCATACTGGGCACCGAAAACCGTGGTTTCTCCCACGCCATCCACTCGACTAAGCGGGTCCTGAAAATTGCTGACGAGAAAGTCACTGATATCAACGCTGCTCATCGCATCGGATTCATCATACAAGCCGACCACCATCAAGCTATCGCCTTGGGATTTGGTCACGGTAATACCTTGCTGCTGAACTTCCTGCGGTAGACGGGTGAGGGCCTGATTCACCGCATTTTGTACCTGAACCTGGGCAATATCAGGATCCGTTTCCTGAGCAAAACTGAGGAGAATGCGTGCCTGACCTGCAGCACTACTGGTGGAATAGAAATAAAGAAGGCCATCAATACCTTTAATCTGCTGCTCGATAACTTGTGTCACACTGTTTTGTACCGTTTCAGCCGATGCACCGGTGTAATTAGCGGTGACGGTCACGCCCGGCGGCGCAATATCAGGGTATTGCTCTACCGTCATAGTGAGAATAGACAATGCACCTGAAAATATAATCAGCAGGGAAATCACAATGGTCAGCACGGGTCGATCAATAAAAAACCGCGAAAACATAATTTATTCCTTTTCCGGAGACTCTTTTATGGCGACTTCAGTGCCCGATTCCAGGTCACTGGCTCCCTCGGTGATCACTCTTTCGCCACCTGAAAATCCGCTTTCAACAATAAACTGATTGCCTACGGTTCTTCCCAATGAAAGTGGTAATGAGGTAACCTGATTTTTCTCATTGACGGCTAGCACGCTGGCATCACCATTTGCGGCCCGTGTTATTAAATTTTGCGGAATTAAAAATCCATTTTCACGCCTACCAACATCAACCTGAGCACGTACAAACATGCCAGGGATAAGATAGTTTTGACTATTAGGGAAACTGGCCCGAAGGCTGACTGAACCGGTACTTTCATTAATCGTGGCGTCTGCAAACTGTAATTCACCTTGCTGCTCATAACCTGTTCCATCATGCAAGAACATATGTACGCTCACGGGGATAGCGTTCACACTCCCGGAATCCACCTCGCGTCTTAATTGCAGAAAATCTTCACCAGACTGACTGAAATCAAAATAGATAGGATTAATGCTCTGAATCGTTACCAGTGGGTCAGTTTGATTAGCGGTGACTAAAGCACCCACGGTGATGTTGGAGCGACCAATTTGTCCTGAAATTGGTGCCACGATGGTAGTGTATTTCAGGTTGATTTTCGCGCTCTGAACCTGGGCTTCACTTGCTTTAACACTGGCGACAGCCTGCTGATAGGCAGCATTGAGATCGTCATAGTCTTGCTGGCTAATATAGTGTTGTGAAATTATTTTTTTTGCTCGATTCAATTTCGAGCCTGCGGCTGTTTGTGCCGAACGTGCAACAGCCAGGTTGGCAACATACTGGTCAAGCAGGCTGGCGTAGACTTCAGTTTCAAGTTGAAATAAGGGTTGCCCCTCTTTCACCATTGAACCTTCGGTAAAAAGTTTGGAATGGATAATACCGTTAACCTGAGGCCTTACTTCAGCAATCTCTGGCGCCGAAGTGCGACCCTGAAGTTGCCGCGTTAATACCAGCGGTTGTGGATAAATCTCCAGAACAGAAACCTCCGGTAGACCCGTTTCATCTGGCTCAGCTACTTCATCATTACAACCGACAATGAAAAATAAGGGGAAAAATGCTGTAATCGCATTCCGCATGAAAAATCGCATGTTGCACCTTCAGTTTTAATATATTTTACTGTGGATGTGTAAAATAAAATCTTTTTTTATTTTAATGATAGCCGTACTCTCTGAGTTTAGAGTTAAGCTCAACATGATTGGAACAGGATAATTTATTGAGAATACGCCGTTTGTAAGTGCTGATTGTTTTATTGCTTAAGTTATACCTCGCGGCGATATCCACCTGTTTTTCCCCTCTTGAGAAAAACTGGAGTAGTTGAAATTCTGTTTTGTTCAGGATATTCAGATGCGAATCTAAATACTGCCATCGCATGTAATTTTTGATGTAATAGTCCTTGTAATTACTTGTGGCATCCTGAATCTCACCAATTGGATCCCGCTTTGTAATAATTACCGCGTGGGAGAGATTATCAAAAAAAAAGCGTAACATAGCGTTATCTTCAAAACGCGTGAAGATAATAATCTTCAACCAGGGCAATCTGGCGTTCAACAACTTCAGAAAATTGTACACCTCGCTTACATTGTTGTTTGGGGAGGCCAGTTCGGTGATAAAAAATTCGACATAATGCTTCGCAAGGATGGCTTTCGTATGCCTGATAGAGACTTGCTGGCATTCGAGGCTTAACTGGCCCTCAAGAAGGCAACTTAGCCCCGATACTGCCCAAACATCATTATCCATACACAATATCTTCATGGGACGACTCCAGCATCAGTTGAAATATAGATTTATTCAAGATAATTTACTTTACTGTAAAGTAAATAAACTAATGCGGCAACTAGTATCGTAGGGGTTTTTATGAAGTGACCGGATTTGGGGTGAGATCCCCGATTGTCGTCTACTGTCAGTCAATGCGCATGTTTGAATGCATTTTTTGCCTTAGCTATCTGACAGTATCCGGATCATGAGAGTTGGTTGAAGCTCGCGCTAGCACTGATCCGCGTTAGAAGCACTGAAATCCGCATCTGACCTTTTCCTATCCGAAATCAGGCTATCAATTGCGTTGGACTGCACAGAACTAAACGATGAAATTGTTAGGCGGATTTGGCTTTACCGAAGTTGTGATAGAGCTCATTTAATGCAAAAAAAGCTGCCCCAACTCTGCGCCTAAGGTGCTAGCGGGAATATAAAACTTGCAGCCACTCATTATCAGTACAGAAGCTTCTTACATTTGCCCCGCTTTCCCGTTCTATAACACTAAGTGTTAGCTACTTTTGGTCTTTCCTTGTGGGTTAAAGGCTATGTAGTACGGGTGGAGTTGTGACTAGTTCTGCGAGTACGTAACAGCATGACAATTTACTCATCAAAAAAGCGGCATTGTGTTTTTGATATCAGGTACAGTCATAAGGGTAAAAAAGGGGCAAATCCAGGGGCATAACTGGGCAGAAGGGGCAAAAAAGGGGCAGGAAAAGACGACATTAGCAGAGGTTGGCAGGTTTTAGCTCATGGCTAACTTTATGATTTTCTATATTTAAACTTAAAAATCATAAAATTAACCATCAACATCAAACTTATCCTTAAACGATTTCAGGTTCTCAGCCACACCTTAGCATTAACCCTGACACCATGCTCATGAAAAGCCTAACCGGTGTGTTGCAGGATTCTTCGTGCACAAAAAGAGTGCGCTATTGCACCGGCATTGCGCAAAAAATCACGGGTCTTACTACGTTATCTCTGCGATTTACACTTTCATCACCAATAGCAACCGTTTGCCATTGTCAGCAAACGGTTGCGCATTCGTTTGCGAATTGATCCTGCCCTCAAAATCAATAAAAATCACCTATTTTATTGAAATAGAACAGTATTTTTTGTTCTAAGCTTTGGCATGTCCCTTGCAATTCACTTTCAAGGCAATTATCTGCAATGACATGTATCAAGGAACTTTTATGCCTTACGCCTCTGAAACCCTGCTGCGCGCCAGCTTCTTTGACTTCACCGCCCTGGCTGCACAGCCCGATCAGATTGCGGCCAATGCACGCTATCTTGAAGATGGCCTACTAACGCTGCGTGATGGCAAAGTGGTCGCGCTGGAAAGTTGGGAGATCGCAGAAGGGCGCGTTGATGCCGCTCAGGTGATCGATCTGCGCGGTAAACTCATCGTGCCGGGCTTTGTCGACACCCACATCCACTATCCGCAAACAGAGATGATTGGGGCCTTTGGCGAGCAGCTACTGGAGTGGCTGAACCAATACACTTTCCCGGTCGAGAGCCAATATCACTGCCCGGACCACGCTGCGCAGATGTCCGCCTTCTTCTTGCAGCAGCTCTTGGCGAATGGCACCACCAGTGCGCTGGTGTTTGGCACCGTCCACAAACAGTCCGTTGACGCCTTATTTAGCGCAGCGGAAAAGCTCGATATGCGATTGATCGCGGGCAAGGTGATGATGGATCGCAACGCGCCAGAGTATCTGACCGAAACCCCCGAAGAGAGTTATCAGCATACCCTGGAACTGATTGAGCGCTGGCACCAGCGTGGTCGGCTTAGTTATGCATTGACGCCGCGCTTTGCGCCAACGTCATCACCGGCGCTGCTGGAGAAGGTACGTCAGCTGCGTGAAGAGTTCCCTGATACCTGGCTGCACACACACCTCAGTGAGAACCAGCAGGAAATTGCCTGGGTGAACGAATTGTTCCCAGAGCACGACGGCTACCTTGATGTGTATCACCAGCATCAACTGACCGGTAAGCGCAGTGTGTTTGCGCATTGCCTGCATCTGGAAGATCGCGAATGGCAATGCCTGCACGATACCGATTCCTCCATCGCATTCTGCCCCACCTCCAATCTGTTCCTCGGCAGCGGGTTGTTCAACATCAAACGCTGCTGGCAGCAGGGTGTGCGCATGGGTATCGGAACCGATGTCGGCGCAGGTACCACTTTTAATATGCTGCAAACCCTGGGGGAGGCTTACAAAGTTGGGCAGTTGCAACAATACCGACTCAGTGCCTGTGAAGCCTTCTACCACGCCACACTGGGCGGGGCGCATGCGCTCGATTTAGATGACAAAATTGGTAACTTCAATCCCGGCAAAGAGGCCGATTTTGTGGTGCTCGATCCGGCGGTGTCACCGCTGCAAAAATTACGCAGTGCCAACAGTAAAGACATCTGGGAACGCCTGTTTGTCATGATGACGCTGGGCGATGACCGCAATATTGCCCAAACCTGGCTGAGTGGCAAACCCGTCTGGCAGCGGCATGGCGAGGAGATAACCGCATGATCCAGTTTCTGCTCAACAACCGCCTGATCACCGAGACGGCTTTAGACCCCAATCTCACGGTGCTCAATTACCTGCGCAATCAGCAGCAGCGGCGCGGCACGAAGGAAGGTTGCGCGTCAGGAGACTGTGGTGCCTGCACGGTAACGCTGGGTAAAGTGGTAGCGGGGCGCATGCAGTATCAAACGGTCAACAGCTGCCTGACACTGGTGAGCAGTTTACAAGGCAAACAGTTGATTACCGTAGAAGATCTCAAGCAGGGGCGTGAACTGCACAGTGTGCAGCAGGCCATGGTGGATTGCCACGGCTCGCAATGCGGTTATTGTACGCCGGGGTTTGTCATGTCCATGTTTACCTTGCAAAAAAACAGTCAAGGCTGGAATCCGCACCATGCCGAACAGGCGCTGGCGGGCAATCTGTGCCGCTGTACCGGCTATCGACCGATTATGGCAGCGGCGCAGCAGGCGTGTGA
Organism: Pantoea sp. CFCC18177; assembly: GCF_059412425.1. NCBI lineage: Bacteria > Pseudomonadati > Pseudomonadota > Gammaproteobacteria > Enterobacterales > Erwiniaceae > Pantoea > Pantoea sp. CFCC18177. The sequence goes on from NZ_JBNBPL010000012.1 coordinate 107,608, forward strand.
GCAGCCAGTAGCAGATGCATTTACAGCTGATGAAACCGCGCTGGTACAGCGGCTTCAGGCATTGAACAACACAGAAGTGCAAACCCTTGAAGCCAACGGCAGCCGCTGTTTTGTGCCAAAAACGCTGGCGCAGTTAGCCGCGCTGTATGAGCAGCATCCTGACGCGCGTTTGCTGGCGGGCGGCACTGATCTGACTTTGCAAATTACCCAGCAGTATCAACGTCTGCCATTGTTGATCGCCTTAGAGCAGGTGCAGGAATTAGCCGAGTGCAGCGAAGATGAGGACACGTTCCGGCTGGGAGCGGCCGCGCCGCTGCATCTCTGTTACCACTTCCTGACCGACAAAATCCCGGCTTTTAGCGCCACACTCGAGCGTTTTGCGTCACTGCAAATTCGCAATCAGGGCACGCTGGGCGGCAACATCGGTAATGCTTCACCGATTGGCGACTGTGCGCCGATGCTGCTGGCGTTGAATGCGCGTTTGGCCCTGCAGAAAGGAAAAGTGATGCGTGAGGTGCCACTCGACCAGTTCTTCATCGGCTATCGGCAAACGGTGCTGCAGGCGGGGGAGTTTATTCACTCCATCATCATTCCAAAAGTGACGGTGTCACATGACTTTAGCGCATGGAAGGTGGCTAAACGACTGGATGATGATATCTCTGCGGTGTTTGTCGCCATCAACATTCAGGTGGAAGACGGCGTGGTACAGCAAGCACGACTGGGCTTTGGTGGCATGGCCGCCACCCCAAAACGTGCTCTGGCTGCTGAAGACGCGTTGAATGGGATGCCATTAAATCAAGCCAGTATCGAAAAAGCCTGCGCTGCACTCAGTCAGGATTTTCAGCCCTTGAGCGATTTTCGCGCCAGCGCAGACTATCGCTTGCAGGTGGCGCGCAATCTCTTGCGCCGCTATTACGCCCAGATCACGGGCGAACTGACTATCACGGAGGTGGCGCGTTATGTCTCATAACCGACCCGAGCTGACCGAAACGCTGCTGAAAAGCCAGTTCGCTACTGAGATGAAAACCGGTGTCGGACGCAGTCAAAAGCATGAAAGTGCCGACAAACATGTCACCGGCGAAGCTTGTTACATCGATGACAAACCCGACTTGCCGGGCTTACTGCATCTTTGCCCGCGCTTGAGTGAACATGCACATGCCCGCATCACACATATCGATGTGCAGCCCTGCTATGCGATCCCCGGCGTGGTCAGCGTGCTGACGTGGCGCGATGTGCCCGGACTGAACGATGTCGGTCCGCTTGAACCAGGCGATCCGTTGCTGGCGCAAGATAGCGTCGAATATCTGGGACAAATCGTGATTGCGGTGGCAGCAGACTCCCCGGAAGCGGCGCGTGCGGGCGCAGCGGCGGCAATTATTGAATATCAGCCTCTGCCCGCCATTCTTGATGTGCGTGAAGCGCTGGAGAAACAGCACTTCGTACAACAGCCGCATATTCACCAGCGTGGTGATGTGGATTCCGCGCTGGCGCGTGCGCCACATCGTATTCAGGGCGAGTTTCACATAGGTGGTCAGGAGCATTTTTATCTGGAAACCCAGGTTGCGCTGGTGATCCCCGGCGAGGATGACACGCTGCAGGTTTACTCCTCGACGCAAAACCCCACGGAAGTGCAAAAGCTGGTGGCTGAAGTGATGAATATCACCATGAACAAAGTCACCATTGATATGCGCCGAATGGGTGGGGGCTTTGGGGGGAAAGAAACGCAAGCGGCCGGCGTGGCGTGCTTATGTGCCATTGCAGCCCGGCAGTTGCGTCGGCCAGTGAAAATGCGCCTCGCACGCCGGGATGATATGCGCATCACCGGTAAGCGCCATCCTTTCTATGTGCGTTACGATGTCGGCTTTGACGATCAGGGCATTTTTTGCGGTGTCAAAATCGATCTGGCAGGCAATTGCGGCTATTCGCTCGATCTTAGCGGATCGATTGTCGATCGTGCGATGTTCCACGCAGATAACGCCTATTACCTTGGCGATGCACTGATCACCGGTTATCGCTGTCGTACCCATACCGCCTCCAATACTGCCTATCGCGGTTTCGGTGGGCCACAGGGGATGGTGGCCATTGAGCAGATCATGGATCACATCGCCCGCGAACGTGGGCTTGACCCGCTCGAACTGCGCAAACGCAACTACTACGGCAAACACGACCGCAATGTTACCCATTATTATCAGCAGGTTGAAGATAACCTGCTGCAAGAGATGACTGCGCAGTTGGAAACCAGCAGTGAGTATGCGCAACGACGCGCTGAGATCACCGCCTTTAACGCCAGCCAACGCTTTATGAAACGAGGCCTGGCTCTGACGCCGGTCAAGTTTGGGATTTCCTTTACCTCCAGCTTTCTCAACCAGGCGGGAGCGCTCATCCTGATCTATACCGATGGCACGGTGCAACTGAACCATGGCGGGACGGAGATGGGTCAGGGCTTGAATACTAAGGTGGCGCAGATTGTGGCAGAGGTGCTGCAAATTGATATCAGCCAGATTCAGGTCACGGCAACCGATACCGGTAAAGTCCCCAATACTTCACCGACCGCTGCTTCCAGCGGGGCCGATCTCAACGGTAAAGCAGCGCAGAATGCCGCACAGATATTACGCGATCGCTTAACCGAGATGCTGTGTCGCTTACACCAGTGTTCAGCTGATGACGTTCACTTTAGCAATGGCATTGTGCGTGTGCCGGGACAGCACTTTACCTTTGCGCAGGTGGCACAGCAGGGTTGGCTGAATCAGGTGCCGTTATCGGCCACCGGTTTCTACAAAGTGCCCGGCATTCACTACGATCGTCAGGCCGGGCGCGGCAAACCTTTCTATTACTATGCCTACGGCGCGGCGTGCTGCGAAGTGCTGGTGGACACGCTTACCGGCGAGTATCGGCTGCTTCGTGCGGATATTCTGCATGATGTGGGCGCTTCTCTGAACCCCGCGCTGGATATCGGGCAAGTGGAGGGCGGCTTTGTGCAGGGCATGGGTTGGTTAACCTGCGAAGAGTTGGTATGGAACGACCAAGGAAAATTACTCACCGATGGCCCCGCGAGTTACAAGATTCCGGCGATCAGCGATGTGCCACAGGATCTGCGCGTAACGCTGGTAGAGAACCGCAAAAATCCACAGGACACGGTTTTCCACTCGAAAGCCGTTGGGGAACCACCGTTTATGTTGGGCATCGCGGTATGGTGCGCATTGCAGGATGCGGTTGCCAGCGTGGATAACTATCGGCGTCATCCACAGCTGGATGCGCCAGCCACACCGGAGCGGGTTTTCTGGGGTGTACAGCGCCTCTCGGGAGCGAGTGATGATTTACCATGACTGGATCGCCGTATTGCACGCGCTGCGAGAGCAGCGTGAAAGCTGCGTATTAATCACCGTGCTGAGCCAGCGGGGTTCCGTGCCGCGTGACAGTGGCTGCAAGATGGTGGTCAGTGCCAGCGACACTTTTCTCACCATTGGTGGCGGCCATCTGGAATACCAGTGTATTGCGCTGGCGCGAGAGATGCTGCAGCAACGTAGCCTGCAACCGCGCACCGAAGAGTTCGCACTGGCGGCGCGTCTCGGTCAGTGCTGTGGCGGTCATGCCACGCTGCTGTTTGAGCCGCTAATGCAACAGCAGCCTGAGATTCAGGTTTATGGTGCGGGGCATGTGGGGCAAGCGCTGGTCAATCTGTTGGCCACCTTACCCTGCAAAATCACCTGGATTGATAGCCGTGCCGCACTGTTTCGGGCGGTTCCGCCAGGTGTCACGGTGTGTCAGGTTGAAGACCCGATCGACTGCGTTATAGAGGCTGCGCCTGACAGCTATTTCATTGTGATGACACACGACCATCCGCTGGATTTTGCGCTGAGTGAAGCGATATTACGTCGCGGGGATTTTCGCTATCTCGGGGTGATTGGCTCTGCCACCAAGGCACAACGTTTTCGCTATCGCCTGTCGGGCAAGGGCATTGCCGCTGACGCGCTGGAAAGATTGCGCTGTCCGTTAGGTCTACCGGACGTGAAAGGAAAATTGCCGGCTGAGATCGCAGTAGCGGTAGCTGGCGAGATCATTAGTGTGTATCAGCGCCAGCAAGGCGGTTGTTGAGCGGCGTTGAAGCTGCCAGGATAGAAACATCCCGCCGCACAGGTTGCGGCGTTGCTGATTATCAGGAGCGATAATGACTTCACGAGCAAATCCGTTTTTCACCGCCAGTACGTTACCGTATCAAACCCCGCCATTTGACCTCATCCAGGAGGAGGATTTTTTACCTGCGCTGGAAGCGGGCATTGAAGAAAAGCGTCAGGAAGTCGCGGCGATTGCCAACCACCCTGAGCCTGCCACCTTCGCCAATACCTACGAAGCGCTGGAGCGCTGCGGACAACTGTTGAATCGCGTTGAAAAGGTGTTCGGTGCTATGACCTCCGCCAATACCAGCGATCGCCTGCAGGAGATTGACGAGTTAATCACGCCAAAGCTCACTGCGCTTAGCGATGAAATTCATCTCAACAGTCAGCTGTTCGCTCGTCTCGACAGCGTCTATCAGCATCGTGGATCAGCGTGCCCAGATGCCGAGTCGATGCGCTTAGTGGAGGTCACCTGGCAGCAGTTCCAACTCGCCGGTGCCAGCCTGAGTGATGCAGATAAACAGCAGCTGCGTGCCTGTAATCAAGAGTTGGCTACGCTGAGTACGCGCTTTGGCAACAAACTGCTGGCGGCCACCAAAGCGGGTGCCTATACCGTCAGCAGCCCCGTGGCGTTGGCAGGATTGACTGAAGAAGAACTGGCGCACGCCAAAGCCGCTGCCGAAGCGCGCGGCTTAGCCGGCGAGTGGCTCATTCCGTTGCAAAACACCACGCAACAACCGGCATTGCAGTCACTTGAAGTCCGTGCCACGCGTGAGGCGCTGTTTACTCAAGCACTGACGCGAAGCGAACAGGGCGATGATAACGATACGCGCGCCATTGTCTTGCGCATGGCGCAGCTACGTGCGGAACAAGCGAAACTGTTGGGCTTCAACACCTATGCTGAGTGGAGCATGCAGGATCAGATGGCGAAGACGCCTGATGCGGCGTTTGATTTTATGCGCAACATCGTCCCAGCAGCCCGGGCGCGTGCCGAGCGTGAAGCGGCAGACATCCAGCAACTGATTGAGCAGCAGCACCACAGTTTCCCGCTGCGTGCGTGGGACTGGAATTTCTACGCTGAGCAAGTACGTAAAGCGAAGTATGCGCTGGATGAGAGCCAAATCCGCCCTTACTTTGAACTCAACAGCGTGCTGGAGAAAGGCGTGTTCTGGTCGGCGAGCCAACTGTTTGGTATCCGATTTGAGCAGCGTCACGACTTGCCGGTTTATCATCCTGACGTCAACGTATACGAAATCTTTGATGCGGACGATGCTCCGCTAGCGCTGTTCTACACCGATCTGTTTAAGCGTGACAATAAAAGCGGTGGTGCCTGGATGAGCAATTTTGTCGACCAGACCACGCTGCTCGGCACTCAACCGGTGATCTATAACGTCTGTAATTACACCAAACCGCAGGCAGGGCAACCCGCACTCATCAACTGGGATGAGGTGATCACCCTGTTCCATGAATTTGGTCACGCTTTGCACGGTTTGTTCGCAACGCAGCGCTACCCGAGCCTCTCTGGTACCAATACGCCGCGTGATTTTGTCGAGTTTCCTTCGCAGATTAACGAGCACTGGGCCAGCCATGAAGCGGTCTTTGCCAACTATGCGCGTCATTATCAGAGCGGTGAAGCGATGCCTGCCGAACTGCGCGAAAAGATGGTCAAGGCCTCTAAATTCAATAAAGGCTATGACATGACGGAGTTGCTGGCCGCCGCGCTGCTTGATCTGCAGTGGCATTCACTGACGACCCATGATAATCCGCAGGATGTCAGCCACTTCGAGCTTCAGGCGTTGGCTGCAGAAAACATCGCGTTGGCAGCGGTGCCGCCGCGCTATCGCTCCAGCTATTTCCGTCATATCTGGGGAGGCGGCTACGCCGCCGGCTATTACGCCTATATCTGGACGCAGATGCTGGCCGATGATGGCTATCAGGCGTTTGAGGAGCGAGGAGGCTTAACCCGCGAAAATGGCCAACAGTTCCGGGAACACATTCTGTCACGTGGAAACAGCAGCGATCTGCAGCATTTATGGCTGGCATGGCGCGGTAAAGCACCGGAGATTGGCCCGATGCTGAAAAATCGCGGCTTAGAGTAGGGGCGACCTTCAGGCCGCCCGATCGCGCTTAACCCAGCGGTCCACCTTCAATGGTGTCACACATACCGGCCAGCACCCGCTCGCCGGTTTCATTTTTCAGGTCTGCATACCACGCGGCAGTAACTTCCGCATCTTTCGCATGCGTGACATCGCAACGCTTGCGCGCCTTTAACACCAGATCTTTGGTGCGTTCTACGCGACGCGCTTCGTAGCGCAGGAGCGCATCCTCAATGCCCAACGAGTGCGAGGCCAGCGTCTGTGCCAGCACCACCGCATCTTCCATCGCAGCACAACCGCCCTGGCCGATGTCAGGTGTGGTGCTGTGCGCCGCATCGCCCAGCAGCGCCACACGGCCTTTAACAAAACGGCTAAAGGGTTCGATATCGTGAATTTCCACGCGGTTAGTGGTGTCTGGATTGATGTTGTCTATCAGGCGTTGCACCGGTTCGGCCCAGCCCTGGAAGTAACCGCGCAGATCGTTTTTGAGTGTCGAACGATCTTCTGGCAGGCCTTTAGGCAAGGGCACATCAAAGAAGAAGTAGAAGCGGTTATCGCTGACCGGCATCAGAGAAACACGTTTACCTTCGCCCACAAAGGTCGTCCATTGGTCGGCCGGGGCGATGCTTTCATCGATGGTCACCAAGCCGTTCCAGTTAACATAGCCAGCATAGCGGCGCTCAACGCTTTCACCCAATACATAGTGGCGGATCACTGAATGCGTGCCATCGGCAGCGATCAGGAAGTCGCCACTGGTTTGCGTGCCATCATCAAACCAAGCGGTAACACCGGTATCGGTTTGCTCGACTTGTGTGACGCGTTTGCCAAATTGAATGCGCGAACGGCCATAGGTATCAATCAGCATCGCCTGCAGCTCAGCGCGTGCCACCGGGTAAGGGTATTCACCCACCTGTTGCACCAGTGGCGTCATACTGAAGCGGGTCAGGGTGTTACCGCTGTGTCCATCGTTGTAGGCCATGAATGCCATGTTGCCGCCTAGTGCGCGCAACGGCTCTTTCATACCCAGTGCATTCAGGCACTTTACGCCATTTGGCCAGATTGAGATGGCGGCACCGACAGGTTTCATCTCTTTAACTGCTTCAAATACCGCCGTCTCAAATCCCGCTTTCTCCAGCGCTATCGTCGCGCTCATGCCACCGATACCCGCTCCAATTACAATCGCTTTCATCACCGTCTCCTTTGTCTACAGGTAAATCCTTGCAACTTTTGTACCAACGAATGCGTTTGGAGTTATATGGATTAACTCAATGATAAATATGCTTTAATGCAAACGACGTTCAATTGGATGTGCACTGTAATGGAGCAATGCCATGCACCTAAAAAGCGCTTTCCGCGACTTTGTCTGAATCGAAAGTTTCACCATGGTATTTGTTCGGGGAGGCGTCATACTCTTTAGATCGTTTCGATGAGGAGTTCACCATGAAGTGGATAATGGCCTTTACCTTATTTTTGAGCGTCAGCGCCCTGGCACAAAGCCAGTGGCAGCCCGAACGTAAAGCACCGGTGGCACAACTGACGCCCGTAGCAGCGAAATGTGATCTCTCTGCGTGTCAACAGAACTGTTACGTGCAGCAATCACAGTGCAAAAACGATAACGGCGGCGGTTGTGGCTCGCTGGCACAAATTTGCGTACAAAACTGTTCAAATCAGTGCAAGTGATTGAAATAAATCTGTCATAACAGGGTGCTAGCGTATTTTCCCGGCAAGGTAATGTTCTGATAACAGGGGAAAATAATGAAAACCCGCTACACACTGATTGCAACGGTTTTACTGCTGGCTCAGCAGGCACACGCGACGACACTGCCACAAGTCGCCGCACTGGCAGCACAGACGTCTACCGGTGCAACACCGGGTTACACCCAGCTCGAGCAGCAGTCGCTGCAGGCGGAGCGCAAATATCTGCAAGGTGACAGCGCCACGCTCAAACGTGATTTGCTGGAAAAAGCCAAGCAAACCAGCACGCAAGCCGATAAAGCCTGGCTGAAAAGCAGTGGCTATGATTTCAATGCTAAGCAGAACCAGCAGGCTGGCATCGCACTGCTGTCGGGATTCAGCACCTTGCCAGCCAGCGTACTGGACGCCAGTCGCGCCACCGTGACCAGCATCAACCTCAACGCCACACAGAATGTGCGTCACCAGGCGTTGCAGGATGCTGAAGCCATCAGCAGCCTCTATTTCCTGTCTGATGCCATGGGGCCACGCCTCGGCAAAGCATTCCTGGCGGCCTATGACAAAGGCGAAATCGGCAAAGCCGCTGCGCTGATCAAAGCCAGTGAAGTCAGCACCAGCGCCGCCAAAAAACATTTTAATTATCCTCGTCCCTTCTTACACGAAGGCAACACTATCCATTTGGTACCCGATGACGTCGTGGTGAAAGACAATGTGCGCTATACCGCTGACGGCGGATCCTTCCCCAGCGGCCATACCAACACCGGCTATACCGATGCCTTATTAATGGCCGAAATGGTGCCAGAACGTTTTGAAGCGCTGGTGACACGTGGTGCACGCTATGGTTATTCGCGTCTGGTATTGGGTGTGCATTACCCACTGGATGTGATGGGTTCACGTATGGTGGCAGAGCGCAACGTGGCCACTTACCTCAACGATGCCCGTTACCAGGTACTGTTCAAAGAAGCGCGTGACCAATTGCGCACCGCACTGGAGAAAGAGTGTGGCACCTCGCTGGCTGAATGTGCTCGCACAGCGGGTAAAGATGATCCGTATCGTTCGCCAGACATGAAGACGTTCTATCGCTTCACCATGAGCTATAACCTGCCAAAAGCGGATGTGAAAAACACGCCGGTACAGGTTCCGCAAGGTGCGGAGGTTTTGCTGAAAACCGCCATGCCGCAGCTGTCTGATGCTCAGATCCGCAACCTGATGGTGAAAACGGCGCTGCCAAACGGTTATCCGTTGTCGGGCAATACTGAGCAATCCTTCTGGCAGCGTGTGGACCTCACCGCAGCCTACGCGATGGCGAAATAATGCTTACAGGGCGTGCCTGGTGCGCCCTGAGTCTATTCTTTGATGCGGCGATCGATGGTGAAAGCTGTTGATGTGGCGTGTGCGATGATGTCCGCCGCAGAGGGATGATCGGGGTTGAAAAGGGCGTTATCTTCTCCGGTTAAAATACTCGGCACGGTCATCAGCAGCGGATAGCCACTTTCCAGATTGAGAAAGGCCGCGCCGATGGCCTGCGTTGCTTCCTGTTGCTGATACTTCTCCCAGCCTCGCGGCAGTTTGCTGCTGTCCAGCGCAATGATTTCACTCTCTGGGATCGTCAGCGTGAAGATCACAAATCGATTTTGTTCCAGCAGTGTCTTGCCTGCATGCACCACCGTTTCCAGCAATGCTAATGCTCTGGAACTGCTGAGGTAGACCGCTTTGGTACCCGGTGGATTCCAGCGGCCGCCCCATTTTTCCGCGCCATAACCGTTAAATGCCTGGCTTACATATTCTTCTTTCACTAAACGATAAAACATACGTGTTGATTCAGCCGGTTCCTTCCGTTGTGGCATTACACAATCACTCCATGTTCCAGGCGACCCGTCAAGGTGAGTATGGCGTCGCAACCTGCTGGCGTGCTCAGCATTTCCATGGGTTGCGCCCCATCCAGCGCCAGTGCGGGTTGATACATCCACTGCATCGCCACTTCGGGATCGCCGCCAAACAGGTGAATGACGGCATCCAGTACTTCAAATACCTGATAGATGCGCGCGCCCTGGTCAACGGAAAGTTGGCTGCCGGATTTCTCACGCCGACGATAGGTATTACGATCAATAGACACCATTTGTGCCACATCAATCGGTGTCGCTTTAAGAATTGTTGCGGCGCGCACCACAATACCGACATCAATTCCTTCAGTAATAAGCTTATGTGCCTGCAATCGGTTTCGGGGCAGCCCCATTTGATCCATAAATGACGGGTCAGCATGGGGGATCAGCGAAGGGTCAAACACACGCGCGCCCCGAGTATGATTGAGTGCAGATGTCATAGACATGTAACCTCCTGACGATGTTCACTTGAACATTGTAATGCATCAAGTGTACATCAGTTCGCGTGACTTGTCATTTTTTGAGCAGCCTGAAGTCAATCAACAATGAAAAGTTTGGCACCCTGGCGAGTAGAAGATCGATGCGCCTCGGCGTTATCCGCCACCTGATAGCTGACACCTGGCGTCAGGGTGAAGGTGCGGCCATCTTCCAGTTCTGTCACCATTTCACCTTCCAGGCACAGCAGAATGTGGCCTTTACTGCACCAATGGTCAGCAACATACCCGGCGGAATACTCGACCATGCGCACGCGAATGTCGCCAAAACGTTGTGTGCGCCACAGCGCATAGCCTACGTCGCCGGGGTGGGTTTCGGTTTCGATGGTGCTCCAGTCGGTAATACCAAACGGCAGTTGATTGATTTGCACGGGATATCCTTATTGCGTTGACGAAACAGCCACTATTACCACTCGGCTGAAAATAAACCAGTAAAATCAGCCAACTTCGCGCCACATTTCGCTCATCGCCAGTTCGAGCTTTTTAAATATCCGATACCGTGCATCGTGAAAGGCAAAACGTTCAGATCTGGGCAATAGTTCGCCGGGCGTAATCTGTACCGCTTGTTTTACCGCAGCGGCCAGATCGGGCCAAACGCCGACACCCACGCCAGCGCAGAGTGCGGCGCCTAAAGCACCGGTTTCTTTGCACTCGGCTACACGAATGGGAATACCCAGCACATCGGCAAACATCTGTGGCCAGATGCAACTGCGTGCCGCACCGCCCGAGAGCGTCGCGTGGGTGAAAGGAATGCCTGCTGCCCGTAAGCGGTCGATGTGCGCCCGATGCGCAAACGTCACGCCTTCAAACAGCGCAAACAGCATATCTGCGCGGGTGTGCCAGCCGCCCAGACCGTAAAAACCGGCTTTGGCAGGTTCAGATTTGCGACCGGAGTAGAGGTAGGGGTGATAGAGCGGCAGCTGCGCATTCAGTTCGACATGCGCGACCGTGTCACTGCTGCGGGCCGCGCCATGACCGCTGCGGCCATCGTCGAATTCACGTAGAAACCAGTCCAGATTGGCGGCCGAGGTGGCGCTGGCCTCAATGGCCATAAAGCGGTCTTTTTCGATGATCGAATTCATAAACACCGGGCGCAAATAATCAGGTTTATCGACCACCACCTGATTGATGCTCCAGGTGCCCGCCACTATTGAGGCGTCACCGGTTTGCACCACGCCTGAGCCGATGGCGCTGGCTACCACATCGAAAATCCCCGCCACCACCGGAATACCCGCCGGTAACCCGGTCAGTTGCGATGCGCGAACGGTAACATGGCCGACCACATCACAGGATTCACGCAGGGGTGGCAGCAGGGTGAGAGCATCTTCAATTCCGTACAACGCCATCAGTTGCGGGCTGTAATCGCGTTGCCGGTAGTCAATCAGCCCGGCGCCAGCGGCATCGGAGTAATCTGCGCTAATGGTGCCACTGAGAAAATGCGCAATCACATCTTTGGCGCAAAGCACATGGCCGAGTTGCGCCCAACGATCCGGCTGATGCTGTTTGACCCAACTGATCAGTACCGGTGTGGCTGCGGGCCACGGCTTCTGAAGCGATAACTGATAGATTGCTTTATCCGCGCCACTGGCTTCCAGCGCCTGCACGGTATCCATGGCGCGATGATCAATCGATTGAATACCAAACAGCGGCTGTTGCTGTTTATCCAATGCATACAACCCATTACCATGGCCTGCGGCACCCACTGCAATCACTTCTCGCGCATCAGTTCCGGCCTGTTGCAGGCAGCGGCTCACCGCCTGGCTCACGCCGTGCCAGATATCTTCTACCGGACGCTCAGCGTAGCCCTCCTGTGGTTGATGGGTTTCACCGGCGCACTCTGCCACTGACAGCACACGACCACTAAGATCAAACAGTACCGCTTTGATCATGGTGTTACCGGCATCTATGCCAAGAATTTGACTCATTTCCGACTCCGTTTTTCTGGCGAAGACGGCGCACCGCTTAAGCGCCGGTGCAGGTAAGGCTTAACCCTGCTGATAGATTTCCAGTGCATCTGGGCCGCTGGCACCCTGATGGATGATGGCCAAGAGCGCTTTCACCACGCGCGACGGATTATCGTGCTGATAGACGTTGCGGCCATACACCATACCGCTGGCCCCTTGCGCCATCAGCGCGGCACTTTTTGCCAGTACGCCACCCAGTTCGCCTTTGCCGCCACCGCGCACCAGCGTAGGGCAACGTGCCGCTTCAACTACACGATGAAAGTCGTCGATATTCTCGGTGGAATCGGCTTTGATGATGTCCGCCCCCAGTTCACGCGCCAGGCGCACCAGCGGTACCATTTTCTCGACATCCCCCAGCGAGCCATAGGCAGCGCCTTGCCCGGCCGGTGCCATCACTAAAGGTTCGATCATCAGCGGCATGGAATAGCGATCGCACGCCTGACGCAACCGACCAATGTTCTCGACACACATGCGGAAAATGCCGGGTTCGTCTGGGATCAAGTAGAGATTGACCACCACCGCGGCAGCATCCATCTGTAGGGCAGCAAGAATGGGCTCATCAGGATTGTGCAACACGGCCCACATCTCCCGATGACGCGCGGCGTTATAGGCATTACCGACATCGGTACGCATCACCAACGCCGGTTTGCGTCCGGCAACGCGCTGTAACAGATCGGCCTGGCCATAGTTCACCTGAATTGCATCGGGTTGTGCGGCGATCAGGTTTTCCATCACGCCCTCAATATTTTCCAGGCCAATCAGGAAATCGGGCTCGTTGGCGATGCCGTGGTCGATCGCCACGTCAAGGCATTTACCGTGCTGAAACAGGCGGTTCATGCGGACTTTATTGGTTACTAACATGTCGTGTTTCCTCCTGAAAAATCGTGGGATTAAGGTGAGTCAGGCCGTGCCATTGCGCCAGACGGGCGCAACTCTGATCCAGATGCTGCCTGCGGTGGCTGTCACTCCAACCCAGCGTGCTGGCTAAAAGGTGTGATATCTCTTCCACCAGCGGCAAGGTCAGTTCGCCGCAGATGGCCAAGGATGTGCGTCGCACCAGCAGATCTTCCAACTGTTGTACCTGCTCGTGCTCAATCAGATAACGCAGTTCCAATGCGCTGTACTCGCTATGATGTTGCAGCGGTTGTTCGCCTTGTTGCTGAATCCGTTGCAGAATGGGCAGAGCGCGACTGCCGTAGCGCTTCGCCAGTAATGACACGCGAGGCAGCGGCAGATCATATTGTTGCGCCAGTTGCGTCAGCCAGCGTGTTTGCCCGGAAGGTGCCGGAAAGTCACGGCCGCCACCGATAGGCATATCGCCGCTCGATTGACGCCGTTTTTCACCCACCAATCGCAATACCCGGTCTGCTGCCTCCTCACCAAACTGTCGGAATGTGGTCCATTTCCCGCCCACCAGACACAGCACGCTGTACGCATGCGCCGCATCTGGCGGCAACAGCACCAATGAGTGATTACGGGATATCTGCCCGTTCACTTTTGCATCGCTGGCGGGCAGGGGGCGGACACCACAGAAGGTGTAGAGGATGGACGATTCTGGTACCACCACATTGGGGAAGACGAAGCGTAGCGATTCGAGGATGTAGGCTTTCTCATCCTCTTCACACACCACGCTATCGGGGTCGTCAACACGGATGTCGGTAGAACCTAACAGCACTTTGCCGAACCACGGGAACATAATGCACACCCGACCTTCCTGGTTTTCGAAATAGACCATCTCGCCGTCGAGCATGTGCCGCAATTCGGGATGGTCGATAATCAGGTGCGAACCCTTGGTGCCGCCAATTAATCTCGCCGTGGTTTCCGTGGGGACCAATCGCTGATTAAGCTGATCAATCCACGCACCGCCAGCATTCACCAGCACATGGGGTTGCAGCGTAAAACGCTCGCCGCTGAATGCATCCTGAAGCGTGACGGATTCGCCATTGGTGCTGACTAACTGAAGATAGTTCAGCGCCAGCGCGTCGGGGCAGGCGCGTTCGGCATCCTCTATCAATTCATAGCCTAAGCGTTCGGGGGCACTGATCCACGCATCATAGTAGCTGGCGCTGTACTTCACCCACGGGGCAAAACCGGGCCAGCGGTCCCGCGTTGCGGCTTCTGCGCGTACCTGATGTTTAGGCATCGAACCATATTGTCGCGTGTAGATATCGTAAAGACTCAGGCCCGTTTTGATCAGCAAAGCCCCCCGTCGGGTAGGTTTATCACTGAGTCGAAGAAAGCGACGAGTGGCATTGATTAGCCCCCCACCGAGATTGTCGATTGGCACCGTGGTGCGCAGCGGGAAAACGTAATGTGAGGCGTTTTTCAGTAGCCGGTCACGCTCGGTCACGGACTCTTTTACCAGGGTAAATTCACCGGTTTCCAGATAACGTAATCCGCCGTGAATCATGCGCGATAGCGCGCCGCTGGCGGCCTGACACCAGTCGCCTTTCTCCACCAAAATTACCGGAATGCCCTGTAGCGCCAGTTCACGAAAGGTGCTGATACCATTAATCCCCCCGCCGACAATTAACACGGGGGCCGTAGTGCGCTGTCGCAGCGCGTTAAGTCGTTGTTCGCGTGTTGCGTTATTCTCCATGGGTTGCTCCCCGGCTCATGGCCATCTTCATAAGCGCAGATAGATAAATCGTTGACGCAAAAAGAGGTGAGGGTTAATGGAAGCTGCAATTGTTGTGATTACACTCACAAAGAGAGCTTTATCGAAGGTTCAGGCTAAGCGCTTTCAGTTGGGCTGAATTTCGTTTCGTGGCAAAATAGTGACTTAACTAAAATATAAGGGATTATCATGCAATTACCAAAAACACTCAGTATTTTGGCTCTCATAATGAGCAGTAACTCTTTCGCACAAACCCCCGCGCCGGACACGATTATCAAACCCCTGATGCAGCAATACCAGATTCCCGGCATGGCTGTGGCCATTCTGCATAACGGTAAAACGGAATTTTATAATTACGGTGTGGCATCTAAAGAGACTCAACAACCGATCACGCAACAGACGCTGTTTGAGATTGGTTCGTTGAGCAAAACCTTTACCGCAACGTTGGCCAGCTACGCCGCGCAGCAGAAAAAACTGCAATTCAGCGATAAAGCCAGCACATGGTTGCCTGAACTCAAAGGCAGTGCTTTCGATCGGGTATCACTGCTGAATCTCGCCACCCACACCTCCGGCACACCTTTGTTCGTGCCGGATGCGGTCACCAATCAGCAGCAGTTAATGGACTGGTACAAACACTGGCAGCCTGATGCAAAGCCCGGCACTGTGCGCGTCTATTCCAATCTTGGCATTGGTATGTTGGGGATGATTGCTGCGAAAAGTTTGCAACAGCCTTTTATCAGCGCAATGGAAAAGCAGCTTTTACCGGCCATGGGCATGCACCACAGCTATGTGCAGGTGCCGGCGTCAGCAATGGGGCAGTATGCGCAGGGGTATAACAAGCAGGATAAACCGGTACGTGTTACACCGGGTCCGTTGGATGCAGAGTCTTATGGACTCAAATCGACCTCATCAGATTTGATTCGCTGGTTGTCGATCCAATTGGATGAGCAAAAAGTCGCACCTGACTGGCAGCAAGCCATTGCTCGCACGCATCAGGGTTACTACCAAACCGATGCATTTACGCAAGCAATGATGTGGGAGTATTACCCGCTGCCCGTCACCGCGCAGCAACTGGTTGAGGGCAATAGCGGGCAACGCATTATGAAAGGGATGTCTGCGACACTGATTTCGCCACCGCAGCCTGCGCCACAACAGGCATGGTTCAACAAGACCGGTTCCACTAACGGTTTCTCGACTTACGCCGTGTTTATCCCATCGCAAAAAATCGCGGTGATCATGCTGGCGAACAAATGGTTCCCGAATGACGATCGCGTTATCGCAGCGGATAAAATCATCGAGCAATTGAATAAGTAGCTGTGATCGCAGGGCGCAGTGCTTGCACTGCACCCTCAATGCTATTTGCGCGCATCCAGTGCCAGTTTAACTGCCATTCCCGCCAGAACCGTACCCATGAGCCAACGCTGCATGCGCTGCCAACTGGGACGAGCCAGCAAAAAGGTTGAAACCTGGCCTGCGGTGGTGATGAAAATCGCGTTAACCGTCAGGCTAATCACAATTTGTGTGACACCCAGCACCAGCGATTGCATTAACACGCTGCCGTGATCCGGGGTAATGAACTGTGGCAGGAGAGATAAAAACATCATGGCGATTTTGGGATTCGCAAGATTCGTGAGAAATCCCATGGTGAAAAGTTTACGGTGGTTATCGGCCGGCAGGTCGCGCACCGCAAACGGGGATCGGCCACCCGGTTTCAATGCCTGCCACGCGAGATAAAGCAGATAGAGCGCACCGCTAAAGCGCAGCGCGTCGTAGGCCCACGGCACCGCCAGCAACCAAGCGGTGATCCCCAGTGCCGCGCACAGCATGTAAAACACAAAACCTAACGCCACGCCGCCTAACGAGATATATCCAGCACGCTTGCCCTGGCACAGCGAGCGGGAAACCAGATAAATCATGTTTGGGCCGGGGGTCAACACTAATCCTAATGCCACCAAAGCAAAGGCTAACCAACTGGATAATTCAGGCATGCGTCACTCCTTGCGTTCATCATCAGCGATTATGACGCGAATGTTTTGGTGCAGGCAACGCACATTTAGGACTGACAGCAGGAATAAGCTGAGTTAACGTAAATCTGCATTTTTTATTTAATAGGGAGATGAATATGACGGTTCCTGTTGTTGCATTGCTAACCGCAAAACCAGGCTGTGAAGATAAAGCTGAGCAATTATTCCGTGGCGTGATTGAAGAGACGTTACAGGAAGAGGGATGTATCACCTACCAGCTGAATATTGACAGCAAAAACCCATGCCGCTTTGTCTGGACCGAGGAGTGGGCGAGCCAGGAATTACTGGATAAGCATCTCAATGCCCCCCATATTGTTAAGTTGTTTGCCGATCTGGAACCATTGCTGGAGCAGGCAGAAGTGGTGGCATTGAAAAAAGTGGCGGGTGGTAATGCCTGATACAGAATAAGCAGATTTCGGTCTGCTTTTTTATTTTTCTGAATGTAGCGAGTCTGACATGGGATGTTTTGGTTCGGTAAGCAGAGCAGAGAATTTACGCTGGAAAAATAGTTCACCTTTATTACCTGAATTTCACTTTCATGAAATTCACCGCGCCAGGATGCATGCAGACAGTGTGCCCACGATTATCCAGGCGCTGAAGCAATTCGATATGCAGCAGGATGTGATTGCACGCACCCTGATGGCGATTCGAAAATGGCCTGAGAAGCTCTTACCCGGCTTCACACCTCAGGATTTTAACCTGCATCGATTTACCTTACTCAATGAATCTGCAGAAGAAATCACCTTCGGGCTGGTCGGGCGCTTCTGGCGTCTGGATATGGGGCTGGAAGCGATTAACGATGCACAGGATTTTATACGGCATGACAACCCATTGCATGCGCGTTTAATCGTGCGCAATCAGGTCTTTCAGCGATCGGTTGGCGAGTATGAGGTGATGACCGAAACCTTCATTTACTGCCCGACGCCACAGGTAAAGCGTCGCATGCTTCCCTACTGGCTGACCATCCGTCCGGCCAGCGGTTTGATTCGTTTGCGCATGCTTAAACTGGTTCAGCAGAATATTAACGGAGAGATGAAGTGAGAACGCAAAAACGTTGTATGGGTTATGTAGCGATAGTAGTGGATGATTATGACCGCGCTATTGAATATTACACGCAAAAATTAGGTTTTCATTTAATCGAAGATACGCCACAGCCCGGTAAGCGTTGGGTGGTGGTGAATCCGAATCCGCAAAGTGACTGTAATCTGTTATTAGCGCAGGCGTCTAATGAGCGTCAGCAAAGCTTTATTGGCAATCAGTGTGGCGGCCGTGTGTTTCTGTTTTTGCAGACTGACGACTTCTGGCGTGATTATCAGCAGATGAAAGCCAACGGGGTAACTTTCTGTGAGGAACCACGTGAAGAGGAATATGGCACCGTGGTGGTGTTTGAAGATATTTATGGTAACCGCTGGGATCTTTATCAGAACAAATAATGGGCCCGACACTCTGTCGCTCAGTTTAGTGAACAATACCTTGTATGCTGGTGCGCATAAATGCGCACTCTACGAAAATCGCAGCCATTTTTGCTGATGTGCGTAAATGCGCGCCCTTCGAAAAACCGCTTCCATTCTTGTAGGGGCGCCATTCATGACGACCGCCGTAAGTTGAACAGATAAGACCCTGAAACTGCGTATCGTCATCCTCAAAAATTCGTACGGTCGCCACGGGTCGTCGGATGAGAGATCACCAAAAACTCCACCGGGGATGCTGAATCATTACGCGCCTGATGTGGCGCGTCAGGAGGAATTTCAATCCCTTGCTGTGCCTGCAATCGGTGATATTCACCCTGTAATTCCATCGTCAGCTCACCGCTCAATACAAAGAAAAACTGACGAGATACAGAGTGGTAATGACGCTGTTCGGCACTGCTTGCGGGCATTCTTTCATGGATCACCAGCATGTCCTGGCGCTCAAGCAGCGTCCAGCCATCACAATTGCCGCCCCAAATATAATGCGGTGCATTCTCTTTAGAAATCATGGTGTTTACTTTTGCTGCGGAAAATTCATCAACGCCTTGTTTTAACATTAACGGCAGAACAAGCAAACAGTTGCAGAGCGGCATTTTAATTGCCAGTACCGCGAGCAGGTTCCTGTAACTCGTTAGCAGAATAACTGTGACTCCAGTCATAAAACTAATCGCAGGCGATTGGCGTAATTTTGTTCTTTTGTTATGAATGAAACTATATCATGTTTCAAACGAAACAAAGCGGAGCAAAAACATGAACACTATCTTTACCTCAGAACAACAACCCGAAGATTTCAAAACCAACGTGCGTCTGATGAAAAAGGTCCTCAGAGAGCAAATCGGTGATGTCGAGGGGCTATTTGAGCAAGTCAGAAGCAAAATTGTCAGTGAACTTCAGGCCGCGCGGGCTGAAGAGGCGCAAAACGGCACAGCATGGCCGCAGGTAACCGCACAAGATATTGCAGAAGGCCGAGTAAGCGATGAGGTGAAAAATCATATTCGCCGCCGCGGTTGTGTGGTGGTCAAACAGACCTTCAAACGCTATCAGTCGCTGGCTTGGGATGAATCCATGCTCAAGTACCTCGACGACAACGATTTTGACCAGGTTTACAAAGGGCCGGGCGATAACTTCTTCGGTAACCTGGATGCGTCACGCCCGGAAATCTATCCGATTTACTGGAGCGATGCACAGATGTCGGCACGTCAAAGCGATGCCATGGCCAAAACTCAGTCGTTCCTCAATCGGCTGTGGATCTTCGAATCAAATGGCACACGCTGGTTTGATCCTGATGTCAGCATCATCTATCCCGATCGTATCCGTCGTCGTTTACCGGGTACTACCTCAAAAGGGCTGGGCGCACATACTGATTCCGGCGCGCTGGAGCGTTGGTTGCTGCCTGCGTACCAACAGGTGTTTGGCAAGATCTTCAACAATCAGTTCGATCAATATGATCCATGGGATGCGGCTCACCGCACGCAAGTGAATGAGTACCAGGCGGGCACCACTACTAAGTGTTCGGTATTCCGTACCTTCCAGGGCTGGACTGCACTGTCAGACATGCAATTGGGTCAGGGCCTGCTTCACGTGGTGCCAGTTCCAGAAGCGATGGCGTATTTGCTACTGCGCCCGTTATTGAAAGATGTGCCTGAAGATGAACTCTGTGGCGTTGCACCAGGCAAAGTGTTACCGGTTTCTGAAAAATGGCATCCAGAGTTGATTCAGGGACTGTGCTCGATTCCGGCGATGGAGGCGGGCGATTCCGTCTGGTGGCACTGTGACGTCATCCATTCCGTAGCACCGGTAGAGGACCAGCAAGGTTGGGGCAATGTGATGTATATTCCGGCGGCCCCTCTGTGTGATAAGAATGCAGCCTATGCCAGCCAGGTTGCGCAGGCGCTGGCAACCGGGGTTTCACCCGGAGATTTCCCGAAAGAGGATTATGAAGCCAGCTGGCGCGATCGCTTCACACCTGAGGCATTAAATGCCAACGGACGCCGTAGTCTCGGTTTAGGCTGAGTTTCTGATAAGCTTGATAAAAATTAACGGACAGCAGGTTTTATGAACGCACGTCATCAGCACATTATCCAACTGGTCAGCGAACGCGGCAGCGTGAGCGTCAATGAACTGGCGCAAACCACCGGCGTCTCGGAAGTTACCGTGCGTCAGGACTTGAACCTGCTAGAAAAGGGCGGTTTTCTGCGCCGCGTGCACGGTTCTGCCGTGGCGCCAGAAAGTGATGACGTGGGCGCACGTATGCAAACGCGTTTTGCCGTGAAAAAACGCCTTGCTGAGTACGCTGCATCGCTGGTGAATGCGGGAGACACCGTCTTTATTGAAGGTGGAAGCACCAATGCACTGTTGGCGCGTGAACTCAGCGATCGCAGCGATATCACCATTATTACCGTCAGCCATTATATCGCCGGTTTACTGCGGGAAAAGGGCGGCGATGTGATCATCCTGGGCGGTCTGTTTCAGAAAAGCAGCGAGTCGGTGGTGGGACCGCTGACTCGCCTCTGCATTCAGCACCTCAATTTCCATAAAGCCTTTATCGGGATTGATGGCTGGGATGCGGTGACCGGGTTTACCGGTCGCGATATGCTGCGATGCGATGTCGTCAACGCGATCATGGACAAACAGACTCACACCATTGCGCTCACGGACGCATCGAAATTTGGTCAGATTCATCCTTATGCACTGGCACCGACTCAACCTTTCAAACAGGTAGTGACGGATGCAGGATTGAGTGCGGAGTATCAAAAAGCGTTGCGGGAACAAGGCATAGTGTTGAGCCTGGTGTGATATTAATTTTTGGGTTTAACGCTGTGGCATGAAGCCCGCACGATCAGCTCGCCCTGGGCTATGGTGTGTATTGGGCTGGCATCAGGATTTTGCAGCCGATGCATCATCGCCACCACCGCATTATGTCCAATGGCGTTAAAGGGCTGTTTCCACGTGGTGAGTGGGATGCCAAGCAGCGCGGAATACTCGTTGTCATCAAATCCGACGACGTTTATTTTCACACCTTGTTGACTGCACAAAGAGAGCAACTTCATGGCGGTGAAATCATTGGCGCAGACCACATCGCGCGCGCCGCTTGCCAGTAGTTCGGCAATAAAGTCGGGCTGATTAAGTTCCCCTTCATGCTGCCAGCTGGGTTGCAGCGCCACGCCAGCCTCCAACAGTGCGAGCTGGTAACCGAGCATGCGCATATGAACCGTGTTGGCGGAAAAACGTTCACAGAGAAAATCAATACGTCGTGGGTGGTCGGCCAGTAAATGGCGTGTCATCAGCATGCCGGCACCCACATTATCAATGCCAATTAAGTCCCAACGACTGCGTGCCGGCCAGCGCACTACATCACTGTCGAGCAGCACCACATTCATGCCATCACGTTCGAGTTTACTCAGGATCAACTGATTGATTTCAGCCGCAAAAGGATGAAACTCAATCGGGATAAAAAACACCCCTTTTACGCCACTACGCTGGTAACGCTCAATCACCCCATCGATCTTATTGATAATCGCCTGACGCGTGGCGCCAGCGCCTAAGGTCATGACGCCATTCCACACTAAATCAAAGTTGAATTGCTGTGACAGGGCGGCGATGGATTTAAAGATCTGCTCAAACAGGAATCCACTTTCGTTAGCTTCCATGCGTGGAGAAAGGATGCCTAGGGCAATGGCAGGGGGCAGTTCAGCGGGATAAGCGACATCAGACCAGGTAATGTAATGCCCCGATCCTTGCGTACTGCTGACCATTCCATCTTCCCGCAGGCGGGCAAGGGCACGAGACAGTGTCGGGCGTGATACATCCAACTCTGCACAGAGCATCAATTCCGTTGGCAGACGTTCCCCGTTGGCATAATCACCGCGTTGAATACGCCGTGTCAGTTCGTGGTAAACGCGATCCAGTTTGCCCGATTTCGCCATAGCCCAGTTCACCCAATGTTTGACTGTGTCAGCGTTTATCCCTTGATTCACGCTGGAACACATTAAGGGAGTTAATAAGTAAAATCAAGAATCTGAAAATCGCGGAAATTTGTAAAAAAATCCAAAACGACTGGCTTACTTTGTTTGCCACGTACATTCACCGGCTGAAAGGAAAGTAGCGCATTAATTCAGCTGAAACGTGTGATCCAGCTCGCTAATTCAGTAGTTCAGGACGAGTTGTAAACGATTGGTGTTCAATTTGTGATCAAAACCAAAAGAAAAAGTAAAAATCTTGCGTAAGGTTATTTTCAGTTGCCAGGTCATTTACTTTACAAATTTGTAAACATAAAACCCTACACCTGCACCCTTGCAGGGCCAACTGAGGAATGACACATGTCTCAATACGCAGCACTGGTAGAGAAGGTCATCAATGAAAACCGCGACACCCTGCAGGCCGTCGATCCCGCTCAAATCGACCAACTGATCACTGAAATTCGTCAGGCCAAAACTATCCAGCTTTACGCCATGGGCCGCATGCAACTCTCGGTACGCGGCTTTGCCATGCGCTTGAAGCACATGGGCTTTGACAGTTACGTCGTCTACGACACCACTTCGCCCTATCTCGGCAAGGGTGACCTGCTGATCGTGCACTGTGCCGTCACTAACGTTGAACTCAACATCATCAAACTGGCGAAAGAAGCGGGTGCGCGCATCGTGTTACTGACCGCGCATCCGGAGAACGAACATGGGCAGTACGCGGATTTGGCCGTGCGCGTGCCCGGGCAAATCTTTGGTGGCGATCAAGAGATCCCATCAATCCAACCGATGTCGACGTTGCTGGAACAGGCGCTTTTCCTGTTCACCGATATCGTCACCATGATGCTGATTGAACAGTGCGGTATCGAAATGGAGGCGATGAAAGCCAGTCACACCAACCTTGAAGGTTTGCCGCACAAGTTTGCTTAATCGGAGCGCTTACGATGAAAGACGGTGACATCATTCAGATTGCCCATCTGGTCGAGGATCTTGATGCGGCGATGCAGCACTACTGGGAAGCCTTCAATATGGGACCCTGGGATATTTACACCTATGGCCCGCATAACGTTAAAAACTCGATGTATCGCGGCCAGCCCGCAGAGCATATCTATAAAATCGCGGTGTGCTGGATCAACGGTATTCAGATGGAGTTGATGCAGCCGGTTTCCGGTTACAGCATCTACGACGAATATATTGAAAAACACGGCTACGGCTTGCACCACCTCAAACTTTACTTCGCCGATTGTGAACAGGCGCTCAAAACCTACCAGGCACGCGGCTATGACGTGGTGCAGAGCGGCAATATCGGCGATGACGTTTTCTATTACCTCGATACCGAGGAGCGTTTTCAGGGTGCCGTGATCGAAATCGGTAACGCTGGCTCCATTCCTGAACCTGAACGGCGCTATCCCGCCTGATATAGGACACACATCATGATGAAAACGCGTAACGCCCTCACGCTGGCTCTGATGCTGAGCGTCACTTCACTATGTGCCGCTCTGCCTGCGCAGGCCGCAGATGAATACACCATGGTCGGGATTCCGAAACTGCGTTCGGCCTGGTTTAACGACTATGAAACCGGGCTGAAGAAAGCAGCGAAGGATTTCAAGATCGATGCTTACCAGCAAGCCCCGGCTTCGGCAGATGAAGCACAGCAGGTGCGTATTATTGAAGACAGTATCACCCAAGGCGCGAATGCCTTGCTGGTGGTGCCCAATAATGCCAGTTCCGTAGAGCCGGTATTTAACCGTGCACGCGGGCAGAAAATTGTGGTGATCACCCATGAGTCGGTGAACCAACCCGGTGCCGATTATGATGTTGAGATGATTGAGAACGAGAAGTTTGGTCGCTACATGATGGACGAGTTCGCCAAACATGCCGGTGGTAAAGGGGAATTCGCCATCTATGTGGGTTCGCTGACGGTGCCAGCGCATAACACCTGGGCGGATGCGGCGATCAAAGAGATGAAAGAGAAGTACCCCGATATGAAACTGGTCTCAGACCGCTTCCCGGTCAGTGAGGACCGCAACGCCTCGCGTCAGAAAACCCTGGAGTTACTCTCAACCTATCCCGATCTGAAAGGGGTCCTGGCCTTTGGCAGCCAGGGTGGGCCTGGTGCGGCACAGGCGCTGCGTGAAAAAGGCCTGGTCGGCAAACTGACGGTGATTGGTACCACATCGCCGAAAGAGAGCGCCACCTTCCTGAAGGACGGTTCGCTAACCGAGTCTATCTTGTGGAGCCCAGGCGAAGCCTCGTATGCCATGGCCTACATCGCCAAAATGGTACTGGATGGCAAGCGTGACCAGATCAAACAAGGTCTGGAGATCCCGACGCTGGGTGTACCGACTATCAACGGGCAAAACATCATTTTTGATAAGCCGTTGACCGTCACTAAAGACAATTACAGCAAATACGATTTTTGATGGCGAGGCGGTCTTGCGGCCGCCCACGGAAATTGTCGTGTCGCCAGTGATGGCGACCGCTTCCTTCACCGCACGGTTTGCGGAGGTCATATGCAGTTTTTGTCCGTGGCAAACGTCACGAAAAAATTCGGTGGTGTCACTGCGCTTAATGACGTCAGCTTTGACATCAATGAAGGTGAAATACATGGACTGGTGGGTGAGAACGGTTGCGGCAAATCGACCCTGATGAAAATCATCGCCGGGGTTGAAGCGCGCGATCGTGGCACCTTGACCGTGAAAAACCAATCCGTGCAGCGTTTCACCGCCATGGACGCGGTCAAGCAAGGCATTGGCATCATCTATCAGGACCTGTCGCTGTTCCCAAACCTTACGGTGCTGGAAAACATCTACATCAGCCAGATGCTCAATGACCGTAAAGCGCTGGTGCACAGCCGTACCTACCAAGAGAATGTCGAAAAAATCATTGCTCAGCTGGGCATTCGGCTTGATCTCGATGCCACGGTGGATGAACTGCCGATTGCCAAACAGCAACTGGTGGCGATTGCGCGTGCGCTGGTGAATGAGTCGAAACTGATCATCCTGGATGAGCCGACCACCGCGCTGACGCGCAGTGAAATCAATAGCCTGTTTGCCATTCTGCGTCAGCTGAAACAGCAGGGTATTGCCTTTATTTTTATCAGCCACAAACTCAATGAACTGCTGGAAATCTGTGACAGGGTCACCGTCATGCGCGATGGCAAAGTCATTGATTGCCAACCTACCGCGCAACTCACCAGCGGTGATATCGAAAATCTGATGCTGGGTTACGCGCTAACCTTTGAAACCCGCCAATCCAGCGCCTCGCAGGATGTTCTGCTCAGCGTTCGCCATCTCAGCAAACGCAATAGTTTCCAGGACGTGAGCTTCGATCTACACAAAGGTGAAGTGCTGGGCATCGCAGGATTGCTGGGTGCCGGTCGCACCGAACTGGCAATGGCGCTCTTTGGCGTCGAGCCGGCGCAAAGCGGGGAAATTTATCTGCAGGGGCAGCATGTCGAGATCAACAGCATTCACACGGCGGTGAAAAACGGGATTGCCTACGTACCAGAAGATCGTCTCGCTCAAGGTTTGGTGATGGAACAGAGCATCGCCGCCAATGCCGCCATTTGCACACTCGACCACTATCTGACGCCCATGCGGTTATTGAACGGCCGCAAGATGCGCGAAACGGTTGAGGGTTTACTCAAAGGCATGCAGGTGAAATACGGCAGCCAGGACCAACCCATTCGGATGCTTTCGGGCGGCAATCAGCAAAAAGTGGTGCTGGCAAAGTGGCTGGCGATGCGACCACAGGTGTTCATTCTGGACAGTCCGACCGTGGGCATTGATGTCGGCGCCAAAAATTATATTTATCAAACCGTCAAAGCCAAAGCTCAGGAAGGCATGGGCATCATTTTCATCTCTGATGAGCTGCCAGAACTGCTGGCCAACTGTGATCGCATCATCATGATGCAGCGCGGAAGGCTGGGGAAAAGCTGGCGAAGTGATGAGATTGATAATGAAACGCTGCAACGTGAGATCGAGCGGCAATAACGTTCGCTGGAGGAGAGTGCGTGGAAATGATGAAACTGCTCAAAGCGCGAGAAACACTGCTGCTGGTGCTGATTGTGGTGTTGTCGATCGTGATCACCAGCATCAATCCCAATTTTATCAGCTTTGATAATCTGACCGATCTGCTGAAATCCTGGACGGTACTCGGCATCTTTGCGCTGGGCGTTTTGCTGGTACTGATTTCGGGCGGTTTTGATGTCTCCTTTACCGCCATTGCCCAGGTCGCTCAGTATGTGGTGGTATTTTGGTTCCTGCAGTTAGGACTCGATAATATCTGGCTGGCGATTCTGTGTGCGTTGATCCTCGGCGCATTGATGGGGCTGCTCAACGGCTTGATCATCTATTATTTCAAGATCACCGCGATTATCGTCACCATTGCCACCAACAGTCTGTTCTACGGTGCGCTTTATGTCATCACGCAAGGCGATCTCATCTACGATTTACCCCCTTCGTTGCTCAGTCTGGCGGAAATCAAAATATTCCCGCTGCAGGCGGCTAACGGCGCTTGGTACGGCTTGAGTCTGGTGACCTGTCTCTGGTTTGCCCTGGCAATATTTCTGCATCTGTTCCTCAAACACACCGTATTGGGCCGCAGCATTTACGCGGTGGGGGGCAACGCGCTGTCAGCCGAACGCGTCGGGTTCAACCTGCGTCGGACAACGCTATTCATTTATACCTTTGTCGGGGCCATTTCTGGTTTCGCCAGCATTATTCAGGTGTCGATTGTGCAGACAGTGATCCCCAACTCGATTGTGGGTTCTGAGTTGCAGGTTATTGCTGCAGTAGTGCTGGGGGGCGCATCGGTCACCGGCGGGCGCGGCAGTGTGGCGGGGACTTTACTGGGTGTCTTGCTGTTCGCCATTCTCAGCAACAGTCTGACGCTACTGAAAGTCTCGCCTTATTACTACAACGTCTTCACCGGGCTGGTGATTCTGTTCAGCGTGTCGCTGAATGCGCTCCAAATTCTGCGGCAGAAAAGGGCGCAGGTGCGTGTGGTGGTGGAACAATGAGGAGCAATGCCATGAAAACTTACACCCCTGCGCGTTTGCGTTTCAGCGCGATCATTGCGGAAAATCTGTCACTGTATGTGGTGCTGATTGCCGTATTTGTGCTGATGTTCGTGCTCAACGGCGAGAAATTTATCCGCCCACAAAACCTGATATCAATGGCCTATCAATTACCGATTGTGGGACTACTGGCGATTGGCATGATGATCTCGATGCTGTCGGGCGGCATTAATCTCTCGATCATTTCAACGGCCAATCTCAATGGCATCATTATCGCGCTGTGCCTGCAGACTTTCTCTGCGCAGGGGATGAAACTGGCGGGAGGTGAACTGGTGCTGCTGGCGGTGTTACTGGGTTTTATCGCCTGTCTGCTGGTGGGAGTGATCAATGGTTTGCTGATCTCGATCCTCAAGATCCCGGATATTCTGGTGACGCTGGGTACCATGACGTTAATCGCGGGTCTGAATGTGGTGCTCACGCGGGGATATACGCTGTCTGGTTTTCCTGATTCACTGTTGAATATTGGCAATGGCGTGAGTTTTGGTATCCCTAATGCGTTGATTCTGTTTGTGGTGGCGGCCATTGTGGCATCGGTGATCCTTAACAAAACCCGCTTTGGTTTTAGCCTCTACATGATGGGATCAAACGCAACAGCGGCACAGTACGCCAACGTCAATCTGGTCAAAATTACCGTGATGCAGTATGTGTTTTCATCTACCTTTGCGGCGTTGACCTCGTTGGTGATGATGGGGCAACTCAACTCCGTTAAAGCCAGCTATGCGGATTCCTACCTGCTGGTGGCCGTGCTGGCCGCGTTTCTTGGTAAGGTTAGTCCCTTCGGCGGATTTGGACGGGTTTCCGGTGTGGTGCTGGCGGTAATTATCCTGCAGATGATCTCCAGTGGTCTCAATTTGCTCCGCCTCGATCCTTTTATGATCACCGCCACCTGGGGCGCAATTATTATCGCCATCGTGGTCTGCCGCGGTTTATTCTCACAGATTAGGCAGCGGTTGGGGAAGTGATTGTCTAAAGTCACCCGCAACGATGATGATGAGACTTAAAAGGAAAACATGCTCTTCGACATCCTTTCTAAACGACTACAGTATCGCCAAATCAACGCTGAAGATTGGCCCTTTTTCCTGGCGCTGCAGCAAGATGATCAGGTCATGCAATTTGTTGCTGATCCAAAGCCTGAAGCCGTCATCCGTCGCGAAAGGTTCGAGGTGCGTTTGCCGCAGTGGCATACAGACAGTTCGCATTGGCTGTGCCTGGTGATGATGGAAAAGGGCAGCGTTGTGCCACTTGGCGTGACAGGCTTTATTGACCGCGGTGATGGCATCGCTGAGGTTGGGTTTATGCTGGCAACCTCCGCGCAAGGCAAAGGTTTTGGCGCGGAATCCCTGCGCGATATCAGTCAGTTTGCATTGATGGATTTAGGCTACCGCAAGTTGGTTGCTACGGTCACCGCGGGCAATCAAGCGTCGCGCAGGACGCTGCTGAAAGTGGGATTTCAGCAGGAGGGAACTCTGCGCAAAAGCTATTTTCTTAGCGGTGAATGGCGGGATGACTGGCTGTTTGGTTTGTTGGCCGAAGAGTTTCGCACGGAGCTACTCCCTGAGTAGCGCCTGCGCCGTTAATTCATCGGTAATTAAGCCGGTGACCAAGCCGCTTGCCAGCACGGCGCGAATCGCCCCAACCTTGCTTGCACCGCCGGCTAACGCCACAATCTCCGCGCGATGGGTAATATCCAGTTCAACTGACAGCGTGCGCGCCGTCAGGCTGGAGTGAATCATTTGGCCGTGCGCGTCAAAGAAATGGCCCAATAATTCTCCTACCGCGCCAGAACGTGAGATATCGTTGATCTCGGCTTCATCGATCATCCCTGCTTCCACCAGCTGTGCAGCGGGTTCTACGGTGCCAATACCCACCAGTTTCACCTCACTCTGCGCCGCCATGGCAAACACTTCGCTGACGCCGCGCTGTTTCAACAGCACTTCGCGGTCTTCCTGCGTATTGGCAAAAAAGGGCACTGGCATCATGTAGGCCTGTGCACCGGTTTTTTCGGCGATACGGTGCATCACATCGTGCGGGTTCAGCGCGTAATTGCGCGTCAAACATCCGAGCAGCGAAACAAAACGCATATGGGGAGCGTCGATGCGCGGCAGCTGATGAATGGCGGCGGAGAGGGTACGCCCGTGTCCCAGGCCGAGCGTAATAGCGGGTTGCGCGCTGAGCAGGTTACGCAGGTAATCCGCACCGGCCATGCCCAGCGCGCGAACCGGTAAGCCTTCTTCTCCGAGGTCGGGGGCGACGTGGCAAAATGTCAGTCCATGCTTTTCACGTAGTTGGTCCTCAAGCGCGACGCACGCCACGATATCGCCATCAATCGAGACTTTTACCGCACCTTCCGCCACCATGCGTGCAATCATGCGATGGGTTTTAACCGAAGGTAATCCCAGGCGTTTGGCGACTTCGGCTTGCGTTAAGCCGCCAACGTAGTGCAACCAGGCGGCACGCAGGGCCAGAGAATCATCGCGTTCAGCGGGGGTTGGAGCCGGTTTCATATTTCTTTTCCTGGTGAAATTGGCCTCATGAAGCCAGATGCAAATCCTGCACGCCCGTATCAATGTGCGATGCCCAAAAGGCAACGCTCTCCGCAATATCCGCGACCACCTGCCGGTCAGTGGGCTCGCGCTCTTTGAAACTCAACTCAAGGCAGATCTCATTATCCTGTGCGCCACCGCGAGCCAGCGCCTCCAATAGAGGTTGAGGCTGAATACGGCCGCCCGCATTGTACTGCAAAGTGAAAGGCCGGTGGCCGCCTTTGTCCATCATGCTTTGCTTTATGTGGATAATCGGCGAATAACGCGGCACCGCTTCAGCCCAGGCGTAAGGGTCGTAATCCCGCGGGTCTGCTGAGGTGACATCACCGTGATCGATATCTGCCATCATCCACATCGGCAGTGTGAAAGACTCACTGCTCAGGCGCTGCTGTAACGCCAGGCAAGCCGGGATGGTCTCACCAAACTCGCGCCCAATGCTCATTGGCTCCCAGAACAGATATTTCAGTCCTGCCGCTTTGGCGTGCTCTGCCACCTCAGCCCAACAATCGATGGCGATATCGATCAACGCTTCACGCCGCGAAGCATCATTAAAATCCTGCTGCGTAAAAATCGCGAACTGAGAACCCACGGCATCTCCACCTAAATCGGCGGTGATATCCGCAAAGGTTTTAAACCAGTCCACGTAATAACGCCGCACCTCAACATCCGGATGACCAAAGTGATTTAAACGACCATAAGGTCCGGTCATGCCCGATGTCACGCGCACGCCGGTTTCACGCATGGCCTGCTGCATACGCCGCGTCATGCGATTAATGGTCGCGGCTGGCCAGCCGGGATTAATGAATTCATGGGTCAGTTGCAGATCGCGAATGCGAATCTGCTGTGCCACGGTATGAATCAAATCCTGCGGTTCAGCAAAACGATTTACCAGCGGATTAGTATTGAGCGAAAGCGTTAACGGCATGATTTACGCCTCCTTACGCAACGGCACAGGGGCAGTAAAGGTTGCTGCAAACCACTGGATAAACGCCTGTTGCTGATCGTCGGTGAGGTGTAGCCGATGTTTGGTGCGCCGCCACAGCACATCTTCAGCTTGCTGCGCCCACTCATTCTCCACCAGATAGCGCACTTCGGCTTCGTACAGTTGCGCGCCAAAGTGGCGGCCCAGATCGTCTACACCATTGGCATGACCCAACACTTTTTCGATGCGTGTGCCGTAAAGACGCGCATAGTGTTTACGCAGGGATGCAGGTAGCCATGGCCAGCGCGCTTTCACCTGTTCAAGGAAAGTCTCGAAATCACCGTTGGCCATATCGCCGCCCGGCAAGGTCGCGTCTCGCGTCCAGTCGGTGCCCATTGAGGGGAAGAAGGGAGCAAGCTTCTGTAAAGCATGCTCCGCCAGCTTGCGGAAAGTGGTGATTTTGCCGCCGAACACATGCAGCAGAGGGGCGCTTTGCTGATCGTCGAGGTCAAATACGTAATCTCGCGTCACCGCCGAAGGATTCCCTTTGCCGTCGTCAAACAGCGGACGGACACCGGAGAAGCGGGTAATCACATCGCTGGCGCGCAGTTTCACTTTGAAGTAGCGGTTCACCACATCAATCAAATACTGCTGCTCGCTATCATCGGCGGTCACATCCTCGGCTTTGCCCTGCCACGGAATGTCGGTGGTACCAATCAGCGCTTTGTCGCCTTCGTACGGGTTGATGAATATCACGCGCTTATCGGTGTTTTGCACCAGATAAGCCTGCTGACCTTCCCAGAACTTCGGCACGATGATATGCGATCCTTTCACTAGCCGTACGCTGCGTGTGCTTTTGGTCTGCGTCACTTGGTTAACGATATCCAGCACCCATGGCCCGGCGGCGTTGACCAGCACTTTGGCAAATACCGTGCGCTGCGCCCCACTGGCTTCATCCTGCACGGTAATTTCCCATTTACCGCTGTGGCGTTTCGCCGCCACACAACGAGTACGCGGCAAAATCGCTGCGCCGCGTTCGGCGGCATCCAGCGCATTGAGCGTGACCAGTCGCGCATCGTCAACCCAGCAGTCGGAGTATTCAAAACCTTTGCTGTAGCTATCCAGGATTGGCGCACCTTCCGGGTCGCGCATCAGATCGAGTGAGCGGGTGCCCGGTAGCTTTTTACGGCCCCCGAGATGGTCATAAAGAAACAGACCCAGGCGCACCAGCCACGCCGGGCGATCGGTGGGGCTATGCGGCAGAACAAAACGCATCGGCCAGATAATGTGCGGCGCGGCATTAAGCAACACTTCACGCTCAATCAACGCTTCGCGTACCAGGCGGAATTCATAATATTCCAGATAACGCAGCCCGCCGTGTACCAGCTTGCCAGAGCGCGAAGAGGTGCCCTGGGCGAGATCGTCTTTTTCGCACATCATCACTGATAAGCCACGACCAGCGGCATCACGTGCGATGCCTGCGCCATTGATGCCACCACCAATCACAAACAGATCCAGCATATTTTCACTCATGATCAACTCCTTAAAACGTGTTCAGCGCCTGCCAGGCGGCAGGAAGATCGCTGCGGATCTGCTGATAGTGGGGATACAGCTGGTTATAGCGTTGAGACAGTTCAGCGGAAGGTGGCTCAGGCGCATCCAGAAGCGGGCGCACCCAGGTCTCGACGCACTGTGCCATGGAAGGGTAAGCACCTATCGCCACGGCGGCCATCATGGCAGCACCCGCGGCGCCAGCTTCATCACGCTGGCTGATGCGCACCGGCGCGCCAATACATGAAGAGAGAATCTGACGCAGCGGCTGAGAACGCACCGCGCCGCCAGTGAGGCGGATCTCGCCTGGCAAGGTGCTGCCCATCGCCTGATAACAGTCACGTGCAGCCATGCCAATCCCTTCAATAACGCCACGCACCAGATCGCCAAAGTTGTGTTGGTAATTGAGCCCGGTAAAGCTGGCCCGTGCATCGGCGTTAACAAACGGACCGCGCTCGCCAGCAATCGAGATATAAGGGTGGAACAGCAGCGTGCCGGGCTGCGCATTGTTCAGCCACTGATCGATATGCG
This sequence comes from Pantoea sp. CFCC18177, assembly GCF_059412425.1. Taxonomy (NCBI): domain Bacteria; kingdom Pseudomonadati; phylum Pseudomonadota; class Gammaproteobacteria; order Enterobacterales; family Erwiniaceae; genus Pantoea; species Pantoea sp. CFCC18177. The sequence continues at coordinate 140,551 of NZ_JBNBPL010000012.1, forward strand.
CCACCAGACGGGCGTGATCGACTTCGCAGCCGAAACCACTTAACAACTCGCTGGCCACATTCAGCAGCCAGTCAAGGTTTAGGGTGGAGGCCATATTGGTCTGCACTTGCGTAACATAACCGGGCCACGGCAGCGGGATCACATAGCCGGTTTGTGCAGGGTTAAGCCAGACGTTATCAATGGTGACGCTGCGCAGATGTACGCCGGTGGAACCGACGATCGAGCATGCAGTATTGGCTTCGCCGGTGTGTACGCCAGCACCGAGTGCGGTCATCGCCATATCGACGTAGCCCAGTGAAACCGGCGTGCCCGCACGCAATCCGGTCAGATTCGCGGCTTCGGCGGTGAGCGGATGCGTTATTAGCGTACCGTCGATGATCTCCGGCAGCAAATGGCGGTGCTGTTCTAATCCCAGCGCGGCGATCACCGTGTCGTCATAACGTTGGGTGCGGAAATTGCCAAAGGTGAAGCTGGCTTCTGAAGGGTCGGTGGCGCGAATGCCGGTCAGATTGAGGTAAAGCCAGTCTTTACAGTGCAGTGCGACTTCACTCTTAGCCAGCAGCTCAGGGTAGTGGCGGTCCATATGCGCCAGTTGCGATCCCTGCTGGCAGGTATTGAGCCCGGTGCCGGTGGCTTTAAAGCGCTCACCCGCCAGGGCATGTTGATTTAACGTGTCGACGGTATGCGCCGCTCTGGCATCCAACCAAATCCAGGCATCGCCGACCGGTTGGTTATCTTTTCCCACCAGCCAGGTGCCATCACCTTGGGCCGTCACCGCTACGGCTACCACGCGAGCCGCCAGATTCTCGACGCGCTCGGCCAGTTTACGTATTGCACCGACGGCGTCCTGCCAGGTTTGCGTCATGGATTGCTGAGCTGCACCGCCTTCACTGCGGTAATAGCGGTTGCGCACCGAGGCGCAGGCCAACTGCGTGCCTTCCAAATCAAACGCCACCGCTTTAACCACTGAGGTGCCGGAATCCAGACCCAAAATGATATCGCCGTTACTCACGTACACCTCCGGGAGAAGAAGAGTTAAGTCATCACGCTGTGTTAATTCCCTGTGATGAATTTGCTAAATAATGTCTTACACCACTTCTCATGGAGATAACATATCGTTTGTATTATTTTTCTATAAATCGAATAAATTTCATTTCAGTTAGCGATTCCGATCACGAAAAACGAGGGTAATCCCTACAGGTTGAATTGGAATTAGGTGGCTGAAAGAGTTGTATGGCGGGGTTTTCACGTAAGGCATCGTGAAGTGGTTAAATTAGCGATCCAGATCTCTCTCCTGAAAAAATTGCGCTTGCTCTGTTGACAATTTAGTCACATCAGAACAATTCTCATCACACAAGTTATCACATTTATAACATTAACGCGGCGGATTATCGCAGCAGTTAACAGTGAGAGGTCACGTATGTCCGATGTCTCGATGCTTGCACAGCAACTCTCCCGGAAGCGCGCACGCCGCTACACCCTTTTGGCAGTGGTGGTCGTGGCGGTGATTGCCGCCATGGCGCTGGATACCAAAGTGGTGAAGATCGGTTCAGAGCAGGATGCGCAAGAACAAGGTTTCTCGCCAGACAGCTACGGCCAGAAAACTTTTCCTGGCATCCAGCAGGATGTGGAAGCGCGCGCCGTGGACGCGAAAACCCTCGCTGACGCGTTAAAAGCGAATCAGCAGGAAGCGGTGCAGAAATATGGCGTGGGTTCACCGTTACCCGTGTTCGCGGTGAAACTGGAAGGCGTAGTGCAGCCGGGTCAGATGGGCATCTTCCCACTTAAAGTGGAAGGATTACCTGATGGTAACCAGGTGCGCTTGCAAACCGGGCCCGCCATTACCGGCACCGATTTACGCGATGCCAGCGGCAAAATCCAGTTCGGCGATTTTACCAACCAAATTGAGTATCAGAATGCCGGTTCGGCGATTAATCGCGCCATGAAAGCCAAAGTGCTGGATAAGTTGGATCGCGAGACGCTGCCAGGCAAAACCGTGCAGGTTGTGGGTGTATTCAGGCTGTTAACGCCCACCAACTGGATGGTGACACCGGTCAGCGTGGAGGTGAAATGAAACCGTTCAACGTCAATCCTGCCTTGCTGAAAGGCGAAGTGATCCTCGAAGCCCGCAACATTAGCAAAGTGTACGGCTCAACCCATGCGCTGAAGGGCGTGAATTTCGAAATTCGTCGTGGCGAAGTGACCACGCTGTTTGGTGAAAACGGCGCGGGTAAATCGACGCTGATGAAGATCTTGTCAGGCGTGATTACGCCAACATCCGGGGAAATTCGTTACAACGGCGAAGAAAAAGTGTTTCGCTCGGCGACGGAAGCGCGTGACTGCGGCATCTCGATTATCCATCAGGAGCTGAACCTCGCGCCCAACATGAACGTGCGCGACAACATCTTTATGGGGCGGGAAATCATGAAGCCTGGCGGCGTGGACTATGCCGAAGAGGCACGCATCACGGCCCATCTGATGGCGGCGCTGGAGGAGGAGATCGACCCGTTAACGCCCGTGGAGAATTTGCGGCTTGGGCAGCAGCAGATTGTCGAAATTGCCCGTGCGCTCTCGGTGAACTCGCAGATTTTGATCATGGACGAACCGACCTCCGCTTTGAGCGCAACGGAAGTCGCCGTGCTGTTTCAGGTGATACGCGACCTCACCAGCCAGGGCGTGGCGATTGTGTATATCTCACACCATCTTGAAGAGGCGCTGGAGATCACCGATCGCGCCGTGGTGCTGCGTGACGGTGTGATGACCGCTTACGCCAAACGCGATGAGATCGATCTCGAATGGATCGTGCGCAACATGGTCGGCGATCACTTTGATCTCGGCTCGCCGCCGGAAGGATACGCCTTTGGAGAATCGGCGTTGAAAGTACAAGACCTGACGCTGAAAAGTAAAACCGGCATTCGGCTGGTGGACAATTTATCCCTGAGCGTCAAAGCCGGTGAGATTGTCTGCATCTACGGACTGATGGGCGCCGGACGTACCGAGTTACTGGAGTGTATCGCCGGACGATTACATCAAACCAGCGGTCAGATTCTGCTGCAGGACACTGAGGTGTCCAAACTGACCATCCAGCAACGCATTCAAATCGGCCTTGCGCTGGTGCCGGAAGACCGGCAGCGCGATGGTCTGGTTCAAACCATGTCAGTCGGTGAGAACCTGTCGCTCGCCAGTATCAGTGAATTCGTACGCGGGCTGGTGCTGTCGCCGCGCCGTGAGAAACAACTGGTAACGGAGAGTATCCGCAACGTGACGGTCAAAACGGCGGGGGGTGAAGCGGCTATCGGTTCGCTCTCTGGTGGGAATCAACAAAAAGTGGTGATCGGCAAAATGCTGGCCACCCGTCCCAAAGTCATTCTGTTGGATGAGCCGAGTCGCGGCATCGATATCGGTGCCAAAGCGGAGGTCTTTCGTCTGCTGGCGGAGAACGCCAAAAAGGGGCTGGCAGTGGTGTATACCACTTCGGAAGTTGGCGAGTGCCTGAGCATTGCCCATCGCATTGTGGTGATGAGCAAAGGGCGCATCAACGCCATTTTTGATTCCAGCGTGAGTAAAGAACGCATTATGGCCGCTTCAGGCGAGTCTCTGGTGGCATGACATGAAAAACGGAGCAAACGGTATGACAGACAGAACCCAAACGCTGGATTCGCCGCCAGTTGCTGTGAAAAAGAAAGCTGATAAAAGCCTTAATCTCGCGCGATTGTTGCTGGAAGGGCGCGCCTTTATTGCGCTGCTGGTGATCATCGCCACCTTTTCCCTGCTTTCACCTAACTACTTCACCGGTGCCAACTTCCTGACCATGGCGTCGCATGTGGCGATCTTCGGTTTACCCGCGATTGGCATGCTGCTGGTGATCCTTAACGGTGGCATCGATTTATCGGTGGGATCGACGCTGGGCCTCGCCGGTGTGATGGCCGGTTTTATGATGCAGGGCATCAACCTCGAAGCACTTGGCGTGGTGCTGTATCTGCCGGTATGGGCGGTGGCGATTTTGACGCTGGTGATGGGTGCGCTGGTGGGACTGGTGAACGGGGTGCTGATCGCCTGGTTCCGAGTGCCAGCCTTTGTCGCGACACTCGGCACCATGTATGTGGCGCGCGGAATTGCGCTGTTGATCACCAACGGCCTGACTTACAACAAACTCTCTGGCAGCGAAGCACTCGGCAACACCGGTTTTGACTGGCTGGGATTCAACCGCATCTTCAACGTTCCGGTTGGCGTGCTGGTGCTGGGCGTGGTGGCTTTGGCCTGCGGATTCCTGCTCAGCCGTTCAGCATTTGGCCGCTGGCTGTATGCCTCTGGTGGTAATGAACGTGCCGCCGATCTCTCTGGCGTGCCGGTGAAACGCATCAAAATCAGCGTTTATGTCCTTTCCGGTATTTGCGCTGCGATGGCGGGGCTTGTGCTCTCATCACAGCTGACTTCGGCCGGGCCCACGGCGGGCACCACCTATGAGCTGACAGCGATTGCTGCTGTGGTGATTGGCGGTGCGGCGTTGACGGGGGGGCGCGGTAACGTGCGCGGCACCCTGTTGGGCGCATTTGTTATCGGTTTTCTCTCTGATGGCTTAGTGATTATCGGCGTCTCTGCTTACTGGCAGACGGTGTTCACTGGCGCCGTGATTGTGCTGGCGGTATTGCTCAATACTTTGCAATACGGCAGGCGCGGTCGCTAACTCACGCGCGCTGTCTGGCAGCGCGCGGTTATCCGTAAAACCTGTACCCCTAAATAATAACGGAGCACCTATGTTCACTAAACGTTTGTTTATTGCCGCAGCCGCCATGGCCATCACCACCTTTGCCGCACCGACCTGGGCGGACAACGGATTGATGACCATCATCGTTAACGATCCATCCAATCCCTACTGGTTAACGGAAGGGCAAGTGGCGCAAAAAGCCGCTGAGAAACTGGGCTACAGTGCCAAAGTCAGCGCCCATAAAGGCGATACCAACACCGAAAGTCAGCTGATCGATACCGCGATCACCAACAAGTCTAAAGCGATTATTCTCGATCCGGCGAACGCGGACGGATCGGTGGGATCGGTGAAAAAAGCCATCGCGGCGAATATCCCGGTTTTCATCATCAATGCTGAGTTGAATCAGAGTGGATTGGCGAAAGCACAGCTGGTGTCTAACAATGCGCAAGGTGCCGCCGTGGGCGCGATGGAGTGGGTAAAACAAGTGGGCGATACCGCTAACTATGTTGAGCTGGTGGGACCGCCTTCGGACAATAACGCCGCGACCCGCGCTAACGGCTTTGATACCGTGTTGTCGCAGTATCCGACGCTGAAAAAGGTCGGTCAGGAAGTGGCGAACTGGGACCGTACTCAGGGCTTCAACAAAATGCAGTCTTTGTTGCAGGCTAACCCGAATATCAAAGGCGTGATCAGCGGTAACGATGAGATGGCGCTGGGCGCGATTGCGGCTCTGAAGGAAGCGGGCAAGCTGAATCAGATTAAGGTCGGGGGTTTTGATGGTTCACCGGATGCGGTGGATGCGGTAAAAGCCGGAACCCTGGCCTATACCGTGATGCAGCCGGTGGCGCAATTCGCGCAGAAAGCGGTAGAGCAGGCGGATAGCTTCCTCAAGACCGGAAAAACCGGTGCAGCGTCTGAGAAACAGCTGTTTGACTGTATTCTGATCACCAAAGAGAACGCGGGCAACTTCGTGTCACCGTTTGTGTTGAAGCAGTAATGGATGACGGTCGCCATGAATGGCGACCCTTATATCTCGATCATTCTCCTCCGGGTGCTATGATCCCCGACTGATCATCGGGAAGTTGCTGGTGAGATGGGGGCGACCC